>JAKCEK010000080.1 GCA_021838005.1 Actinomycetes bacterium
CCCGTCGAGGTTGGGGATGTCCATGCGATCTCCTCGCGCTAGCCGATCTTCAAGAGGTCGACGATGAAGACGAGCGTGTCGTTCTTCGCGATGCCCGGTCCGGCGGCGACGTTGCCGTAGCCGAGCGCGGGCGGGATGATGAGCTCGCGCCGTCCGCCCACGCGCATGCCCGCGACACCCTCGACCCAGCCGGGAATGACGCTGCCCGTGGCCAGGGTGAACTGGAAGCCCGTCTTCGCGATCGACGGCGTGGTCCACGAGGCCTGGATGACCTTGCGGGTCGAGTAGGTGGCCAGCACGTACTGGGCGGTCAACTTGTCGCCGACCTTGGCGACCGGCCCGGTGCCCGTGATGAGGTTGGATACCTCCATCGAGGTGGGTGGCGCGCCCGGGGGCACCACGAGCGTGGGCTCCTTGCCGAAGGTCCCCGCCGGCGAGGGGTCGGTCACCTTGGGAAAGCTCGTCGGCACCGCGGTCGTCGTCGTGGGGGGACCCGACGTCGTGGTCGTCGTCGGCGCCGTGGTTGTCGTGGCCGTCGCGGTGGGCGTCTTGCCCGACCCGCCAAAGAGGATGAAGCCGGTGCCGATGACGAGGGCGGCGACGACCACCCCGATCACCCCGCGTCGCACGCTGCGCCGACGACGCTCGGCGCGCTGCTGGCGTTCGAGCTTCTCGCGTCGGGCCGCCTTCTGCCGCTCTCTCTTGGACGTAGCCATGGGTGCGACTCTAGTAGGGCCCCCCGAGGCCGCTTGGGGGGGCCCGGTATCCTTCCCCCATGGCGCTCATCGTGCAGAAGTACGGCGGCACGTCGGTGGGCGACGCCGAGCGCATCCGGGCGGTGGCCCGCCACGTGGCCGAGACGCGCGCCCAGGGCAACGAGGTCGCGGTGGTCGTCTCGGCGATGGGCCAGTTCACCGACGAGCTCATCGCGCTCGCCGACGAGGTGACCCCGACTCGGCCGGCCCGGGAGATGGACATGCTCCTCACGGCGGGCGAGCGGATCTCGATGGCGCTGGTCTCGATGGCCCTGGGGGGCCTCGACGTCGGCTCAGCCTCCTTCACCGGGAGCCAGGCCGGGATCATCACCGACACCACGCACATGTCCGCGAAGATCCTCGAGATGCGGCCCGACCGGATCCGCGAGGCGCTCGCCCTGGGGCTGGTGCCCGTGGTGGCCGGATTCCAGGGCGTCTCCACCGAGCGCGACATCACGACGCTCGGACGCGGCGGCTCCGACGTCACCGCCGTCGCCCTGGCCCACGCGCTCGGCGCGGACGTCTGCGAGATCTACACCGACGTGACCGGCGTGTTCAGCGCCGATCCCCGCGTAGTGCCCCGAGCGCGCCGGCTGGAGAAGGTCTCGTTCGACGAGATGCTCGAGATGGCCGCCACCGGGGGGCGCGTGTTGATGCTGCGCTCGGTGGAGTTCGCGCGCCGTCACGGCGTGCCGTTGCACGTGCGTTCGAGCTTCACCTGGGAGCAGGGAACCTGGATCGTGGAGGAGGAGCCATCCATGGAAGAGGCAATCGTGTCGGCGATCACCGACGACAGCTCCGAGGCGAAGATCACCGTCGGCGGTGTCCCGGACCGGCCGGGTGTCGCGGCGACGCTCTTCCGTGCCCTCGCCGAGGCCTCCATCAACGTCGACATGATCGTCCAGAACGTCAGCGCGCACAACGTCACCGACATCTCCTTCACCGTCGCCAAGACCGACCTCGAGCCGGCGATGGTCGCGTGCGCGAAGGTCGCCGAGGAGATCGGGGCCACCGAGGTGACGAGCGACGACGGGATCGGCCGGGTCTCGCTCGTGGGCGCGGGGATGAAGTCGAGCCCCGGGGTGACCGCCCTGATGTTCGAGACGCTGTCGGGCCAGGGGATCAACATCGAGATGATCTCGACGAGTTCGATCCGCATCTCGTGCGTCGTGCGCGCGGACAGGGTCGCCGACGCCGTGCGCAGCCTCCACAGCGCCTTCGGCCTGGACGCCTCGTGAGACGTCGCGTGAACGTCGCGGTGGTGGGGGCCACCGGTCAGGTCGGCGCGGTGATGCGCGCGATCCTGGCCGAGCGAGCGTTCCCGGTGGACGGGATCCGCTTCTTCGCCTCCGCCCGTTCGGCCGGCACGGTCCTGCCCTTCGGAGGACGTGACGTCGTGGTCGAAGACGCCGAGAGCGCGGACTTTTCGGGCATCGACGTCGCCCTGTGCTCGTCGGGGGCGACGTCCTCGCGCGTCCTCGCCCCCCGGCTCGCCGCCGCGGGCGCCCTCGTGATCGACAACTCCTCGGCGTGGCGGATGGACCCCGACGTGCCGCTCGTCGTGCCCGAGGTCAACGCCCACGCCCTGGGCGAGGTGCCAAAGGGGATCGTGGCCAACCCGAACTGCACGACGATGGCCGCGATGCCCGTCTTGAAGCCGCTCGATCGCGCGGCGGGACTGCGCGCCATGGTCGTGGCGACCTACCAGGCGGCGAGCGGTGCGGGCCGCGAGGGCGTGGAGGAACTCGCCCGCGAGATCGGCGACGGGGCGTCCGCCCGGCGGCTCACCTTCGACGGTTCGGCGATGCCCTACACGACGGGTGTGAAGTTCCCGGTCACCCTGGCCCACAACGTCATCCCACTCGCCGGCTCGATCGTCGACGACGGCCTCTTCGAGACGAACGAGGAGAAGAAGCTGCGCGACGAGAGCCGCAAGATCCTCGAGCTCCCCGACCTCGTGGTCAGCGGCACCTGCGTGCGGGTCCCGGTCTTCACCGGACACTCGCTGGCCCTGACCCTCGGCTTCGCCCGCCCCCTCTCGCCCGCGGAGGCGACCGAGATCCTGTCACGCTCCGAGGGGGTCGTCGTCCACGACCTGCCCACCCCGCGCCTCGCCGCGGGCCGGGACCCGAGCTACGTCGGGCGCATCCGCGCGAGCGACGCCTTCGAGAACGGGTTGTCGCTCTTCGTCTCGGGCGACAATCTGCGCAAAGGCGCCGCCCTCAACGCCGTCCAGATTGCCGAGGCCTGGCTGGCGCGGGTCTAGTCGGCGCCGTCGCGGCCGACCTGGCGTCGGGCCAGGTTGACGCAGTGGTCACCGAAGCGTTCGTAGAAGCGGGCCATCAGCGCCACCTCGACGGCCACCGGCACGCTCATCGACCCCGACGTGAGCTCGGCGGTAAGCGAGACGTGCAGGTCGTCCAGCTCGTCGTCGATGTCCTCGATCACCCCGACCGCCTCGGGCTTGCCGTCGACGATGACGTCGGTCGCCTCGCGCCAGATGGTCGTGGCGACCTCGCCCATGCGTTCGATCAGGCCACGGCTGCGCGGGCTCATCTCGTTACCCAGCCCGCGCGCCGCGCGTCGCGCGATGTGCTCGGCCAGGTCGCCGTTTCGCTCGATCTCGGGCAGGATGCGCAGCAGTACCAGAAGGTCCTGGCGGTCGTCGCTCGAGAGGTCGGGCGACCCGATGAGGCGGGCCTCGGCCGTCGCGACCAGCCCGTCGACGAGGTCGTCGATGGCGACGTCCGCCTCGACCACGCGCTTGGCGAGCTCGCGGTCGTTGGCCAAGAGGGCGTGGGTCGCCCCGGCCATCGCCTCGCCCACGAGGGCGAAGGCCCGCACCACGTCGGAGCGCAGGTCGTCGCTCACGGGCACCACCCGGGGGGCGGGCGTCGACGCGGATTGGGCGAACCGGAACAGCTTGGCCACGCCGACAGGCTATCGGGGGTGACAGCGGGTTCCTAGGGTGGGGGGATGGGAGCCGCCGCGGTCGCGATCGTGTCCGCCGTCGCCGGTCTCGTCGTGGGCGCGGCCCTCGTGCTCGCGTGGTCCGAGCGACGGGGCCGCGCCCTGCGCGAGGAGGCGGAGCGGTCCCGCACCGAGCTCGCCGTGTGCGAGACCGAGTTGCGCTCGGCCCGCGCGGAGGTCGAGCGCCAGCGCGCCGAACACGCCACCGCCCTCGCGAACCTCCGGGACGTCTTCCAGGCCGAGTCGGCGAAGATCCACCTCGACGCCGTCGACACGCTCTCGCGCCGTGAGGAGCAGGTCTTCGCCCAGCGCGAGCAGGCTCTCGACCGGGCCCTCAAGCCCTTGGGCGACCTGCTCGGTGAGTACCAGCGCAACCTGAGCGCCTTCGACCGCCAGCACACCGAGGCGCTGGGCGAGGTGAGAACCCGGGCCGAGGCCCTCCTCGAAGCCCAGCACGCGACCCAGGAGGAGACGCGCCGCCTGAACCAGCTCCTCGGGCGCAGTGACCACCGGGGGCGCTGGGGCGAGATCCAACTCCAGAACGTGCTCGAGAGGTCGGGGCTTCGGGCCGGCATCGATTACGAACTCCAGGTGAGCGCCTTGAGCGAGGGCGGTCGCCAACGCCCGGACTGCGTGGTGAACCTCCCCGGCGGGGTCAAGGTAGCCGTCGACGCGAAGTTCCCCTTCGACGCCTTCGAGGCCTCGCTGGCCACCGACGACGCCGCCGAGCGCGAGCGCCTCGAGGCCAAGCACGCGAAAGACCTCAAGAGCCACGTGCGCGCGCTGCGCGACAAGGCCTACTGGGAGTCGGTGGCCCCCTCACCCGAGTTCGTGGTCTGCTTCGTCCCGAGCGACGCGGCGGTGACCGCCGCCTACCGCGCCGACGGCGCGATCGACGGCTACGCCTGGGGTGAGCGGGTCCTGATCGCCGGACCGACCAGCCTGCTCTCACTCTTGTGGTCGGTGGCGCTCGTCGTGCGCCAGCAGCGTCTCTACGACAACGCCGAGCAGATCTTCGTCCAGGCCGGGGAGATCATCAAGCGGATTCGCAACGTGGCCGAGCCCGTGGCGAGGATGGGGCGCTCCCTCGACCAGGTCGTCGACAGTTTCAACAAGATGGTGGGCTCCTTCGAGTCCCGGTTGATCCCCGGGGCGCGCGAACTCGAGCGACTGGGCGCGCGCGGCGCGAAGGACTTGCCCGAGCTCTCCCCGGTCGAGCGCGTCGCGGCCCGGCCCAACCCGCAACGCTGGGGCGCGCCGGACGAGCCCCTCGTCCTCGGGGGCCCCGTGGTCGACGCCGCGCTCGACGACGCCCCCGTCGAGGGGGTGCCCGAGGGCGACGAGTAGGTTCGTGGGCCGTGGCCCGCTCGAGAGCTCAACGCCGGCGCGTCTCGCTGGGGGCGCTCGCGGTCCTCGTCGTCACCCTGTTGGTGCTCCTCTTCGCGCGCGACGTCTCGCGCGCCGCGCACAACGCGACGACGGCCCGCCGCAGCGAGGACCTGAGCTTCGCGGCGCTCGCCAACACCCTGCTCACCTCGGAGAACCAGGTGGACGCGCGTCTGGCCTACCTCTTGGCCCACGGGGGTGGGCTGAGTCGGCCGGTCCTCGGGGCTCGGTTGGCCCAGCTCGGCCAGGTCGTCGCCGACTGGCCCGGTGAGGGGCGGCGCCTGCGGTCCCCCCACCTCGCCCACGACGTGAACGTCGAGCTCGACGAGCTCACCCAGTCTCGCGCTGCGGCCACGTTGGACCTGATCGGTGTGGTGGAGCGGGCTCTGCGGCTCCCGCTCTCCCCCGGCACGGACGTGGCCGCCACGGGTAACCCGGCCGACGTCCTGCGCGCCACGTCCCTCCTCTGGAATCACGACCGTTTCGCCCTGGTGCGCGAACCCGGCCACGCCCACCTGCTCGCGACCTCGGCGCAGACCCCCGGAGCCGTCACGGCCGGGGACCTGACCGCTCTCGCGCGCTCGCGGCGACTGGCCCTGGTGCGCGCGATCGGCATCGCCGCGGTGCGGGTCGTGCCGGCCCCTCTGCCGGCCCCCGCGGGCACGCTCGTCGTGCCGCCGGTGTCGCGAGTCACGATCGACGTCTCGGTGGCCAACCTCGCCGACGCCGCCCAACCCGTCACCCTCACGCTCTCGGTCACCCCGCTCAACGCGCGCGGGTCGCCCTCGACCCAGCGGGTGTCCGCGACCCTCTCGCCGCTCGGCGGGTGGGCCTTCTCCCTGGCGCCGTTCGCGACGGCGCCCAGCGAGCGGGCCCGCGTCGTCGTGCGCGTCTCGGGCGCGCCGGCGGGGTCCAGCCTGCCGATCGTGCGGACCTACACACTGGTCCTGTCGCCCTCGGGGGCCGGTTGAGCCGAATGGGTTACTCGCGAGTTGGCGTAGAGTTGGCTACGCCCCCTTAGACGAATCGAGGAACAGTGGCTGAGTCCATCACGGTGACCGACAACCGGACGGGCGAGACTCGCGAGATCCCGATCGAGCACGGCGGCGTCGCCGCCAGCGAGTTCGCCAAGGTCGTCCCCGGCGTGTGGTTCTACGACCCCGGCTTCATGTCCACGGCGATGGCCGAGTCGTCGATCACCTACATCGACGGCGACGCCGGGATCCTGCGGTACCGGGGCTACCCGATCGAGCAGCTGGCCGAGCGCTCGACCTTCCTCGAGGTCGCCTACCTCCTGCTCTACGGCGAGTTGCCCACCGCCGAACAGTTCGAGGGGTGGAAGAAGGACGTCACCTACCACACCTACATCCACGAGAACGTGCGCAAGCGCTTCCTCGAGGGCTTCAACTACGACGCCCACCCGATGGGGATGCTGGTGTCGGCGATCGCGGCGCTCTCCACCTACTACAAAGAGGCGAAGGACCTCGCCGACCCCGAGGTCCTGAACAAGCAGATCGTACGGCTGATCGCCAAGATGCCGACGCTCGCCGCCGCGGCCCACCGGTTCTCGGTGGGCATGCCCTTCGTCTACCCCGACAACTCGCTCGGCTACGCCCAGAACTTCCTGTCGATGATGTGGAAGGTCGCCGAGCCCCACTACGAGCCGGACCCGGTCCTCGCCCGGGCGCTCGACCTCTTGTTCATCCTGCACGCCGACCACGAGCAGAACTGCGGGACGACGGCGATGCGCGTCGTGGCGTCCTCGCACGCCGACCCCTACTCGGCCACGGCCGCGGCCACGGCCGCGCTCTACGGGCCGCGCCACGGCGGGGCCAACGAGGCCGTGCTCAAGATGCTCTCGCGCATCGGTCACGTCGACAACGTGCCGAGCTACATCGAGGCGGTCAAGCGCCACGAGGTGATGCTCGAGGGCTTCGGCCACCGGGTGTACAAGAACTTTGACCCGCGGGCCAAGATCATCAAGCAGACGGCCGACGCCGTCTTCGAGGTCACCGGCAAGAATCCGCTGCTCGACATCGCGCTGAAGCTCGAGGAGGTGGCGCTCGCCGACGACTACTTCGTCTCGCGCAAGCTCTACCCCAACGTCGACTTCTACTCGGGGCTGATCTACCAGGCCATGGGCTTCCCGACCGAGATGTTCACCGTGCTCTTCGCCATCCCGCGCACCGCCGGGTGGCTCTCGCACTACAAGGAGCTGCTGTCCCAGGACTCGAAGATCGCCCGGCCCCGCCAGCTCTACGTCGGGCCCGAGCAGCGCGACTACGTGGCGATGGGCGCGCGGGGCTAGTCCCGCGGCGCGATCACGCGCGCCAGGCCCTCTTGGACCATCGAGACCTGGAGCTCGCCCTCACGGGTGAACAAGAAGCCCCGGGCGAGGCCGCGCCCGCCGAAGGCGATCGGTGACTCGGTGTCGTAGAGGAGCCAGTCGTCGGCGCGCGCCTGGTGGTGGAACCACATGCAGTGGTCGAGGGACGCGCCCATGAACGTGCCGTCGTTCCAGTCGATGCGGTGGGGCTTGACGATCGCGTCGAAGAGGTTCATGTCCGAGGCGTAGGTGATGACGCACGCGTGCAGCAGCGGGTCGTCGGGCAGGTCGCCGTCGGACCGGATCCACAGCCGCTGGCGCGGGTCGGTCGTGCGCGCGGGGTCGCCCGGGATCGGACCGATGAAGCGCTGGTCGATGGGATGGTGACGCATCAGCCACTCGTCGAGGTCGCCCCGGCCGCTCGCCATGCGCTCGGCCAGGCGCGGGATCGACTCGGGCGCAGGGACCTCGGGCATCGCCATCTGGTGGACCAGGCTGATCTCGTCGGTGTGGAAGCTCGCCTCCATGTTGTAGATAGCCTTGCCGTGCTGGACGGCCACCACGCGTCTCGTGGTGAAGCTGCGCCCGTCGCGGATCCGGTCGATCTCGTAGAGGATCGGGGTCGTGGGGTCGCCCGGGCGCAAGAAGTACGAGTGCAGCGAGTGGACCCGGCCCCGCTCGACCGTGCGGCCGGCGGCCATCAGGGCCTGGGCCGCGACCTGGCCGCCGAAGGTGCGCTCGCGCTCCTCGGCCGGGTTCGGGCCCCGGTAGACGTCGACCTCGATCCTCTCGAGGTCGAGAATCCGTACGAGTTCGTCGAGGGCGTGGGACACGAAAGCCATTGTGGCACCCCGACTCCCGGTCCCCGGGGGGTCAGGCGGTAGGCTCGGGGGAGTGAGTGACCTCCTGCGCGCGCTGGTCGCGTGGTCCCAGACCCGTCGCGGGAAGAAGATGGTCCGCTACGTGCTGGGCTCGGTTATCACCACGGCCGTCTCGTTCACGTCGATCGCGGTCCTCTTCGGCTTCCGGATCATCCCGGGGGTGATGTGGTCGACGCTCACGGGCAACCTGATCGCCACGGTGCCGGCCTACTGGCTGAACCGTAACTGGACCTGGGGCAAGCGGGGCCGGAGCCACTTCTTCAAAGAGATGGTCCCGTTCTGGGCGATG
>JAKCEK010000002.1 GCA_021838005.1 Actinomycetes bacterium
CGCTTCATAGACTACCTCTACACGTCCTTCGCCAACGGCACCAGCTTCGCCCCGGCGGACGCGATGCCCCTGTCGCCGGTGGCCAAGCTGCTCTTCCTCGGGGAATCGCTGGTGTCGCTCGCGACGATCGCGATCGTGGCCGCGCGCGCCGTCAACATCCTGCGTTAGGGGGACTTGGGCAGGAGGCGGCCGAGGAGGGCCCCGGCTCGGCTCGGTCGACCCGCGGTCTCCTCGACCCGGTCAGCCCGGGCCCCGAGGGAGAGTCCGACGTTGATGCCGACCCAGCGCAGCGGCTCGACCTCCCAGCGCCGCGGGCGATGGTGGACGAAAGGCAGTCGGGTGAGGTCGGTCTCCTCCTCCGGGGTCGCGATGAGGTCGGCGAGCGCGCGCCCGGCGACGTAGCTCAACACCACGCCGTCGCCGGTGTAGCCACCGGCGCTGGCGAGTCCCGACTCGGGGTCGAAGAGGACCGAGGGGGAGAGGTCGCGCGGCATCGCGAGCGGCCCGCCCCAGCGATGGGTCAGCCCGGCGTCGAGGTCGGGGAAGAGGTCGTGCAGGGTCTGCTCGAGCAGGGCGAAGACCCGCGGGACCTCGTCGAATCGCTCCTCGACCGCCGAGGCGAAGTGGTAGGGGGCGCCCCGACCACCGAAGGCGATGCGGTCGTCGGCGGTGCGCTGGCCGTAGATGATCATGTGGCGATCGTCGGCGAAGGTCTCACGACCGGCGAAGCCGACGCTCGCCCAGAAGGCGGGGCTCAACGGCTCGGTCGCCACCATGAGCGAGTAGAGCGGGGCGACGGTGCGTCGCTCGCCGGGCAGGCTCGGGGTGAAGGCCTCGGTGGCGCGCACGACGACGTCGGCGTGGATCGTCCCGCCCGCGGTGACCGCCGTGGCTCGGCGCCGGCCGCGACGGCCCAGGACGCGGGTGACCCGCGTGTTCTCGAAGATCCGCACCCCGTGGCGCTCGGCGGCCTCGGCCAGGCCCCGGACGAGGCGGGCCGGTTGGACCCGCGCGCAGTGGGGTGTGTACAGCGCGCCGCGCGCGCCGTGCACGCGCGCGCGTGCGGTGAGGTCGTCGCCCTCGAGCCACACGAGGTCCTCCTCGGTGTCCCCGAGGTCGCGCGCCTGGGCCAGCTGGGCGCGCAGGCGTGACTCTTGGACCTCGCTGCGCGCGAAGGTGAGCGAGCCGCCCTTGAGGTAGTGCGCGTCCACGCCGTCCTCGTCCAGCGCCGCGCCGAGCTCGTCGACCGCGCGGCGCAGCACCCCGCGCAGCACGTCGAGGTCCTCGCGGCCGGCGCGTTCGACGACGGCCTCGTCGTTCAGGGGATACAGGGCCGTGGCCCAGCCCCCGTTGCGCCCCGAGGCGCCGAAGCCGCACACGGCCTGCTCCACGACGGCGACCGACAGCCCGGGGTCGCGGCGCACGAGCTCGCGGGCGCACCACAGCCCGGTGAAGCCCCCGCCGACGACCACGACGTCGACGTCGAGGTGGTCGGCGAGGGCGGGCCGGGCGTCGACGGGGCGCTCGAGGCCGTCCCACCACAGGGAGCGCGGTGGGCGCACGGCTAGAAGTTCAGTGCGGCGGCGCCGGTGAAGACCTCGCGCAGGATGCCGACCATGACGTCGATGTCCTCGCGGGTGCACACGATCGGAGGGGCCAGCTGGACGACGGGGTCACCCCGGTCGTCGCTGCGGCAGATGAGCCCCCGGCGGAACATCTCCTTGGAGACGTAGCCGCGCAGCAGCCGCTCGGCCGACTCGCCGCTCCAGGTCTCCTTGGTCGCCTGGTCCTTGACGAGCTCGACGCCCCAGAAGTAGCCGGTCCCGCGCACGTCGCCGACGATCGGGATCTCCTTCAGGGCCTCGAGGCTGTCGCGGAAGTAGTCCTGGTTCGCCAGGACGTTGTCGAGGAGCCTCTCCTCCTCGACGATCCGCAGGGTCTCGAGCGCCACGGCGCACGACACCGGGTGGCCCGACCACGTGAAGCCGTGAAAGAAGGCGGTCTCGTCGTGCTGGAAGGGCTCGGCGACCCGGTCCGAGACGATCATCGCGCCCAGGGGGGCGTAGCCGGCGGTGAGGGCCTTGGCCGCGGTGATGATGTCCGGGACGTAGTCGTACTTCTGGCCACCGAACCACGTGCCGATCCGCCCGAAGGCGCAGATCACCTCGTCCGAGACGAGCAGGACCCCGTAGCGGTCGCAGATCTCGCGCACCGCCCGCCAGTAGCCCGGCGGCGGGGTGAAGCAGCCCCCCGCGTTCTGGACCGGTTCGAGGAAGACGGCGGCGACGGTCTCGGGACCTTCGCGCAGGATCGCCTCTTCGATCTGCTGGGCCGACCAGAGGGCGAACGCCTCGGGGTCGTCGCCGTGGACCGGCGCGCGATAGAGGTTCGTCGCGGGGACCTTGACCGCCCCGGGAACGAGGGGCTGGAAGGGGTCGCGGTACGAGTCGAGCGAGGTGATGGTCAGTGCGCCCATCGTCGTGCCGTGGTAGGCGACGTCGCGGCTGATCACCTTGTAGCGGTCCACGTCGCCGCGGATCCGGTGGTACTGGCGCGCGAGCTTCCACGCGCTCTCGTTGGCCTCGGCGCCGCCGGTCGTGAAGAACACCCGGTTGAGGTCGCCCGGGGCGAGGGCCGCGAGCCGCTCGGCGAGCTCGATGGCCCGGGGGTGGGCGTAGGTCCACAGCGGGAAGAAGTGGAGCTCGTTCATCTGGCGGGCCGCGACCTCGGCGATCTCGGGCCGGCCGTAGCCCAGCGTGTTGGTGAACAGCCCCGAGAGACCGTCGATGTACTCGGTCCCGTTGGCGTCGTAGACCCGGGTGCCCTTGCCGCGGACCATGATGGGGATCTCGTGCAGCTCGTCGTAGGCGCCCATCCGTGACATCTGCAGCCAGAGGTGGCGCCGAGCCCGCTCGGAGTAGCCGTGGCTCGGATGCCTCTCGTCGGCAACGGCGATCCCGTCGGTGATGGTGTCGTTCAATGTCACTTGGTCCCCCAGGCGTAGGTCTGCTTGGCTAGTTTCAGGTACACGAAGGTCTCGACCTCGGTCACGCCCGGAATCGAGCGGATCGAGTCGTTGAGGAGGTGCACCAGGGCGTTGTCGTCCCCGGCGATCACCTCGGCGATGATGTCGAAGCTGCCGGCCGTCATCACGACGTAGTTGGCCTCCTCGATCGCCGCCACCTTGTCCGCCACCAGCCGCACGTCCCCGTGGACGCGAATACCCACCAGCGCCTCCCGGCCGTAGCCGAGCTGGAGCGGGTCGGTGATCGCGACGATCTGCATGACCCCGGTGTCCCGGAGCCGCTGCACGCGTCGACGCACCGCGGCCTCGGAGAGGCCGACCTCGACGGCGAGGGCGCCGTAGGCGCGACGACCGTCCGCTTGCAGGAGCGTGATGATCCTGCGGTCGAGGTCGTCGAGCGCTGCCGGGCCCCCACTGGCGGGGTCTGGGGCCGGGCGTTCGACGCCCGAGCGGCCCTTGCGCGGTGATTTGGCTGCTGGCATTGGACTTACCCCCGCGCGGTGATGTGGCCACCGTGCAACGGATATGGCGAGCATAGCAGGCCACGGCGACGGATACCGGCGTGATATTTCGATAATGCGACTGTTTTCACAATCTCGGTTTGCGCCGGTCCGGGGCCATCTGGCAGAGTGGCGAGTGACGCCGCGAGGGGGCGGCGCGAGCCAAGGAGACAGCATGCGTCGTCTGGAGAACTTCATCGGTGGCGAGTCGGTAGCGCCCTCCAGCGGCCGCTACGTGGAGTTGCTCAGCCCCGTCACCGGACAGCCCTTCGCCGAGGCGCCGGTGTCCGATGAGAAAGACGTCGACCGGGCCTTTCGGGCCGCCGCCGGCGCGTTCACGGCGTGGCGGCGCACGACGCCGTCCCAGCGCTCGCTCCTGCTCTTGCAGATCGCCGACCTCATCGAGGCGCGCAAGGACGAGATCGTCGCGATCGAGGCCGAGAACACCGGCAAGATCGTCGCCGTCACGTTGGCCGAGGAGATCCCGCCGATGGTCGACCAGATCCGCTTCTTCGCGGGCGCCGCGCGACTTCTCGAGGGACGCGGGGCGACCGAGTACATGGAGGGCATGACGAGCTACGTCCGGCGCGAGCCCGTCGGGGTGTGCGGCGCGGTGACCCCGTGGAACTACCCGATGATGATGGCGACCTGGAAGTGGGCACCCGCGCTCGCGGCGGGCAACACGATGGTCCTCAAGCCCAGTGACACCACCCCCGCCTCGACTCTGTTCATGGCCCAGCTCATGGCCGAGGTGCTGCCGGCCGGGGTCTTCAACGTGATCTGCGGCGACCGCGACACCGGTCGGGCCCTCGTCGAGCACCCCACGCCCGCGATGGTTTCGATCACCGGGTCGGTGCGCGCGGGGAGCGAGGTCGCGTCCTCGGCCGCCCAGGGTCTCAAGCGTGTCCACCTCGAGCTCGGGGGCAAGGCCCCGGTCGTCGTCTTCGACGACGTCGACGTCGAGGCGGCCGTCGAGGCGATCGCCATCGCCGGCTACTTCAACGCGGGTCAGGATTGCACGGCCGCGACGCGCGTGCTGGCCGAGGCGGGCGTCTACCGAGACTTCGTCGACGCCCTGGCCGAGGAGGCCCGCCAGACGGTCGTCGGCGCGCCCGAGGACGAGGACGCCTTCGTCGGGCCGGTGAACAACGTCAATCAGTTCGAGCGGGTCACGGGCTTCTTGAACCGCCGCCCGCCCCACGCCACGGTCGTTACCGGTGGCGAGCGCGTGCGTGACGCCGGCTACTTCCTCTCGCCGACCGTCGTCGCCGACCTCCACCAGGACGACGAGATGATCCAGAACGAGATCTTCGGCCCGGTGATCACGGTCCAGAAGTTCACCGACGAGGCCCAGGCGGTGGAGTGGGCCAACGGCGTCGACTACGGGCTCGCGTCCTCGGTGTGGACCCGGGACCACTCGCGCGCGATGCGCATGACCCGCGACCTCGACTTCGGCTGCGTGTGGGTCAACACCCACATCCCCCTCGTGGCGGAGATGCCCCACGGTGGCTTCAAGCGCTCCGGCTACGGCAAGGACCTGTCGGTGTACGGCTTCGAGGACTACACGCGCATCAAGCACGTGATGCACAACATCGAGTTCTGAGTGTCCAGTGGGTGCGGGGCACCCGGAGAGTGAGAGGTGATCGACGATGATCATCGGAGTCGTGACCGAGATCAAGACCGACGAGGGGCGTGTCGCCCTGACGCCGGCGGGGGCGAGGGAGCTGACCAGCCTCGGCCACCGCGTGCTGGTCGAGCGGGGCGCGGGCCTCGGCTCGTCCATCCCCGACGAGCAGTACGCGGCGAACGGCGCGACGCTCGTCGAGCGGGCCGACGACGTGTGGGCCGAGAGCGACATGGTGCTCAAGGTCAAAGAGCCGGTCGCCGAGGAGTACCACCGCCTGGCGGCCCGCGAGGGCCAGGTCCTCTTCACCTACCTGCACCTGGCCGCCAGCCGTGAGTGCACCGACGCGCTCGTCGCGGCCGGCAACGTGGCCATCGCCTACGAGACGGTGCGCCTCGCCGACCACAGCCTGCCCCTCCTCGCGCCGATGAGCGAGGTGGCCGGCCGGATGGCCCCGATGATGGGGGCGCACCACCTCATGCGCCCGGGTGGCGGCCACGGGACGTTGGTCTCGGGGGTCCCGGGAGTGGCGCCGGCCAAGGTCGTGATCATCGGTGCCGGCGTGTCGGGTATGTCGGCCGCGACGATCGCCCTGGGGCTGCACGCCGAGGTGACGGTCCTCGACAAGAACCTCGAGCGGCTGCGTCACGTGGACACCGTCTTTGACGGCCGGGTGGCGACGTTGGCGTCGTCGGTCCTCTCCATCGAGGAGTCCTGTCTCGGGGCCGACGTCGTGATCGGCGCCGTGCTGGTGGTGGGCGCGCGAGCCCCCAGGCTCGTCTCCAACGACCTCGTGGCGCAGATGAAGCCGGGCTCGGTGCTCGTCGACATCGCGGTCGACCAGGGCGGCTGCTTCGAGGCGACGCGGCCGACGACCCACTCCGACCCGGTCTTCGCCGTCCACGATTCGATCTTCTACTGCGTGGCCAATATGCCCGGGGCCGTCCCGGCGACCTCGACCCGGGCGTTGTCGAACGCGACCCTGCCCTACGTGGTCGAGTTAGCCCAGCGCGGCTGGCGCGGCGCGGTAGCGGGCGACGCGGCCCTCGCCGAGGGCGTCAACGTGGTGAACGGGCGCGTGACCTACGGGCCCGTCGCGGAGTCCCTCGGTCTGGACTACACCCCGCTCGACTCGGTGCTCTAGTCGTCGAGGTACGGACAGTGGCGACAGCCGCTGGAACAGCACTCGCCGCGCGCCAGGTGGGTGGCGGCCGTGAGGACGCTCAGCCCGCTCAACGGGTCGCGGTAGGTCGGCTCACCGGCGCGCACGGCCGCCTCGTGCGCGGCGAGGATGACGTCGTAGTCGGGTCTCGAGGGGTCGAGCCGCGACCGGTGGGGCACCGGGACGCTCACCGCGGCGCCACGGCGAGCACGATCTTGCCGAACTTGCCGGGCCGGGCGAAGGCGTCGTAGGCGCGGGCCGCCTCGCGGACGTCGACCACCTCGGCGACGGGCACCCGGAGCGCGCCGTCGCGCCACCGCGGGCCGAGATCGCGCGCGACGCGCCCGACCACCTCGGCCTTTTCGGTGCGCGTGCGACCGCGCAGGGTGGACCCGGTGAGGGTGAGTCGTGAGCCCATGACGGCGAGCAGGTCGAGCTCGACCCGAGAGCCCGAACCCACCCCAACGACCAGAATCCGCCCGTGGGCCCGCACCCGGGGCAGGACCGCGGGCAGCGTCGCCGCGCCGACGAGCTCGAGGACAACGTCGACGGGCTCGATCGCGGCGAGGCCGTCCGCGACCACCGTCTCGTCGGCCCCGAGGGCGCGCAGCGCCTCGTGGTGGCGCCCGTCACGGGTGAGGGCGACGACCGTCGCGTCGAGGGCCCGGCCGATCTGGACGGCCGCGCAGCCCACCCCGCCCGCGGCCCCGGTGACGGCCAGTCGCTCGCCCGAGGTCAGCGCGCCCTGGGTGACGAGGGCGTCGTGGGCGGTGCAGAAGGCCTCCGGGAAGCCCGCGGCCTCGACGAGCTCGACGCCCTCGGGCACCGCGAGGAGGTGCTCGACCGGCACGGCGCAGTGCGTCGCCTGGGCGCCCCCGCCGGTGAGCGCGGCGACCCGCCGTCCCACCCACGTCGCGTCGACTCCGTCGCCCACCGAGACGACCCGCCCGGCGAGCTCGAGGCCGGGCACGTCGGCGGGCACGCCGGGCGGGGCGGGGTAGCGGCCACGCCTTTGGAGGAGGTCCGCGGCGTTGAGACCGGCGGCCGCCACCTCGACCACGACGTCACCCGGACCGGGTACGGGGTCGGGCCGCTCGCGCCAGTCGAGGACTCCGTCGTCGATGACGAGGGCGAACACGCGCCCAGCGTAGGGGCCGCGCCGACCGGGGCCGCTAGGGTCCGACCATGACTATCTACGACGCACCCTTGCGCACCCTCTCGGGCGAGCCGACCTCGCTCGAGCCCTACCGGGGACGTCCCGTCCTCATCGTGAACGTGGCGTCCCAGTGCGGCTTGACCCCGCAGTACGAGGGACTCGAGCGGCTCCACGAGGGCTACGCGGATCGGGGCTTCAGCGTGCTGGGGTTCCCGTGCAACCAGTTCGGCGCCCAGGAGCCGGGCACCGCCGAGGAGATTCAGACGTTCTGCTCGACGACCTACGGCGTGACCTTCCCGCTCTTTGAGAAGGTCGAGGTCAACGGCGAGGGCCGTCACCCGCTCTTCGAGGAGTTGAGCGCCGTCGCTGACGGCGAGGGCTACCGGGGCGACGTCCGCTGGAACTTCGAGAAGTTTCTCGTGTCGGCCGACGGCTCCGTCCAGCGCTTCGCCCCCCAGGTCACCCCCGAGGACCCGATCCTCGTGGCCGCGATCGAGGCCGCCCTCTCCTAGACGGGTAGCGGCCTCTCGACCAGCGCCTGAGTGGGCGTGAAGCCGCGCCCGCGCCAGAACCGCTCGACCCGGGGGTCGACGGTGCGCCAGTTGACTTCGGCGACGACGTGGCCCGCCCGCCGGGCCCGTTCGAGGACGGACTCGACGAGCGCGGTGCCGAGACCGCGTCCGCGCCGATCCGGGTCGACCGCGACCGCGCTCAGGTGGACCGCGGGCGCGCGGCTGCCGCGGCGTGGGGCGAGGGGCATCACCACGGCCTGGGCGAGCGCACGGCCCCCGAGCTCGGCGATGAGGTAGTCGATGTCGGGGTCTTCGAGCAGCGAGGCGACCTCGTCGCGCCGCTCCTGCTCGTCGGGCGGCCGTCCACCCGGCGGGTCGCCCCACCGGTCGAGGGTGAGGGCCGTCTCGAGGTCGCCGGGCCCGGCGCGGCGCAGGTCGAAACCCGCCGGTGTGCCCCGGTCGGCCGGGAACGAGAGCGCGCGCACGCCCCGGCGGGCGCTGAGGGTCGCCCCGCACGTCGCCCACGCGTCCACCTCGGTGGGTTCGTCGTACACCCAGGCCGCGTAGCCGCTCGCCCCCGCGTCGCGCCAGACGGACGCCGCGGCATCGAGCAGTCCGCGGAGCACGGCGGGGTCGTCGAAGCTCGCCCCGTCGGGGGGGATCCAGGCCCGGCGCTGGGTCCGGTCGATCATTGTGGTCACGAGGTGGCCGACGACGCGCCCCCGGGAGCGCGCCACCCACGCCGGGGTGACGGCGGAGACGACGGCGCGCAGCTCGTCGTGATCGAGCGTCCCCACGAGCGCGGTGCTGCGCGCCGCCGCCGCCGCCACGCGGGCTTCGACCCGCGCGCACACCGCGTCCACGTCGCGCGGACCGAGCGGGCGCACTCTCACGGGCTCACGGTACATCGGGGTGTGCAAGGGTCTTGGGGTGACCCTGCGCGCGACGCTGTTCGACATGGACGGGCTCCTCCTCGACTCCGAGGTGCTCTGGCACCGCGCCGAACACGTGGTCTTCGGGCGACTCGGGGTCGTCCTGCCCGCGGACCTGCGCGCGACCAAGGGGATGTTCGTCGACGAGGTCGTGGCGTACTGGCGCGCGCGCCAGCCCTGGCACGGGCCGAGCGACGCGGTGGTGGTGGCCGAGCTCCTCGAACGCGTGGGCGAGCTCGTCGAGGCGGAGGGCCGCCTGCTGCCGGGCGCCCTGCGGGCCCTCGACCTGGCCGAGGCACGAGGTCCGCTGGCCCTCGCGAGCTCGACCCCCACCGCCCTCATCGAACGCTGCCTCGACCACTTCGGCCTGCGTGGGCGCTTCGGGTCGATCCACTCGGCCGAGGACGAGCCCTACGGCAAGCCCCACCCGGGCGTCTTCTTGAGCGCGGCCGCGGCCCTCGGCGTCGAGCCGACGCAGTGCCTGGTGGTCGAGGACTCGGCGGCCGGGGTCCTCGCCGGCAAGGCCGGGCGCATGACGGTCGTCGCGGTGCCCGCGGCCGAGGATCGCGGGGCGCCGGCGTACGCCCTCGCGGACCTCGTCCTCGCGTCCCTCGGGGAGCTCGAGCCGTCGTGGCTCGACGCCCGCTTCGCCTAGAGGGGCTTGGTGAAGAGCAGGGAGTTCGGGTGGGGCGTGGCGCCCTCGGGGTACGCCGCGACTTCCACCCAGCCCTCGCGGCGGTAGAAGGCGATGGCCTCGGGCTGACGCGGTCCCGTCTCGAGATAGAGCCGGGCGAGGCCCGCGTCGCGCGCGCAGTCCTCGACGGCCGCCATGAGCCGAGTGGCGACCCCGTGGCGGCGCCGGTCGGGGCGCACCCAGAGGCGCTTGACCTCGCCGAGGGCGTCGTCGGGATCGCCGATCGACCGAACGCCCGCCCCGCCCACGAGCGCGCCGTCGTCGCGCGCGACGACAAAGAGACCGCCCGGGGGCTCGTACTCCTCGAGCGCTTCGCGCAGCGTCGTGCGCTCGTAGCGTCGGGCGAGCTCGTCGAGGGCCGCGAGGTAGAGGCTGCGCGCGCCGTAGCCCGTGACCGGCTCGCGCTCGACCGTGAGGGGCATCGCGCCACCCTAGGCGTCGGGCCCGCAGGGGCCCTTCAGTACCATGGGTGAACCCCGAAGGAGTCCCATGTTCCGTCCGCTCAGTCCCGAGTTCGACTTCGTCGCCCTCGAAGAGGCCGAGCTCGCCCGCTGGAGGGCCAACCGGGTTTTCGAACGCTCCATGGACGTGCGCGAGGGTCGCCCGTCGTGGGTCTTCTACGAGGGTCCGCCCACGGCCAACGGCAAGCCCGGCCTCCACCACGTCTGGGCCCGCGTCTACAAGGACCTCTTCTGCCGGTACCGCACCATGCGGGGCTACTACGTCGCCCGCCGCGCCGGCTGGGACACCCACGGCCTGCCCGTCGAGGTCCAGGTGGAAAAGCAGCTGGGCATCTCGGGCAAGAAGGCGATCGAGGAGGAGGTCGGGATCGCCGAGTTCACGCGGCTGTGTCGTGAGTCGGTCCTCGTCTTCGTGGGCGAGTTCGAGCGGCTCACCGAGCGCATCGGCTACTGGACCGACCTCGAGCACGCCTACTACACCTTCCACCCCTCCTACGTGGAGTCGGTGTGGTGGCACCTGAAGCGCCTCTTCGACGCCGAGCTGCTCTACGAGGACCTCAAGGTCGTGCCGTACTGCCCCCGGTGCGAGACGGCGCTCTCCTCCCACGAGCTCGGCCAGCCCGGCGTCTACTACGACGAGGTCGACCAGAGCTGCTTCGTGCGTCTTCGCCTCGTCGACGCGCACGGCCGCGACGACCTCGGCGGGGCGACCCACCTCGCGGTGTGGACGACGACGCCCTGGACCCTGCTCGCGAACGTCGCGGTGGCCGTGAACCCGGTCATCGAGTACGCCGTCGTGGGGGGGACGGTCGTCGCGCGCGACCTGGTCGAGGCGGTCGTCGGCGAGGGAGCGATTGTCACCGCCACATTCTCGGGCACGGCCCTGCTCGGACTGCACTACGAGCGGCCCTTCGACGACGTGGCGATCCCCGCGGGCGCGGAGTGCTGCGTGGTCGTCGCGGCCGACTACGTCACGACCGAAGACGGCACCGGGCTCGTGCACCAGTCGCCGGCCTTCGGTGAGGTCGACCGCCAGGTCGCGCGCGAGAACGGCCTACCCACCCTCAACCCCGTCGGCCCGACGGGCGCCTTCACCAGCGCCGTGGCCTGGCTCGAGGGCGTCGGTGTGCGCGAGGCGAACCCGGCGATCAACGATGAGCTCGAGCGTCGCGGCCTGCTGATCCGGCGGATGGACTACGCCCACTCCCTGCCGCACTGCTGGCGTTGCGACACCGTCCTCATCTACTGGGGCAAGCCCAGCTGGTACGTCGCGACGAGCCGGTTGAAGGACCGGCTCATCGCCGAGAACGCGGCGGTCGACTGGCATCCCGGCTACATCCGCGAGGGCCGCATGGGTGAGTGGCTCGAGAACAACGTGGACTGGGCGCTCTCGCGCGACCGTTACTGGGGGACGCCCCTACCGATCTGGCGCTGCGGCGACGGGCACCTGCACTGCGTGGGCTCGCGCGACGAGCTCAGCGCCCTCGCGGGCCGGGACCTGCGCCACGTCGAGCCCCACCGGCCCGAGATCGACGAGGTCGTCTTCGACTGCCCGGTCTGCGGGTCGCTCGCGCGTCGCGTCGAGCCCGTGATCGACGCGTGGTTCGACTCCGGCTCGATGCCGGCCGCTCAAGTGGGCTACCCTCACGCGCCGGGCAGCACCGAGGCCTTCCGCTTCCCCGCCCAACTCATCGCGGAGGCCATCGACCAGACGCGCGGCTGGTTCTACTCGCTGCTCGCGGTCAACACCCTGGTCTTTGGGCGCAGCCCCTACGAGCACGTGCTCTGCCTGGGCCACATCGTCGACGAGACGGGACGCAAGATGAGCAAGTCCCTGGGCAACGTGATCGATCCGTGGGAGGTCCTGTCGACTCGGGGCGCCGACGCGCTGCGCTGGTGGATGTTCTCCCAGGGCTCGCCGTGGACCTCGACGCGCACGAGCCTCGGGGCGATCGACGGCGCGCTTCGAGAGACGCTGGCCACCCTGTGGAACACGGTGAGCTTCTTCACGACCTACGCGTCGCTCAACGGCTTCGATCCGCAGGACCCGGCTGTCGTTGCGGCGGGTGAGCGAACGGCGATCGACCGGTGGGTCCTCTCGCGCACCGAGGCGGCCACCGAGGCCGTGACGGCCGCCCTCGACGGCTACGAGCCCCTCGCCGCGGCCGACGCGCTGCGCGAGCTCGTCGACGACGTCTCGAACTGGTACGTGCGACGCAGCCGCCGCCGGTTCTGGCGCACCGACCCCACCGCGCCGCGCGCGGACTCCCTAGCCGCCCAGGCGACGCTGCTCGAGGTATTGCGCCGGGTGACGTTGCTGCTCGCGCCCCTGTGTCCGTTCCTCGCCGACCGGCTCTACCACGAGCTGTTCGAGGTGGCCGACGAGGACTCGGTCCACCTGGCCGACTGGCCGGTGGCCGACCCGTCCCGGCGCGATCAGGTCCTAGAGGACTCCATGGCCGTCGCGCGCCGGCTCACCTCGCTCGGGCGGGCCGCGCGGGCCGAGGCCGGCGTGCGGGTGCGTCAGCCCCTGTCGCGGGCCCTGGTCTTCCTCCCGCCGGGCACGCCCCGGCCGCCGGTGGGGATCGTCGAGGACGAGCTCAACGTCGACCGCCTCGACTTCGGCGGCGAGCTGGCCGAGGTGCTCGACTTCGCGCTCGTGCCCAACTTCCGCAGCGTCGGCCCACGTCTGGGCGAGGCCGTCAAGGAGCTGCGCGGGGCTCTCGCGGCCCTCGAGCCCGTCGCGGCCGCCGAGGCCCTCGAGTCGGGTCGGCCGGTGACGGTCACCCTCGGGGGTGCGTCGGTGACGCTCTCGAGCGAGGACGTGGAGCTGAGGGTGAGCGGGCACGGCGGCTTCGCCGTGTCGCGCGACCGGGGCGAGGTCGTCGCTCTCGACCTCGCCCTCGACGAGGGCCTGGTGCGCCGCGGCCTGGCGCGCGACGTCGTGCGCCAGGTGCAGGACCTGCGCAAGGCGTCGGGCCTCGAGGTCTCGGACCGCATCGTGCTGCGGGTCACGGGACTCGACGACCTCGCCGAGGAGTTCGCCTCGATCGCCCTCGAGGTGCTCGCCCTCGAGGTGCTCGACGTCGCCGGCGAGGGGGAGGGGAACCGGCTCGAGCTCGACGACGGCCGCGACGCCCGGGCCTGGATCGCCCGCGTCTAGGGGGTGAGGGGCTCGCCCAGCTTGGCGAGCAGCGCGCTCAGCGCGACGCGCTCGTCCTCGCTGAGCCGCGCCGCGAGCTGACGGTCGAGGAATCCGAGGTGCACGGCCAGCGCCTCGTCGAGGCGGCCGTTGCCCTTGGGGGTGATGGCGACGTAGACCGCCCGGCGGTCGTTGGGGCAGCTCTGGCGGGTCACGAGGCCGGCCTCTTCGAGCCGATCCACGAGGCGGGTCGTGCCCCCGGTCGAGTGGACGATGGCGTCGGCCATCTGGCTCATCTTGAGGCGCCCCTCGTCGCTGCGGCGCAGGCGCAAGAGCACGTCGAACCACGCCAGAGGGAGCCCGCACTCGGCCTCGAGCGCGGTGGCGAAGTCGCGCGAGAGGCGGGCGTTGGTCTCGGTGAGCAGACCGTAGAGCAGGACCCGCTCGTCCCCCGAGGGGCAGGCCGCGGCGTCGATGGTCACGAGAGACAGCATAGCAGAATAATTGATAAATCTGATTCTGCTTGACAAATATCTTCGTGAGCAGATATACTAGGGCCAACCGCAACACCCACCCAAGGAGACCCCATGACCACCGCCCCCTCTACCACCCAGCTGCCGGTCGCCGGCGTCTACACCATCGACCCGGTCCACAGCACCGTCGGCTTCGTGGTGCGCCACCTGGTCGCGGCCAAGGTCCGCGGACAGTTCAACGACTTCGCCGGCACCATCACGGTGGGCGAGACCTTCGAGACCTCCAAGGCCGAGGCGACCGTCCAGGCCGCCTCGATCACGACCAACAACGAGATGCGCGACAACCACCTCAAGAGTGGCGACTTCCTCGAGATCGAGACCTACCCCACCCTCACCTTCGCCTCGACCGGGCTCACCGCCAAGGGCGATAACCGCTTCGAGCTGACCGGCGACCTCACCCTCAAGGGCGTGACCAAGTCGGTCACCTTCGACCTCGAGTACCTCGGCTCGGGCACCGGGATGGCCCCCGGCTCGACCGTCGCCGGCTTCGAGGCCCGCACCGAGATCGACCGGCGCGACTTCGGCGTCAACTTCGAGGGCGCCCTGGAGAACGGCACGATCGTCGTGAGCAACAAGGTCACGATCGAACTCGCCATCGAGGCCTCCAAGGCCTGACCTCCCGTCACGACGCCGGGCCGGGGGAGACCTCGGCCCGGCGTCGTTACGATGGACGCCGTGAGCGATCCCGAGACGACTCCGGCCGAGCCCGCCCACGGCCACGGCGTGCGCTCGAGCCTCGGCGTGCTGGGGGCGCTGGCCACGATCTTCTCGGTGTGGTGGTTCGCCCTGCGCCCGCGGCGTCGCTCCTCCGACGAGGACGCCACCCCCTCGTCCGACTGACCGCTCGGCCGTGGTGCCCACTTCGCTTCGGCCGCTGCGCCACCGCAGCTTCGCCCTGGCGCTCTCGTCGTCACTCGTCTCGTCGGTCGGCACGTGGATGCAGAGCGTGGCCCTCGGCATCTACCTCACCGAGCGGACCCACAACCCGATCTGGCTGGGGGTCCTGACCGCCGCGGCGTGGTTGCCGGCCGTGGTGGGCGCCCCGGTCGGGGGCGTCGTCGCCGATCGCTGGAGCCGCCCGCGCTGGATCCAGGCGAACAACCTCGCGTTGACCGTCGTGGCGAGCGCCCTCGCGGTGCTGGCCCTGACCCATCACCTCACGCCGCTGTGGGCGTGCGCCCTCGCGACCCTCGACGGCTTGTGCTCGTCGGCGTCGTGGGCGGCGTGGCAGTCGCTGCTGCCCGACCTCGTCGGGCCGGACGAGGTGCTCGCCGCGGTCTCGCTCTCGTCGGCCCAGTTCAACCTGGGGCGGATCATCGGCCCGGTGGTGGCGGCCGTGGCCCTCGCCGCGGGCTCGGTCGAGGCGTGCTTCGCCGCCAACGCCGTCTCGTTCCTCGCCGTGCTGGTCGCCTTCGCCTTCGTGCGCGCCCCCGCGCGCCCCCGACCCGAGGGTCGGGTCCGGATCGTCGCCGAGACGCTGGACGGCGCGCGGCGCGCCTGGTCGGTGCCGGGCTGTCGAAACCCGATCGTGGCGATCGCGGGCCTCGCGGTCCTGGCCAGCCCCTTCATCACCCTCGTGCCGGCCATGGCGATCCTGGTGCTGCACGCCGGTGCGCGCGGCACGGGCCTGCTCGTGACCGCCCAGGGCGTCGGGGCGGTCGTCGGCGCGTTCGTCCTGCCCTCGGTGGCCGCGCGCACGTCGCGGGTCGCCGTCCTGGCGGGCTCGGTGGTCGTGCTCGTGGTGGTGCTCGCCCTCTACGCTCTGGCCCCGTCACTCGAGCTCGCGGCGCTGGCGATGGTCGTGATCGGCGGCAGCTACATGGGGACAATGACCGGGCTCAACGCGTCGGTCCAGATCCACGCGCCCACCGCCGAGCGCAGTCGGATCATCTCGCTCTACAACCTCTCGCTGTCCATCTTCTTCCCGATCGGCTCGCTCGCCCAGGCGACCCTCGCCCACCACTTCGGGGTGCGCGCGGTGACCGTGGCCGGTGCGGCCGCCGTGGCCGTGGGGCTGGTCCTCGTGCGGGTGGGCGCGCCGGGGTTCTGGCGGGCGATGGGCCCGGCCGAGGTCGTGACGGCGCTGGCAGACTGAGGGCATGCCCTTCGTCGCCGTCAACCCGTACACCGAGGAGGAGATCTCCCGCCACGACGCCTTCGACGCCGCCCGCCTCGAGGCGGCCCTGGCCGGGGCCGCCGAGGGCTTCCGCGCCTGGCGCGCGTCGTCCTTCGCCGAGCGCGCCGAGGTCATGAACCGCGTCGCCGAACTGCTCGAGGCCGAGTATCCCGTCGCGGCGGAGCTCATGACGAGCGAGATGGGCAAGACCTTCTCCGCCGCGAAGGGCGAGGCGATGAAGTGCGCCCTCACGATCCGCTACATGGCCGAGCACGTGGAGTCGATGCTCCTGCCCGAGTCGCTCGCCACGGCCGGGTCGCGCAGCGGCGTGCGCTACGAGCCTCTCGGGGCCGTCTTCGCGATCATGCCCTGGAACTTTCCCCTGTGGCAGGTGGTGCGGATGGCCGCCGGGACGCTCATGGCCGGCAACGTCGTCGCCTTCAAGCACGCGCCCAACGTCCCGGGGTGCGCCCTCTACCTCGAGGATCTGTTCGCGCGCGCGGGCGCCCCCCGAGGGGTGGTGACGAACCTCTTCGTCGAGCTCGACCAGGTCCCCACGGTGATCGCCGACGACCGCGTCGCCGCCGTCACGATCACCGGGTCGGAGAGGGCGGGCCGCGCCGTCGCCCAGCTCGCCGGGGCGAGCCTCAAGAAGTGCGTTCTCGAGCTCGGTGGCGCGGACCCCTTCATCGTCACGGGCTCGGCCGACCTGGGGCTCGCGGTCGCCTCGGCGGTGAGTGCGCGCGTGCAGAACAACGGTCAGGCCTGCATCGCGGCCAAGCGCTTCATCGTCGTGCGCGAGCGCGCGGCGGAGTTCCTCGACGCCTTCGTCGAGGCCATGGGGGCCGTCGCGATGGGTGACCCGATGGACGCCTCGACCACCCTCGGGCCACTCGTCTCGCGCGCGCAGCGCGACCTGCTGGCGGCCCAGGTCTCGAGCTCGCTCGAGCGCGGGGCCCGGGCGCTCGTGGGCGGGGCGGTGCCCGCGGGCCGGGGATTCTTCTACCCGGCCACCGTGCTCGTCGACGTCCCGGCCGACGCCCGGGCCGCCACCGAGGAGCTCTTCGGTCCGGTCGCGGTGGTGCTCGTCGCGGCGGACCTCGAGGACGCCGTCGCCGTCGCCAACGCGACGCCCTGGGGACTCGGCGCCTCGGTGTGGAGCTCGGACCCCGACGAGGTCGACCGCGCGATCGAGACCCTGGAGGTCGGGATGGTCTTCGCCAACGCCGTGGTCGCCTCGATGCCCGAGCTGCCCTTCGGCGGGACCAAGCGCTCGGGCTTCGGGCGCGAGCTCTCGGTCCTGGGCGCGCGCGAGTTCGTCAACGCCAAGTCCTTCTACGTCGCGTGACCACCTACTACTTCGACCACGCCGCTTCCGCCCCCCGTCGTGACGCGGTGAACGCGGCGATGGCGCCCTGGCTCCACGGGGTGGTCGCGAACCCCTCGGGCGCCCACCACGCCGCGCGCGCCACCCAGCGCGCCCTCGAGGACGCGCGCGAGGTCGTGGCTACCCACCTCGGGGCGCGTCCCGGCGAGGTGATCTTCACCGCCGGGGGCACCGAGTCGTGCCAGTTGGCCCTCGCGGGGCGGGCCCTGTGGGCGCGGCGCACGCGAGGCCGGGCCCGTCTCGTCGTCTCGGCCGTCGAGCACCACGCCGTGCTCGACGCCGCCGACTGGGCCGCCCGGGCCCTGTCCGGGGTCAGCGTCGCGCGCGCGCCGGTCGATCGCGACGGACGGGTGAGCGCCGAGGGCCTCGCCCGGCTCCTCGACGAGGACGTGGCCCTGGTCTCGGTGATGACGGCCAACAACGAGACCGGTGTCCTCGAGCCGCTCAACGTGGTGCGCGACGCCGCGGCCCACGTACCCGGGTGCGCGACCCACACCGACGCGGTGGCCGCGGCGCCGTGGCTGGACCTCGCCCGGGCGACGGCCGGGTTCGACCTCGTGTCGGTGTGCGCCCACAAGATCGGCGGACCGGTCAACGCCGGGGCTCTCGTCGCGCGCGGCGGGGTCGGGCTCGACCCCCTCGTGCCCGGGGGCGGCCAAGAGCGCGGCCGTCGTGGCGGCACCGTCGACGTCGCCGCCGCGGTGGGGCTGGCCGTGGCCCTCGAGTGCGTCGCGCGCGAGCGCGCGGGCGTCGCCGAGCGCGTCGGAGGCTACCGCGACCGGCTCGGGGCCGCGCTCGGGGCCATCGGCGGGGTGCGCGTCACGGCGGGCGACGCCGCTCGCCTCCCCGGCACCGTTCACCTCACAATCGAGGGCGTGGCGAGCGACGAGCTGCTCTTCGTGCTGGATCGGGCCGGGGTGTGCGCGTCGGCGGCGGCCAGCTGCTCGAGCGGCGCGAGCGGTCCGAGCCACGTGCTCGCCGCGATGGGGGTCGACGGGGCTCGCGCGCGCGGGTCCCTGCGGCTGTCGATGGGAGCCGAGACGACGAGCGACGAGGTCGACGCGGTGATCGGGCTGGTGACCGCGGCGATCGAGCGTCTGCGGAGCGTCTGAGGGCCCTGGCAGACTGGGTCGGTGCGCGTCTTGGTGGCCATGAGCGGCGGAGTGGACTCCTCGGTCGCGGCGGCCCGGCTCGTCGAGGCGGGCCACGAGGTCGTCGGGGCGACGCTCAAGCTCTGGACCGGGGAGTCCGACTCGGGCTGCTGCTCGGTCGCCGACGCCGAGGACGCCCGTCGGGTCGCTCAGGTGCTCGGGATCGACCACCACGTCTTTAACTACGCCGAGGAGTTCGCCGAGCGGGTCGTCACCCCGTTCGTGGAGGGCCACCGCCGGGGCCGCTCGCCCAACCCCTGCATCGAGTGCAACCGGCGGGTCAAGTTCGACCTCCTCCTCGACCGGGCCGGCCGGCTGGGCTTCGACGCCCTGGCGACCGGCCACCACGCGCGCGTGGCTCGCGTCGGGGGCCGGGCGCGCCTCGCGCGGGGGGCCGACGAGCGAAAGGACCAGAGCTACGTGCTCGCCTACCTCTCCGGCGACGACCTGGAGCGACTGGTCCTGCCGATCGGCGAGCTCACCAAAGACGCCGTGCGGGCCGAGGCGGCCCGGTGGGGGCTGCGCACCTGGGACAAGCCCGACAGCCAAGACGTGTGCTTCATCCCCGCCGAGCGCGGGCGGGCGGCCTTCCTCGCCGAGCGCCTGGAGCTCACCGCGGCCGAGGTCGTCGACGCGCGCAGCGGTGAGGTCGTCGGCGAGGTGCCCGCGGCCGAGCTCGTGTGCGTGGGCCAGCGCCGGGGGATCACGCCCGGGCGTGACGGCGAGCGGCGCTACGTGGCGCGGGTCGACCTCGTGGCCCGTCGGGTCGAGGTGGCGCCGCTCGAGGCGGTGCTCGTGCGTGAAGTCGCCCTCGAGGCGGGCTCGCTGGTCGTGTCGGGCGAGCCCGCTCGCGACGGTCGGCGCGTTCGCGCCCAGTGCAGCGCCCACGGCCGGGCCGTGGCGGCGACGCTGCGACGACGCGCCGACTGGCGCGTCGTCTTCGACGAGCCGGTCCGCCCCGTCGCGGCCGGCCAGAGCGTCGTCTGGTACAACGAGCAGCGCCCCGAGCTCGTCGAGGGCGCGGGCGTCGCGGCCGCGTGGTGAGCAACGAGAAGCGGGCCGCCCGCCTGCGGGCCGAGATCGCTCGTCACAACCGCGCCTACTACGTCGAGGACGCCCCCCTCGTCCCCGACGCCGACTACGACGCCCTGGTCGCGGAGTTGCGCGCGCTCGAGTCCGCCCACCCCGAGCTGGCCAGCGCCTCCTCGGTCACCGAGACGGTCGGCGCCCCGGTCACCGCGACCCCCTTCGCCCCGGTGGAGCACGCCGAGCCGATGCTCAGCCTGGACAACGTCTTTACGGTCGAGGACCTCGAGGCGTGGGGCGAGCGCACCGCGCGCGCCCTCGAGGCGGACCCGGGCGCGGTGCGCTTCGCGGTGGAGCCCAAGATCGATGGGCTGGCCCTGTCGATCGTCTACCTCGACGGCGTCTTGACCCAGGCGGCCACCCGGGGTGACGGCCGAGTGGGTGAGGACGTCACGGCGAACGTGCGCACGATCGACAACGTGCCCGCCACGATCGCCGACGCCCCCGGCCGGGTCGAGGTGCGCGGCGAGGTCTTCCTCGCCCCGGACGACTTCCTCGCGATGAACGCCCGCCAGCGTCAACTCGGCGAGCACGAGTTCGCGAACCCCCGCAACGCCGCGGCCGGCAGCCTGCGCCAGAAGGACCCGGGGGTGACGGCGAGCCGTCCCCTCTCCTTCCTCGCCTACCAGCTGGTGGGCGAGATCGAGGCGCGCTTCGCCGCTCACGTCGACACCCTCGCCCGGATGGCCGAGTGGGGATTCCTCGTGGCCCCCGAGACCCGCCGGGTGGAGGGGGTCGCGGCCATGGTGGAGCGCTCGGACTGGTTCGAAGACCACCGCCACGACCTGCGCTACCAGATCGACGGGATCGTGATCAAGCTCGACGACCTCGCGGAGCGGGTGCGCCTGGGCTCGACGAGCCGGGCCCCGCGCTGGGCCATCGCGCGCAAACTCCCCCCCGAGGAGCGCTCGACGCGCCTCACGGCGGTCGAGGTCTCCATCGGGCGCACCGGTCGGGCCACGCCCTACGCCGTGCTCGAGCCGGTCACCATCGCTGGCTCGACGGTGGCGCTGGCGACCCTGCACAACGAGGACCAGGTGGCCCTGAAGGACGTGCGCCCCGGCGACCTCGTGATCGTGCGCAAGGCCGGCGACGTGATCCCCGAGGTCGTCGGCCCGGTCCTCGAGCCCGGCCGGCGCCGGGCGCGACCCTGGCGATTCCCGACGCGCTGTCCCGAGTGCGGGGCGCCGCTCGTGCGCCGCGAGGGCGAGAGTGACACCTACTGCGTGAACCCCCACTGCCCGGCGCAGCTGCTCCAGCAGATCGTCCACTTCTGCTCGCGCGGCGCCCTCGACATCGAGGGCTTCGGCGAGCAGCGCGTCGGCCAGCTCATCGAGGCGGGACTCGTCGCCGACGTGGCCGACCTGTTCGACCTCGACCCCGCGGCGATCGCCTCGCTGGAGGGCTTCGGCGAGCTGTCGGCCCGCCAACTCCTCGACGCGGCGCGGGCCTCGCGCGAGGCGCCGCTCTCACGGGTGCTGGTCGGTCTGGGCATCCGCCACGTCGGACCCGTCGCGGCGCGACTGCTCGCCCAGCGCTTCGGCGACGTCGACGCGCTCGCCGCGGCGCCGCTCGAGGCCCTCGAGTCGGTCGAGGGCGTCGGCCCGGTGATCGCCGGGTCGGTCCACCTCTACTTCCGCGAGCCCGAGACCCTCGAACGGCTGGCTCGGCTGAAGGCGGCCGGGCTCACGCTGCGCGAGGGACCGGCCGAGACCCGCGTGGCGGCGACCCTCGCCGGGCGGGCCGTCGTCGTGACCGGCACCCTCGAGGGCTACGGCCGCGAGGCGGCCGAGTCGGCGATCGTGGCCCGCGGGGGCACGTCACCCGGCTCGGTGTCGAAGAAGACCTACTGCGTGGTGGTCGGCGCCGCGCCGGGGGCGAGCAAGGTGCGCCGCGCCGAGGAGCTCGGCGTTCCGCGGATCGACGCCACCCAGTTCGAGACGCTCCTCGAGACCGGCGCGTGGACCGCGACGCTCGCCTGAGCCCTCAGTAGGGTGGGGCCGATGGCGCAGTTCCCCAACGGACACGTGGTCGCCGGCCGCTACCGCGTGGCCGAGCTGCTCGGGGTCGGCGAGGTCGCCGAGGCCTACCGGGCCGAGGACCTCTCCTTGCACCGCACCGTCGTGGTCAAGGCCCTCGCCCCCGGTCTCGCCGCGCACGAGACGGTGCGCCGGGAGTTCCGCACCCGCATCGTGCGCGCCTCGTCCCTGAGCCACCCCCACCTGCCCCGGATCTACGACGGGGGCCAGGAGCACGGGGCGATCTTCGTGGTGGGCGAGTACCTCGCGGGCGGCTCGCTCGAGGACCGGCTGGCCCGCGGGGTACGCCTCTCGATCGACGACGGCGCCCGCCTGGGCCGCGACGTCGCGGGGGCCCTCGCCTACCTGGCCGAGCACGGCTTCGTGCTCGGCGACCTCTCACCGGGCTCGTTGATCTTCGACGGCGACGACCGCGTCCGGGTCGGCGACCCGACCCTGGCGAGCCTGGCTGACCCCTACCGCGAGCGGCTCTCGGCCGAGACGGCTCGCTACCTCTCACCCGAGCAGGTCCGGGGCGAGGCGCCCGACGACAAGAGCGACGTGTACGCCCTCGCCCTGGTCCTGTTCGAGGCGGTGACCGGCGAGCCGGCCTTCCCGGGCGTGGCGGCCGACGCGGTGGCCCAGGCGCGCCTCACCCAGCCCCTCCCGGTGCGCGTCGAGCTCGGCACCCTCGACATGATCCTGGCCCAGGCCACCGTGCCCGACCCGCTGCTGCGCCTCGACGCGGGCCAGTTCGCCCAGCGCCTCGGGGCGGTCGCCGGCGACCCGGCGCCCGCGGCCGTGCCGCGGGCCGCGGCGCGCCTGCCCCTGCTGGCCCAGGTCGAGCCGACGGCCCCGCGACGATCCATCGGCTTCAACGCCCCCTCCGCCAGTGAGGTCGCCTCGACGCCGGTCTCGAGCGGCCCGACGTTGCGCCCGCGCCAGGATCTCGGCCCGGGACTCAGCGCCGGGCGGGTGGTGAGCGGGCGCACGCCCCACTTCTCGTACGGTCTCGAGCCGCCGCGCCCGCCGGCGCGCCCCACCCGCTGGGGGCTGATCGCCGTCGCGATGCTGCTCGTCGTCGTGGCCGTCGGCGCCGGCGCGGCGTGGAAGGCCGGCCTCTTCGCGCGCAGCTACGCGGTGCCGGACCTGGTGGGGGCCTCGCTCAGCGCCGCGGCCGCCCAAACGGCCCCCCTGCACTTCAGCGTCGACGTGACCGGGCGGACCCACTCGACCCGCGTCTCGAGCGGCCACGTCGTCTCCCAGTCGCCCGCCCCGGGCACGACGATGAAGTCGGGTTCGACCATCTCGGTGGTGCTCTCGCAGGGCGCGGCCCTCGTCTCAGTGCCGCGCAACGTCGTCGGACGGGGCTGCGCCGGGGCGACCCACGAGCTCACGTCGCTCCACCTGCGCGTGAGCTGCCCGGCCTCGGCGGCGCTCTACTCGTCGAGTCTGCCCGCGGGCGACGTCGTCGCGGTCATCTACCACGGTACGCGCAACCCCCTCGCGGTCCCGGCCGGTGCGTCGGTCGTCCTGGCCCTGTCCCGGGGTCCGAACCCGGCCAGCACCACCACCTCGACGATCGCCCCGACGACGACCACGACGTCCGCCGCGCGGCGACGCGCTGTGCCCAACGTCGTGGGCGACGACTACGCCCAGACCTACGCCGCCTTTAAGAAGGCGGGGCTCTACTTCAGCACCTCGGGCCACCTCGCGGGCACCACCACGTGGACCCGGGTCATAAGCGAGACGCCCGCCGCCGGAACCCTCGTGCCCTTCAAGTCGACCGTCTCGCTCGTCGTCCGGTGAGCCGCTGCGACCTCTGCGAGGCGGCGGTGGTGACCCGGCGCTACTACGAGGACGAGCGGTGCTGGATCGCCGACTGCGAGATCTGCCGGGTGCCGATGGTCGTGTGGCGCGAGCACGACCCCGATCCGCCCGACGAGGTGCGCGAAGCCCTGCACGAGGCCCTCGCCCGCGTGGCCGAGGCCGCCTTCGAGGGAGGGCAGTGGCGCCTCGACGACCACATGCGCAACATCCCCGACCACTACCACGCCCACGCCCGACCGCCCACGTTCGGGCGCCGCTAGCGGTCTCGGTACACTCGGCTCTGAGCCAAGGAGAACCCATGGGAGCCCTCGACGGACGCGTCGCTGTCATCACCGGAGCCGGACGGGGCATCGGGCGCGAGCACGCCCTGCTCTTCGCCGCCGAGGGCGCACGCGTGGTCGTGAACGACCTCGGCGCGGGGCTCGACGGCTCGGGCGGCGCGGAAAGCGCCGCCGAGGAGGTGGCGGCCGAGATCCGCGCGATGGGCGGAGAGGCGATCGCCAACCACGACGACGTCGCCACGTGGTCCGGGGGGGAGGCACTCGTCGCCGCGGCGGTGGAGGCCTTCGGCGACCTGCACGTGCTCGTGAACAACGCGGGGATCCTGCGAGACCGGGTGCTCGTGAACCTCTCGGAGGACGACTGGGACTCGGTCGTGCGGGTCCACCTGAAGGGACACTTCGTGCCGCTGCGCTTCGCCGCGGCCCACTGGCGCGAACGGGCCAAGGCCGGCCACGAGGTCGCGGCCGCGGTGGTGAACACCTCGTCAACCTCGGGCCTGCTGGGTAACGTCGGCCAGTCGAACTACGGCGCCGCGAAGGCCGGGATCGCGGCCCTCACCGTGATCGCCGCCGAGGAGCTCGGCCGCTACGGGGTCCGGGTCAACGCCATCGCCCCGGCGGCGCGCACCCGGATGACCGAGTCGACCCCGGGGCTCTCGGACTACGTCGTCAAGCCGGCCGACCCGGCCGCCTTCGACGTCTGGGACCCCGCCAACGTCTCGCCGCTCGTGGCGGCGCTGTCGACCGCGACGTGCCCGATCACCGGCCACGTCTACTTCGTCCAGGGTGGGACCGTGCGGCTCTTCCAGAACTGGACGATGACCGAGACCCTGGAGAAGGGGGACCGATGGGGGGTCGCCGAGCTGGCCAGCCGACTGGGCGAGCTCGGCTAGTCCGGGCGCGCCGGGCGCGCCGCCACGACCTCGGCGCCCTCCTCGACCCGAGCGAGGACCCCGGTTCGACCGCCCTCGGCGCCCTCGGCACCGAGGCGGGCAGCGACCTCAACTGGTGGGCGCTGTTGCACCGCCGGGTGCAGGCGCGCGCGGGGGCCTCGACCCGTCACGCCTGGTGGGTCCTGTGGGCCCTGCTCGCCGGCCTCTTCGCCCTTAACTTCACCTTCACGGTCTTCGTCGTGGCCCTGCCCACGGTCGCCCGTCAGCTGCACACCTCGGTGGGCACCCTGACCTGGACGATGGTCGGGCCCCTTCTCGCCTACGGCCTGGCCGCCCCCCTGCTCGGAAAGACCGGCGACGTCGTCGGTCACCGGCGGCTCTACCTGGTGGGTCTGTCCGGCGCGCTGGTCGCGGCCGCCCTCACGGCGCTCAGCCACGACGTCGCCACCCTCATCGCCGCGCGCACCCTCGACGGGGTCCAGGGCGCCGCCACCGGCACCGCGTCGGGGGCGCTGGTGAACGCCGCGTTCTCGCGCGAAGAGAGGGTGAAGGCGCTGGGCTGGTGGAGCCTCGTCGGGGCGGGGGGGCCGGTGATCGGGGTGTCGCTCGGCTCGCCGATCATCCAGGCGTTCGGGTGGCGGACGCTCTTCTGGCTCCAGCTCGGGCTCCTCGTGGTCGCCCTGGTCGTGGTCGCTCTCCTCTTGCCGCCCCCGTCGAGCGTGGCCGGGGCGCAGGCGGCCCGTCGGGCCGCGGCCCGCGCCGAGCTGCGGGCCCTCGACTGGGTCGGCTCGGTCGCCCTGTCGCTCGCCGTCACGCTCGTGATGCTCGGTCTCTCGATCGGCCCCGCCGTGGGCTGGGCCGCCCCGGTGACCCTCGGCGCCTTCGTGGGGGGCGCCGCCGGCGTCGCGCTCTACGTCGTGCGCCTGCGCACGGCGGCCAACCCGCTCATCCCGGCGCGCTACTTCACCCGGCGCAACTTCCTCGGTCCACTGGTCCTGCGCGCCACGGCCAACTTCGCGTACTTCGGGGGTTTCTTCCTCTTCCCGCTCATGATGGAAGAGGCGTACCACTACAGCGTCACCGGGGCTGGGGGGCTCGCCATCGCCCGCCCCCTCGTGTTCGCGCTGAGCTCCCCGGTCGCCGGCTACGTGGCCTACCGGATCGGGGAGCGCACCGGCGCGGTCGTGGGTGCGGCCTCGCTCGTGGCCTCGATGGCGCTGTTCGCCACCCTGGGCACGGGGTCGAGCCCGTGGACGATCGGGCTCGCCCTGGCTTTGTCGGGGCTCGCCATGGGGGTGGCCCTGCCCTCGTCGAGCTCGGTCATGGCGAGCGAGGTCGAGGAGCACGAGTTCGGGGTGATGTCGGCCGCCCAGCTGCTGGCGATGCAGGTCGGCGAGGTCGCCGGGATCGAGGTGCTCGAGACCCTCCAGCAGGGCCTGGTGCGGAGCCGACACCTCGGCGCGCACGCCGGCGCGGCGGCGTGGCTCTCGACGTTCCAGACCCCCTTCGTGGTGGGGGGCGCCGTCGCCCTCGTCGGGCTCGGGGCGGCGCTCGCCGTGCGCTCGGTCGCGCGTCAACCCCTCGGGTGGTCGGAGGCGTAGCCGGTAGTGTGGTCGCGATGTCGGCCGAGGTCCTCCCTGGTTGTGAGCCCTTCGCGCACGCGGGCTCGCCCGACGGCGTGCTGGTCCTGCACGGCTTCACCGGGAACCCGACCTCGATGCGCCCGCTCGCCGAGGTCGTCGCCGCGGCCGGCTACAGCGTCGAGCTGCCCCGCCTGCCCGGACACGGGACGAGCCTCGAGGACATGGTCGCCACCCGCTTCGAGGACTGGCTCGGTGAGGCCGAGGCCGCCTACGAGCGGCTCGCGGCCCGGGGCGGGCGCGTCGGGGTGGTGGGCCTCTCGATGGGCGGAACGCTGGCCGCCCGGCTCGCCGAGACCCACGACGTCGCCGGCGCCGCCCTCATCAACCCGCTGGTGAAGTCCCAGCCCGAGGTGCTCGAGGGGATCGGCCAGCTCCTCGAGGCCGGGCTCGAGACGGTCGAGGCGATCGGCTCGGACATCAAGCGCGAGGGGACGCGCGAGCTCAGCTACGACGCCACGCCGCTCGCGAGCGCCTACAGCCTCTTTGGCGCCCTCGCCGAGGTCGAGGCCGACCTCGCGCGCGTCACCTGCCCGGTGCTGCTGCTCTCGAGCCGCGAGGACCACGTCGTCCCGCCCGAGAACGGTGACCTGCTGGCCGAGCGGGTGACCGGCCCCCTCGAGCGGATCTGGCTCGAGGACTCCTACCACGTGGCGACCCTGGACAACGACCGCCACCAGGTCGAGTCGGCGGTCACGGCGTTCCTCGCTCGGGTCCTCCACTGATGGAGCGGCTCTCGCGCGCCGAGGTGGCCAAGGTGGCCCGTCTCGCCCGCATCGCCCTCGACGACGTCGAGCTCGAGCGCTTCACCGACCAACTGGCTCAGGTCCTCGAGCACGCGCGCGACCTCGAGGCGCTCGACCTCGCCGGCGTCGCGCCGACGGCCCATCCCCACGGGCTGATCAACGTGGTGCGCGACGACGAGGTCCGCGCCAGCCTCGACCGGGCCGAGGTCCTCGCCCAGGCGCCCGACGTCGTCGAGGACCGCTTCGCCGTGCCGCGGATCATCGGCGAGGCGCCGTGAACGCCCTGGAGGTCGCCGCGTCGGTGCGCGCGGGCGCGACCACCGCCGTCGAGGTCGTCGCGGAGTGCCTCGAGCGGGTCGCCACCCGCAACGCCGAGCTCAACGTCTTCATCCACCTCGACGCCGAGGGAGCCCTCGCCTCGGCCGCGCGGGTCGACGAGCGCGTCGCCGCCGGCGCGTCGTTGCCGCTCGCCGGGGTGCCGGTGGCGCTCAAGGACAACCTCTGCGTGCGCGGCCAGCCGACCACGGCCGGCTCGCGCATCCTCGCGGGCTGGCGCCCACCCTACGACGCGACGGTCGTGGGGCGGCTCGCCGGCGCCGGTGCCGTCGCGCTCGGCAAGGCCAACATGGACGAGTTCGCGATGGGCTCGTCCACCGAGACCTCGGCCTACGGGCCGACGCGCAACCCGCTCGACCCCACGAGGGTGCCCGGGGGATCCTCGGGTGGTTCGGCGGCGGCCGTCGCCGCGGGGATGGTGCCGGTCGCGCTCGGCTCGGACACCGGCGGCTCGATCCGTCAGCCGGCCGCGCTCTGCGGGCTGGTCGGGGTGAAGCCGACCTACGGGCTCGTTTCGCGCTACGGGCTCATCGCCTTCGCGAGCTCACTCGACCAGATCGGCCCCTTCGCCCACACCGTCGCGGAGGCCGCCCTCGTCCTCGAGGTGATCGCCGGCCACGACCCCCTCGACACGACCTCGCTGCCCGAGCCGGCGCCGGAGCTCTCGAGCCACCTCGACGACGGGGTGGCCGGGCGACGGGTCGGCCTGGTGCGCGAGCTCGTCGAGGGCGCCGACCCCGAGGTCCTCGACGCGGTGCGCCGGGCGGCCGAGACCCTCACCCGCGCCGGCGCCACCGTCGAGGAGGTCTCGATCCCCGAGATCAAGCTCGGCCTCTCGGCCTACTACCTCATCGCCCCGGCCGAGGCCTCGAGCAACCTCGCGCGCTACGACGGGGTGCGCTACGGGCTGCGCGTCGACGGCCCCGACGTCGAGGCGATGAACGTCGCGACGCGCACCGTCGGCTTCGGCGACGAGGTGAAGCGCCGGATCATGCTCGGCACCTACGCCCTGTCGGCCGGCTACTACGACGCCTACTACGGCCAGGCCCTCAAGGTGCGCACGCGCATGATCGAGGCCTTCGCGCGCGCCTACGCGCGCGTGGACACCCTGCTCGGGGCGACCGCGCCCTCGGTCGCCTTCGCGCTCGGGGCGAAGACCCAGGACCCGCTCGCGATGTACCTCTCGGACGTCTTCACCATCCCGACCAACCTGGCCGGCGAGGCCGCCGTCAGCGTCCCCTTCGGTGCCGGCGAGGGCGGCCTGCCGATCGGGGTCCAGCTACTCGGCCCGGCCCGCAGCGAAGCGCGCCTGCTCGCCGCGGCCCGGGTCCTCGAGGCCGAGGGGGGGCGATGAGCCTGCCCGAGGGCTGGGAGATGGTCGTGGGGCTCGAGGTCCACACCGAGCTGCGCACGGCCACCAAGCTCTTCTGCGGCTGCGCCAACGCCTTCGGCGCCGAGCCCAACACCCAGACCTGCCCGGTCTGCCTGGGGCTGCCCGGCTCGCTGCCGGTGCTCAACCGTCGGGCGGTCGAGCTCGCGATGGCCATCGGCCTGGCGCTGCACGCCACGGTGTCGCCCTCGACCTTCCACCGCAAGAACTACTTCTACCCCGACATGCCCAAGGACTTCCAGATCAGCCAGTACGACCGGCCGATCAACGCCGGGGGCCACCTGGACCTACCCGACGGCTCGCGCGTGGGTATCGAGCGGGCCCACCTCGAGGAGGACACCGGCAAGTCGACCCACCTCGGGGGGACCGGGCGCATCCACGGCGCCGAGCGCTCCCTCGTCGACTACAACCGGGCCGGCGTGCCGCTGGTGGAGATCGTCTCGGCCCCGGACCTGCGCTCGTCGGCCCAGGCCCGCGCCTACGCCGCCGAGCTGCGAGGCATCCTCATGGCCACCGGTGCCTCCGACGGACGCATGGAGGAGGGCTCCATGCGCATCGACGCCAACGTCTCGGTTCACCGGGTCGGCGAGCCCTTCGCGACGCGCTGTGAGCTGAAGAACCTCAATTCGCTGCGCAGCCTGCAGCGGGCCATCGACTACGAGGCCGATCGCCAGTACGCGCTGGTCGCCTCGGGCGGCGTCGTGCGCCAGGAGACCCGTCACTGGGACGAGGACCGCGGGGTCACCTCGACGATGCGCGTCAAGGAGGAGGCCGACGACTACCGGTACTTCCAAGAGCCCGACCTCGTCGAGCTCGACCCCGCGCCGGCGTGGGTCGAGGCGGTGCGCGCCGGGCTCGGGCCGATGCCGGCCGAGCGCCGCGCGCGCCTCGCGGCCCTGCTCGGGACCCCCTCGCCCGCCCAGTTCGACGCCGTCGAGACGGTGGTCGACCTCGGGGTCGACGACCACGTCGACGCCGCGATCGCCGCGGGCGTCGAGCCCGACCGGGCGATCGCCCGGGCGGCCAACGAGCTCGCCGGCGACCCCCACGAGCGCGCGGGGCTCACCCCCGGGGCCTTCGCCGCGACGCTGCGCCTCGAGCAGTCGGGCGACCTCTCGGCCACCCAGGCGAAGACCGTGCTCGCGACGCTGGCGCTCTCGGGTGGCGATCCCGCGGCCGTCGCCCGCGAGCTCGGCTTCGAGCGCATGGCGAGCGGCGAGCTCGAGTCGCTCGTGGACCGTCTGATCGCCGAGCACCCCGAGGAGTGGGGTCGCTACCGCGAGGGCGACGACAAGCTCGCCCAGTTCTTCACCGGCCAGGTGATGCGGGCCACTCGCGGCCAGGCCGACGGCAAGGCCGTCGTCGAGGTGCTGCGCGCTCGCCGGGGCTGAGCCCGCCGCCGTCACCCGGGACCGCCGGGGGCCGGGCGGGCCCTCCCTAGTATCGAGCGATGGACCGCCACCCCACCCCCCGCTCCACCGCCGTCACCCTGGGAGCGGAGAGGGCGCCCGCGCGCGCGATGCTGCGCGCGATGGGCCTCACCGACGACGACATGGTCAAGGCGCAGGTCGGCGTGGCTTCCAGCTGGAACGAGGTCACCCCCTGCAACCTGCCGCTCGACCGGCTGGCCGATCGGGTGAAAGACGCCGTGCGCGAGGGCGGGGCCGTGCCCTTCGAGTTCGTCACGATCGCGGTCTCCGACGGCATTTCCATGGGTCACGAGGGGATGCACGCCTCGCTCGTCTCGCGTGAGGTGATCGCCGATTCGGTCGAGACGGTCATGCACGCCGAGCGCTTCGACGCGATGGTCACCCTCGCCGGCTGTGACAAGAGCCTGCCGGGCATGCTCATGGCGGCGGCACGCCTCGACGTGCCGGCCGTCTTCCTCTACGGCGGGACGATCCTGCCCGGCCACCTCGACGGTCGGGCCCTCGACATCACGTCGGTCTTCGAGGCCGTCGGGGCCCACGCCGTGGGCCAGATGAGCGACGCAGAGCTGCGGGCGATCGAGTGCGCCGCGTGCCCGGGCGAGGGGAGCTGCGCGGGGATGTTCACGGCCAACACCATGGCGAGCGTGGGTGAGGCCCTCGGGATGTCGCTGCTCGGCAGCGCCTCGGTGCCCTCGGTCGACCCGCGCCGTGACGCGTACGCGGCGGCCTCGGGACGGGCCGTCCTCGGCCTGCTCGACGCCGGGATCTCCGCCCGGCGGATCCTCACCCGAGAGGCCTTCGAGAACGCGATCGCCGTCGTGATGGCCCTCGGCGGCTCGACGAACGCCGTGCTGCACCTGCTCGCGATCGCCCACGAGGCGCGCGTCGAGCTCGCCCTCGACGACTTCAACACGATCGCGGCGCGCGTCTCGCACATCGCCGACACCAAGCCCCACGGCCGCTACCACATGAGCGACCTCGACCGGGTCGGTGGGGTGCCCGTGGTCATGGCCCATCTGCTCGAGCGTGGCCTGCTGCACGGCGAGGCGATGACCGTCGCGGGCACCACGCTCGCCGAGGCCCTCGACGCCTACCACGCGCCGGGACCCGACGGCGACGTCGTCCACGACCTCGACCACCCGATCCACCTCCAGGGGGGGATCGTCGTGCTCAGGGGGACCCTCGCGCCCCGGGGGTCCGTCGTCAAGGTGGCCGGCCTCGATCAGCTGCGCTTCGACGGGCGGGCCCGGGTCTTCGACGGCGAGGTCGCCGCCATGGAGGCGATCCTCGCGGGGTCCATCGAGCCGGGCACTGTCCTCGTCATCCGCTACGAGGGCCCCAAGGGCGGGCCGGGGATGCGCGAGATGCTCGCCATCACCGGGGCCCTCAAGGGCGCGGGCCGCGGGGGGGACTGCGCCCTGGTGACCGACGGGCGCTTCAGCGGGGGCACCCACGGCTTTTGCGTCGGCCACGTCGCGCCCGAGGCCGTCGACGGCGGGCCGATCGCCCTCGTCGAGGACGGCGACCGCATCGTGATCGACGTCGAGAGCCTCTCGATCGACCTGGACGTGGACGAGTCCGAGCTCGCGACGCGCGCCGCGCGCGTCGTCGCGCCGGCGCCGCGTTACACCACGGGTGTCCTGGAGAAGTTCGCGCGCCTGGCCCAGGGCGCCGAGAAGGGCGCGGTGACCAGCCGTTAGGGGGTTGTGCGCGGCGGGGGGAGCCCCTAGACTCGCGGTCGTGAGGAGCCGCCGACTGTCCCTGGTAGTAGGAGACCGGCGCCTCTAGTCACGTCTCGACGTTGCACCGGAGGCCTCCCGAAAGCGGGAGGCCTTTTTGTTTACCCCGACCACCGAAGGAGCCCCGTGGAACTCACCGGAGCCCAAGCCCTCATCAAGAGCCTCGAGCACGAGGGGGTCGAGGTCATCTTCGGCCTGCCCGGTGGAGCGATCCTGCCGGTCTACGACCCGATCCTCGACTCACCGATCCGTCACATCCTCGTGCGCCACGAGCAGGGGGCCGGCCACATGGCCGAGGGCTACGCCCTCGCGACCGGCCGACCGGGGGTCGCGATGGTCACGAGCGGGCCCGGGGCGACCAACATCGTCACCCCGATCGCCAACGCCCACATGGACTCGACCCCCCTCGTCGTGGTGACCGGCCAGGTGGCTCGGGCCTCCATCGGCACCGACGCCTTCCAAGAGTGCGACATCACCGGGATCACGATGGGCATCACCAAGCACAACTTCCTCGTGTCGTCGGCTCGCGAGATCCCCCGGGCGATCGCCGCGGCCTTCCACCTGGCCACCACCGGCCGACCCGGGCCGGTCCTCGTCGACCTGCCCAAGGACGTCGCCCAGTCGACCATGGAGTGGTGGTATCCCGCGGGCGTCGAGGAGCTCGACCTGCCGGGCTACCGGCCGCTCGTGGGGGTCGACGAGGGCGAGCTCGAGCGCGCCGCCGCCCTGCTCGCGACCTCGGAGCGGCCGGTCCTCTACGTCGGCGGCGGGGTCTTGAAGGCCCGGGCCCACGAGCAGCTGCGCGCCTTCGCCGAGCGCACGCGCATCCCGGTCGTCACGACCCTCATGGCCCGCGGCGCCTTCCCCGACAGCCACGAGCTGGCCCTCGGCATGCCCGGGATGCACGGCACCTACGCCGCGGTCACCGCCTTGCAGCGGGCCGACCTCCTGCTCGCGCTGGGCACGCGCTTCGACGACCGGGTGACCGGCAAGGTCTCGGCCTTTGCGCCCTCCGCCAAGGTCGTCCACGTCGACATCGACGCGGCCGAGTTCAACAAGATCCGTCACGCCGACGTCGCGGTGCGTGCCGACGCCGCGGGCGCCCTCGGCGCGCTCGAGGAGATGGGCGCGGCCCCGGCGAACCTCGACGTCTGGTGGAAGGAGATCCGCACCTGGCAGGAGAGCTACCCGCTCACCTACGACCCACCGGCCGAGGCGGGGCCGCTGCGCCCCCAGCACGTCATCGAGTCGATCTACGCGGCCTCACCGGGCGGCACCGTGGTCGCGGCGGGGGTGGGCCAGCACCAGATGTGGGCCTCGCAGTTCTGGCGCTTCGAGGAGCCGGGCACCTGGATCAATTCGGGGGGCGCGGGGACCATGGGCTTCGGCGTGCCGGCCGCCATCGGGGCGAAGGTCGGACGACCCGAGCGCACCGTGTGGTGCATCGACGGCGACGGCTGCTTCCAGATGACCGCCCAGGAGCTCACCACGGCGCGCGCCGAGGGCATCCCGATCAAGGTGGCCATCCTCAACAACGCCTACCTGGGCATGGTCCGCCAGTGGCAGGAGATGTTCTACGAGGAGCGCTACAGCGAGGTCTACCTCAACGCCGACCTGCCCGACTACGTGAAGTGGGCCGAGGCGATGGGCTGCGTGGGGCTGCGGGCGCGCACACCCGCCGAGATGCGCTCGGTCATCGAGGAGGCCAACGCCGTCAACGACGTGCCCGTCGTGGTGGACTTCCGCACCGACGCCACCGAGAAGGTCTTCCCGATGGTCGCGGCCGGCGCGAGCAACGACGACATCATGGTCCACCCCTCCCAGAGGGTTCGCGCGTGAGCCCCGAGCCCTTCCTCGGCGACGTCGAGCACTCGCCGGTGCGCCACCACATCCTCTCGGTGCTCGTCGAGAACAAGGCCGGCGTGCTGGCGCGCGTGGCGGGGCTCTTCGCCCGCCGGGGCTTTAACATCTACTCCCTGGCCGTCGCCCCGGCCGAGTCCCACGAGCGCTTCAGCCGGATCACCATCGTGGTCGACGCCGAGACCGCCCCCCTGGAGCAGGTCTTCGGCCAGCTCCACAAGCTCGTCAACGTGGTCGACATCAGCGACATCTCGCCCGATGACGCGGTCGAGCGCGAGCTGTTGCTCGCGACGATTCCCACCGACGTCGACAACCGGACGTCGTTGCTCGACGTGATCGGGGCGGCCAACGCCTCGATCGTCGACGTCGACGCCCACCACGTGACGGTGATGCTCGCGGCCACCCCGGCCGGCTGCGACGCGCTCGAGCGCGCCCTCGAGGCCCACCCGGGCGTCGAGCTCCACCGGACCGGTCGCGTGGCCGTCCCTAGACTGGGGGTTGCGACCCACGAGCCGACGAGGAGCCGATGACCACCCTGTACTACGAGAAGGACGCCCAGCCCGACCTCTTGAAGGCCAAGAAGATCGCCGTGCTGGGCTACGGCTCCCAGGGCCACGCCCACGCGCTCAACCTCCACGACAGCGGCTTCGACGTGCGGGTGGGGCTGCGACCCGACTCCTCCTCGGTCCACAAGGCCGAGGAGGCGGGCCTGCGCGTGCGCACGATCGCCGAGGCCTCGGCCGAGGCCGACGTGATCATGGTGCTCGT
>JAKCEK010000081.1 GCA_021838005.1 Actinomycetes bacterium
CGGTGTGGGCGACCATTCGGTGGTCGGGCCGAACCGAACGACCGTCCACGTGCCAGGTGCGCCGAAGGATCTCCACGGTCTCGGCGAGCCCGAAGTGGTGGGCGCGCAGCGCCTCGCGGAGCAGCTGGGTCTGGTTGATCGTCGGCAGGTACGCGAGGAGAATGCCCCCCGGGCGCAGCGCCGTCTCCGCGTGGCCGACGACCGCCCAGGGCTCGGGCATGTCGAGCAGGATCCGGTCGAGGTCGCGCTCGTCGATGCCGGCCGTCACGTCGCGGATCTCGACGCGGTAGTCGATCGCGTCGCCCAGGTAGGCCCGCACGTTCTTCTGGGCGTGGCGGGCGAACTCCTCGCGCAGCTCGTAACCCACGACGGACGCGCCGGCGCGCAACAGCGTCATCGAGAGCGCCCCCGACCCCACACCGGCCTCCAGCACGCGCTGGCCCGGCGCGACGTCGGCTTGGAGCAGGATCGCGCCGAGGTCCTTGGGGTAGATCACCTGTGCGCCCCGGGGCATCTTCAATACGACGTCGGCGAGGGTCGGGCGCACGACGAGAAAGGCTCGCTCATTACTCGCGGCGACCCTCGAGCCCTCGGGCACTCCGATGACCGCGTCGTGGCTCACGATTCCCGCGTGGGTGTGGAAAGACCCCCCCACCTCAAGGGTCACCAGGTACTGGCGGTCCTTCGCGTCGATGAGCATGACGCGCTCGCCGGCGCGCAGCGTGGCGTCGCTCACGCGCGCTCGCGGGCCTTTCGCGTGGGCCGGCTCGCCAGGCGGTCGAGGACCCGCAGCACGACGAGCCCGCCCCCGACCGCGGCCCAGCGGCCCGAGCGCCGGGCGAGGGCCCGGCCCACCACGGTGGCGACGAGCAGGCGGAAGGCGCGGCGCACGATCACGGGCGCGCCCGCTCGGCCTTGGCCCGCGCGCGGGCTCGGGCTCCTCGACGGCCACGCCACCAGCCCCAGACGTAGCCCACGAGCAGCCCGCCAACGCCGGCCGCGGCGGCGTCGGCTTGAGGGTCGGCGGTGGTGGCGCCACCCCCCGGGATGCGCGCTGGCAGAATCGAGCGGATCTTACGCTCGAGCTCGCCACGCGTCGCCGAGGGCGTGGTCACGAACGGGCCTTGAGGCGTCGTTTCGCCGCACCGCTCACCACGCGCCACAGGGCCAGAGCGATCACGACGACGGCGAGCACCGCCACGATGAGGTAGGGAATCCACGACAGGGAGCCGTCGAGCACCGGGAACTGCCACTGGAGGTAGCGCAGCGCCCCCACGAGCAACAAGACAGTCCCGAGGCCCACGAAGACGCTCCCCACCGCACCGAAGGCGACGAAGCGGCCGAGGTCCTTCAGGGGCTGGAGGGTCTCTTCTTTGACGTAGCGCATCACGAGGTCGCGGATCTCGCCGAGGTCGCGCTGGAGGCCGGCGCCGGCGACCATCTTGCGCCACGAGGGCAGCTTCATGGGGCCAGCCTACTCACGAGCCCTGATGACGTAGGTCGAACTGGCGGTGGCGACCAGCCGGCCGCTCTCGTCGCGCAGGCGGGCCTCGACGAAGGCGACCGACCGACCGGACTTAAGGACCGTGGCCACACAGCGCAACGCGTCGCCGGGCCGCACCGGTCGCACGAAGTTCACCTTCATCCCCGTGTTCGAGACGGCCACGCGGCGCTCCCCTTGGGCGGTGATCGCCGACGCGCCCATCGCCGAATCCATGATCGCGGCGAGAAAGCCACCCTGGACGAGCCCCGCGGGGTTGGCGAAGCGCTCGTCGGGGGTCACGGCCCACTCTGTGCGCCCCGGGACGGACTTGTTGGTACAGCTGAGCCCGAGGGTCAGGTCACAGTTGGGGGGCACCTGCAAGGCCACCACGGAACGTTACCCCTGCCCCTGGCGCGGCGGACCAGTAACTACGCTGGCTCCCATGCCAGAGATTCGCTACGACGGTGCGACGCCGCTCGAGGACCGCGCTATCCGTCAGATCGTGGGGGTGGCGATGGACGCCCCCGCTCGGGCCCGCTCGGGTCACTCGGGTACCGCCATGGCGCTCGCCCCCCTCGGGGTGATGCTCTGGTCGCGAGTCTTGCGCCACGACCCCACCGACCCCACCTGGTTCGACCGCGACCGGTTCGTCCTGAGCTGCGGGCACGCGTCGATCCTCCAGTACGCCCTGGCCCACAGCTTCGGCTACGACGTGACGCGCGAGGACCTGAGGTCCTTTCGCCAGCTGCACTCGCGCACCCCGGGCCACCCCGAGCGAGGCGTCACCCCCACCGTCGAAGTAACGACCGGGCCGCTCGGCCAGGGCGTCGCCAACGGCGTGGGGCTCGCGATGGCCGAGCGGGTCCTGAGGGCCGAGTACGGCGAGGACCTGGTGGACCACCGGACCTGGGTGATCGCGGGCGACGGCTGCCTGGAAGAGGGTGTGAGCCACGAGGCCGCCTCGCTCGCCGGCTACCTGGGGCTGGATCGGCTCACGGTCTTTTACGACGACAACCACATCACCATCGACGGGCCGACCGAGCTGGCCCTAAGGGACGACCCGGCGGGTCGCTTCCGGGCCTACGGCTGGCACGTGATCGAGCTCGGCGAGCGCGCCAACGACCTCGTCGCGCTCGAGGCGGCCGTCCGCGAGGCCGTCGCCGAGACGACCCGGCCGAGCCTCGTCGTGATCCGTTCGCACATCGGCTTTCCCTCCCCCGAGATGATGGACACCAAAGAGGCGCACGGCAACCCCTTCAGCCCCGAGGCGATCTCAAAAGTCAAGGAAATGCTCGGGCTGGTCGATGAGCCCTTCGTTCTCGACGACGACTTGCCGGTGGCGTTGCTCGAGTCCCTCGCCCCTCGGCGTGAGGCGAACGCAGCGTGGCGGACGAGAGTGACCGCGGCCGGCGAGCGCGGGACCCGGCTGCTTCACCAGGTGGCGACGCACGCGGCCCTCGACCATGCCGTGGCCCCCGAGCCCTACGAAGCCGGCACCAAAGCCGCCACCCGACGCGCCCTCCAGCGGGCGATTGACGCGTTCAGCCCGCACATGCCCGGCCTCGTCGCCGGTTCGGCCGACCTGACCGAGAACACCGGAGTGGCCCTCACGGGGACCGTCGCCCAAGACGTCCGCCACCCCGGCGGGCGCCAGATCCACTTCGGCATCCGCGAGTTCGCGATGTCGGCGTCGGTGGTGGGCATGGCCCACCACGGTGGGATACGGCCCGTCGGTTCGACGTTCTTCGTCTTTAGTGACTACGCCCGCCCGGCGGTGCGGCTGGCCGCGCTCAGTGAGGCCCCGGCCCTGTTCGTCTACACCCACGACTCGATCGGTGTGGGCGAGGACGGGCCCACCCACCAGCCCGTGGAGCACCTGATGAGCCTGCGGGCGATGCCCCACCTGCACGTGGTGCGCCCGAGCGACGCGAACGAGACGCTCGACCTGGTGGGGCGAGTGCTGCGCGCCAGGGACCCGGCGCCCACCGCGCTCGTCCTCTCGCGCCAGGACCTCGTGGTCTTCGGGGGCGCGGAGGCGACCGCGAGCCGCGAGGGAGCCCACCGTGGTGGCTACGTTGTGCGGGAGGTCGAGGGGGCGCGCTTCACGCTCGTGGCCACGGGTTCGGAGGTCTCCTTGTGTCTCGCCGCGGCGGACGAGCTGGCCGCGCGCGGCATCGCGGTCCGGGTGGCCGCGTTGCCGTGCTGGAAGTGCTTCGAGGACCAGCCCACGGCTTATCGAGACGCCGTCGTGCGCCGGGACCTGCCCTCACTCGCGGTCGAGGCCGGGGCGACACTGGGCTGGGCGCGCTACGCCGATGAGGCGCTGGGCATCGACACCTTCGGCCTTTCGGCTCCGGGCCCGCAAGTCTTCACCGCCCTCGGGCTCGTGCCCGAGACCGTGGTCGCCCACGTCACCCGAGTCCTGAACGAGGAGCCATGACCACCCTGAACGACCTCTACGACGTCCACGGCCAGAGCCCGTGGATCGACAACATCCGGCGTGACTGGCTGAACGACGGGACGCTCGCGCGCCTCGTGCGTGAGGGCGTGCGGGGGGTGACGTCGAACCCGTCGATCTTCGCGAAGGCCCTGGCGACCTCGAGCGCCTACGACGACGCGGTGCGCGCCCACTCCGAACTCGACACCGAGGCGCTCTTCGAGGCGCTCGCCGTCACCGACGTGCGCGACGCCTGCGACGTCCTGGCGACCGTCCACGACGCCTCGCGCAGCGACGCCGGCCGACGCCACCGCGACGGCTACGTCTCGCTCGAGGTCTCTCCCCTCCTGGCGCGTGACACCGAGGGCACCATCGCCGCCGCGCGCCGGCTCTTCGCTGAGGTGGGTCGGCCCAACGTGATGATCAAGATCCCCGCGACTCGCGAGGGCCTGCCGGCGATCACGACCGCGCTCGGTGCGGGCATCAACGTCAACGTGACCCTCATATTCTCGATCGAGCGCTACGCCGAAGTGCTCAACGCGTGGGTCGCGGGCCTCTCCGCGGCGCGCGCGGCGGGCCGCGACCTCACGGCGATCGCCAGCGTGGCGTCGTTCTTCGTCTCACGCGTGGACGTCGCGGTCGACGCGTTGCTTCCTGAGGGCGACGGTCGCCGGGGGACGGTGGCCAACGCCCAGGTCGCCGCGGCCTACGGGCTCTACCTGGAGCGAATGGCCCGCGAGGACGTCACGGGGCTGCTCGACGAGGGTGCGCAGGTGCAACGCCCGTTGTGGGCGTCGACCTCGACCAAGAACCCCGCCTACAACGACCTCCTCTACGTGAACCACTTGGTGGCCCCGGAGACGGTGAATACCATGCCCGAGGCGACGCTCGACGCCTACCTCGACCACGGCGATCCCACCCAGAGCCTGCTCAAGGATCCGGCGCGTCGCGAGCACGCGGTCGCGGTCCTCGCCACCCTGGCGCCCGCGGTCGACCTCGACGTCGTGACCACGCGCCTGGAGGACGAGGGCGTCGCCGCCTTTGCCGCCTCCTACCACGAGCTGCTCGCGACCCTGAAGGCGAAGGTTGTGGCGACCCGCTGAGGCCAGCACGAGTCCCTCGTAGGATGCGTCGCATGGGTCGCACCGACACGTCGCACGAAGGACTCCTCGAGGCGAGCGCCGCCGACCTCGCCCCACTCGCTCGGAGGCGGGCCCGGGAGCTCTTCGGCGAACTCGTCACCTACTCGCCCAAGGTCTTCATCCCGCTCACCCAGCTCTGTCGCGACCGGTGTGCCTACTGCACGTTCGCCCAGGCGCCGGCTCACCTCACCGCACCGTACCTCGACCTCGAAGAGGTGATGGGCATCGCCCGCGCCGGGGCGGCGGCCGGCTGTACCGAGGCCCTCTTTACCCTTGGCGAGCGTCCGGAACTGCGCTACGACGAGGCCGCGCGCTGGCTGGCCGCGCGCGGGTACCGTTCGACGGTCGACTACGTCGCCACCGCCGCCCAGATGGTGCTGGAGTCCACGGGCCTGCTGCCCCACGTCAACGCCGGCGCGCTCTACCCCAACGAGCTCGCCCAGCTTCGCACGGTGAGCGCGTCGCAAGGGATGATGCTCGAGGCCCTCGCCGATCTCGAGGCCCACCGCCTCGCCCCCGACAAGACGCCGGCTCGGCGTCTCGCCACGCTCGAGGCGGCCGGCGAGTTGCGGATCCCCTTCACGACCGGGGTGCTCGTGGGGATCGGCGAGAGCCGCGCCGAGCGGCTCGCCACACTCGTGGCCATCGCCGACAGCCACCGGCGCCATGGTCACGTCCAGGAGGTGATCGTCCAGAACTTCCTGCCCAAGCCCCGCACCGCCATGGCCAACCGCCCCGCGGCCGACGCCGAGGAGTTCCACTGGACGATCGCCGCGGCCCGGCTGGTGCTGGCCGACGAGGTCCACCTCCAGGCGCCGCCCAACCTGAGTGACGACCCCGCGGCCCTGCTCGACTACGGCATCGACGACTTCGGGGGGATCTCCCCGGTGACCGCGGACCACGTGAATCCCGAGCGGGCCTGGCCGGCCGTCGAGACACTCGCCGCCCAGTGCGCTTCTCGGGGCCTCGTCCTCGCGCCGCGACTGGCGGTCTACCCCCGCGCTGCCTTCGACGCGACGTTCGTCGACGAAGCGGTCCGCCCGGCGGTGCTCGCCGCCGCCGACGCCGCGGGACTCGCCCGCGGCGACGCCTGGCACGCCGGGGGCGAGACGGCCCCTCCCCCACCGCCCGTGCGACGCACCACGACCGCCGCCGTCACGGGGATCCTCGCGCGCTACCAGCCGGGCTACGACTTCACCGAGGCCGAGCTCGTGACCCTCTTCGGCGCACGCGACGGCGACTTCGTCGCGGTCTGCGAGGCCGCGGACGCGACCCGGCACGCCCTGGTGGGTGACGAGGTCAGCTTTGTCGTCAACCGCAACATCAACTACACGAATGTCTGCACCTTCAAGTGCCGGTTCTGCGCCTTCTCCAAGGGCCCCCTCTCGCTCAACCTGCGCGGCGACCCGTACCTGCTGAGCCTGGACGAGATCAGCGAACGCGTGCGTGAGGCCGAGGCCCGCGGCGCGACCGAGGTCTGCCTCCAGGGTGGGATCCACCCGAACTTCGACGGTGACTACTACGTCGACGTGGTGGCGGCCGTGCGGGCCGGCTCGCCGCGGATCCACGTCCACGCCTTCAGCGCCCTCGAGGTGCACGAGGGCGCGCGCCGGCTCGGGGTGGACCTCGCGACGTACCTGATGAGGCTGAAGGAAGCCGGGCTCAAGACCCTCCCGGGTACCGCCGCGGAGATCCTCGACGACCCGGTCCGAACCGTCCTCTGCCCGGACAAGATCTCGACCGACCAGTGGCTCGAGGTGCACCGCACCGCCCACCGGGTGGGACTGGGCTCGAACGTGACGATCATGTTTGGTGCGGTGGAGGGTCCCGAGAGCTGGGCGCGCCACCTGGTGCGCACGCGCGATCTCCAGCGCGACACCGGCGGGTTCAGCGAGTTCGTGCCCCTCCCGTTCGTGCACATGGCAACGCCCTTGTTTTTGCGGGGCCGGGCCCGACGCGGCCCGACGTTCCGCGAGGCCGTCTTGATGCACGCCGTGGGTCGCTTGCACTACGCCACCCTCATCGACAACATTCAGGTGAGCTGGGTCAAGATGGGCGTGGAGGGTGTCCGACGGATCCTGGCCGCGGGGGCGAACGACCTCGGGGGGACCCTGATGGACGAGAACATCTCGCGCGCGGCCGGTGCGACCCACGGCCAGGAGATGGACCCCGCCGGCTTCGCCGACCTCGTCGCGCCGCTCGGGCGCACCCTCGTCCAGCGCACGACGGCGTACCAGATCCTGGCCCGATGAGCCTGGCCGAGCGGCTGAGCGAGGTCGTCAACGCCGACACGTCGCTCTCAGCGGAGCGTCGGGCCCTCTTGCGCGAGCTCTTGGCCCGGACGGTCGCGGCCGCCGAGTCCGACGCCAACACCAAGGACCTGCGCGTGGCGGTGCGCGCGATTGATGAGCTCCTCGAGGCCTTCCTCCTCTTCGACCGGTTCTCGGAACGGCCGAAGTTGACGGTCTTCGGCTCGGCGAGGACCCCGCCGGGCCACCCCCACTACGAGCTGGCCGCCGAACTCGCCCGGGTGATGGCCGATCGAGGCTGGATCGTCGTCTCGGGTGGGGGTCCGGGGATAATGGAGGCGGCGGCGCGCGGGGGCGGGCGTGACGCGACCATCGGGGTCAACATCGACCTGCCCTTCGAGCAGAGTCCCAACGCGTTCATCGACGTCGCGACGATGCTCGTGACCATGCGCTACTTCTTCACGCGCAAGGTCGCCCTCACGCGCTCCTCGATCGCCTTCGTGATCCTGCCCGGCGGTCTCGGGACGATGGACGAGCTCTTCGAGATCATCACCCTGCTCGACACCGGTAAAACCACGCCCGCGCCGGTCGTGCTGCTCGACACCGCGGACGGGACCTACTGGGAAGAGTGGCGCGACTTCGTGGACCACACCTTGATCGAGGGAGGCTACGTCTCGTCGGTCGACCTCAACCTGGTGCGCCCGGCCCGAGGCGTCGCCGAGGCCCTCGCCGAAATCGACCTCTTCTACGCCAACTACGAGGGCTTCTCCCTCGACGGCTCGCGCGCGACGGTCCACCTGCGCCGCCCGCCGAGTCCGGACCAGCTGGCGCACCTGAAGGCGGTCGTACCGCAGTTCGACCTGGCCGAGGGCCTGCGCGTCGAATCGGACGGCACCCTCAGCTTCGCCTTCGACGGGCGTAGTTACGTCTCGCTGCGCACCGTGATCGACGAGGTCAATCGCTGGGTCGAGCCGGCGTCGGCGGACTAGTCCTCGGCGACCTCGTGGCGACGCAGGATCGCGATCGCCTTGGCCAGGTGGCGGCGCACCCGGGCCAGCTCGCGTTCGGCGTCGCGGGCGGCCTGCTCGTCGCCGTCGCGCATCTGGTGGCGCACGGCGTCAAAGATCGCGTCGTTCACGCGCGCCTCGAGGGCCGCGAGCTCGTCGGCCAGATCGTCGAAGGGACCCACTAGGCGACGACTTCGACGTCGAGGTCACCCTCGGCGTACTGGGCCCGAAGGACCTTCTTGTCGAACTTGCCGACGCTGGTCTTGGGGACCGACT
>JAKCEK010000003.1 GCA_021838005.1 Actinomycetes bacterium
GGCTTCCACGAGGACGGCGCGCGCAGCGCGCTCGCGGTCTGCGAGACTCTCGGCGTGACCTGGCCCGAGGCGCGCCCGTGAGGAGCGCCCTCTACGAGGGGCGCCTCGTCCACACCCGCCACGCCGGGCCCGCGACCGACGACGTCGGCCACACCTTCACCCAACGGGTCACCATGCTCCTCGTCGCCCTCGACGAGTGGGAGGAGGTGGCCGCGCGCCACCCCCTGTGGTCCACCACCCACGGGGCGCCGGTGCGCCTCGATCGGGCCGACTACCTCGGCGACCCGGCGACCCCGCTCGAAGAGACGGTGCGCGACCTCGTGGCGAGCCGTCTCGGCCGGCGCCCCGCGGGCCGGGTCCTCCTGCTCACCACCCCGCGCGTCTGGGGCTGGCAGTTCAACCCGCTCTCGGTGTACTACTGCCTCGACGAGGCGGAGGCGCTCGACGCGCTCGTCCTCGAGGTCACCTCGACCCCCTGGCACGAGCGCACGGCCTACGTGGTCGACGCGCGGGACCGCCCGGCCCGGTTCGCCAAGGAGATGCACGTCTCGCCGTTCCTGCCCGGCGACCTCGACTACGTGCTGCGCGCGAGTGAACCCGGCGAGGCGATCCACCTCCACCTCGGGAACCGCCGGGGTGAGGAGCGGGTCTTCGACGCGGGCCTTTCGCTCCAGCGCGTGGGCAACCAGCGCGCCGACCTCGCCCGGTTCGTCTGGCGCCGGCCCCTCGCCGCGGTCGCGGTCTCCTGGGGGATCTACCGCCAGGCCCTGCGCCTGTGGCGAAAGGGCGCGCCCTTCGTTCCGCGCCGCGCCCGCGCGGTCCACCCGGTCACGGCCGGCCGCCGGTGACGACCCTCGGGCCCGAGCTCGCCGACCTCGACGAGAGCCCCCGACTGGTCGGCGCCTCGCGCCGGGTCGTGCGCGCGGCGCTGCGCCGCGTGCGCGAGGGCACCGTCGTGCTCGTCGAGGGCGACGGGACGACGACCTTCGGCGAGGGTCGACCCGTCGCCCGCGTCGTGGTGCGCGACCCGCGCGCCTATCGCGCCCTCGTGCGCCGGGGGTCGGTCGGGCTCGGGGCGAGCTACGCGGCCGGCTGGTGGGAGTGCGACGAGTTGACCGACCTCGTGCGGATCCTCGAGCGGGCGACCACGCCCGCCCGGCGGCGTTCCGACGCCCTGGCGCGCCGGCTCGGCCCCCTCGTGGAGCCGGCCCGGCGCCTCCGCGAGTGGGTGCGCCCGCCGGAGCGGGTACGCACTCGCGAGGTGGACCGGCGTCACGTGCGCGCCCACTACGACCTCTCGAACGACTTCTTCGCGCTGATGCTCGACGAGACCATGATGTACTCCTGCGCCTTCTTCGAGCGGCCCGAGGTCACCCTCGCCGAGGCCCAGTCCGCCAAGCTCGACCGGCTCTGCGCCAAGCTCGCCCTCTCGGCCGACGACCACGTCGTGGAGATCGGCACGGGCTGGGGCGGCTTCGCCCTGCACGCCGCGCGCCACTACGGCTGTCGGGTGACCACCACCACCATCTCCGACGCCCAGTTCGAGTTCGCCACGCGCCGGGTGGCCGAGGCGGGGCTCGCGGACCGGGTGAGCGTCGAGAACCGCGACTACCGCGAGCTCGAGGGCACCTACGACAAGCTGGTCTCGATCGAGATGATCGAGGCCATCGGCTGGCGCCAGCTCGACACCTTCTTCGCCACGTGCGCACGCCTGCTCGAGCCCGGCGGGCTCATGGGCCTGCAGGCCATCGTCATCGACGACGCGAGCTACGAGCGCGCAAAGCGGCGCGAGGACTTCATCAAGCGCCTCGTCTTCCCGGGGGGCTTCCTGCCCTCGATCGAGGCGATGACCCGCTCGACGGCGCGGGTGAGCGACCTTCGAATGGTCGACCTTGAGGACATCGGCCGTCACTACGCCGAGACGCTCGCGCGCTGGCGAGCCAACCTCGAGGCCCGGGCCCGAGCCGTCGCGGCCCTCGGCCTGGGCGAGACGTTCTCGCGACTGTGGCGGATGTACCTCTGCTACTGCGAGGCGGCGTTCCTCGAGCGCCACGTGAGCGACGTTCAGGTCGTCTTCGCCCGCGACCGGTGGCGCGGCGCGCTGGCGCCCCAGCCGACCAGGGCGTAACGCCCTAGGCGAGCAGCGCGTCGACCGCCGCGACGGCGCTGGCCGCGCTGTGCCCGGTCCACCCCGCGGCACCCAGGGAGAGGGCGTGGGCCCGGTCACGGATGGCGCGACCCCCCACCAGGACCGGGACGTCGACGCCGCGCGCGACGGCCCCGATCGTCTCGCGGACCGCGCCCTCGAGGCCTTCGGCGGTCACCCCGATCAGGACGGCGACGAGCCGATCGGCGCCGGCGGCCGTCTCGGCGAAAGAGACGGCCGGGGCGTTCGCGCCGAGGTCGATCGGCTCGACGTGGGCCGCACGCAAGAGGTCCGCCACGATCGCCACCGGCAGCGCGTGGCTCTCACCGGCCGGGGCGCCGAGCACGACCGAGCCGCGCGAGCGGCCCCGGCGCGCGAAGCGCGGCCCCATCCGCCCGATCACCCGGGTCGCCACGACGCTCGCCCGGTGCTCGTCGGCGACCGAGATCGTCCCCGCCGCCCAGCGCTCGCCGACGCCGTGCAGGGCCGGCACGAGCAGGTTCTCGTAGACCGCTTCGGGCGTCGCGCCCGAGGCCATGGCGCCCTCGACGATCGCCCAGGCGCCGGCCTCGTCGCCGTGCACCATGCGCTCGGCCAGCCGGCCCGGGCGCGGCGTCTCGGCCGACGACGCCGGTCGCGCCCCCGGCGTCGCGAAGGCCTCGAGGTCCGCCCGCTCGACGAGCCAGGTCGCGCCCTCGCGCTCGGCCGCCAGCCGGCCCGTGCGCACGTAGTGGTACACGGTCATGTAGTGCACGCCGAGTCGCTCGGCGGCCTCGCGCAGGCCCACCCGGTCGGTCGGGGTCATCTCATGAATTTACTGCTAATTCCCTCCAACGCGCCGGTAGACGAGGGCGGCCGCGAGGGCCGGCCCGCGCGCGGCGCCGTAGGCCACGAGCACGACGGTGAGGCTGCCCTCGACGGCCCCGAGGCCGCCCGGGGCGATCGGCAGGACGACCACCTGGCTCACGCCGTAGTCCAGCCGCAGTCCGCCCCACGGGGCCGGCGCGCCGACGATCCTCGAGCTCGCCGGGGTTGGCGCGCCCGAGCGGATCGGCGACACCCTCCAGATCGCCCTCGACGGGGTGGGCGTGGCCGACCTCCTCGCGCCGGGGGGCACTCCCCAGAGCACCACGAGACCCCGTCCTTCGAGATGCTCAGATCGCGGGCGCTCTACCACCGTGGGATGAAGGCGGTCGCGTTCCACCTCGTCGGTCCCCTCTACGACGGCCAGGACCCCAACGCCCCCTTCGACGACGACGTCTGGGAGCCCTACGACACTCGCGTCGACCCCGCCGAGACGCGCGCGGCGTTGACGGACACCGGAGGGCACCGCCGCGGCGCCAGAATCGCCTTCGCTCACGCCGAGCGCGAGACGCCGTCGGGCCCACCCCGGAGGGCCCCACCGCCTTCGACCGAGTCGAGTCGTCGCCCCGTCACCGGATCGGGGGAGATCCGACTAGGGCAGCGTGTAGACCTCGGGGCCGTCCTCGGTGACGACGACGGTGTGCTCGAAGTGCGCGGAGAGTTGCCCGTCGGCCGTCATCACGCTCCAGCCGTCGTCGAGCATGTAGGTCTCGAAGGTGCCGACGTTGACCATCGGCTCGATGGCGAAGGCCATCCCGACCTTTAGGGTCGGGCCGGGGGTGCCCGGCCAGTAGTTGGGCACCTGGGGTTCCTCGTGCATCGCGGTGCCGATGGCGTGACCGACGTACTCGCGCACGACCGAGAAGCCGGCCGCCTCGGCCACCCCCTGGACCGCCCGACCCACCTCGTGGAGCCGGTGGCCCACGACCAACTGATCGATCCCCGCCCAGAGCGAGCGCTCGGTGACCGCCATGAGCCGGGTCGCGAGCTCACTCACCTCGCCCACCGGCGCGGAGTAGGCGGCGTCGCCGTGATAGCCCTCGACGATGGCGCCCGCGTCGACCTTGATGATGTCGCCCTCTTTCAGCACGTACTCCCCCGGGATGCCGTGGACGATCATGTCGTTGGGGCTCGTGCAGATCACGGCCGGGAAGCCGTGGTAGCCGAGGAAGTTCGAGCGCGCGCCGCGCCGCTCGAGCACCTCGGCCGCGAGCTCGTTGAGACGCGCCGTCGTCACCCCGGGCGCGATGGCCGCCCGGGTGACCTCGTGGATCTCGGCGACCACCCGACCGGCCCGGCGCATCTTGACCAGCTCGTGGGGCCGACGGATCACGCGAGGCCCCGCGCGACCAGGGCCGCCTCGATGCTCGCCTGGACCTCGGCCACCGCCCGGTCGCCGTCGACGGTCGCGAGCAGGCCCCGGGCGTCGTAGAAGTCGATGAGGGGTCGGGTGTCGCGCTCGTAGGCCGCGAGACGCGCGCCGATCGCCTCGGGGGTGTCGTCGACGCGCTGGACGACCCGGCCGCCGCAGCGTTCGCACACCCCCGAGAGAGCCGAGGGGTCGGTCGCGGTGTAGGTCGTCCCGCAACCTTCGCAGACCCGCCGGGCGCTGAGGCGCGCGACGACGAGCTCGTCGGGCAGCTCCACGAGGACACAGAGGCCGATCGCGTCGGGCGCGAGGATCTCGTCGAGGGCCTCGGCCTGGCCGCGAGTCCGGGGGTAGCCGTCGAAGACGGCCCCGGCGGCGGCGTCGGGGGCTGCGAGGCGCTCCTCGACGAGCCGGTTGACGAGCTCGTCCGAGACGAGCGCGCCGGCCTCGAGGACCCGGCTCACCTCGCGGCCGAGGTCGCTGCCGGCTCGCACCGCGGCGCGCAGGATGTCCCCGGTCGAGAGGTGCACGAGGCCGTGGCGCGCGCACAGCAGCTCGCTCTGAGTGCCCTTGCCCGCCCCCTGTTTGCCCAGGAGGACGACGTAGGTGGGAGCGGTCATGACTAGCGCTTCAAGAAGCCTTCGTAGTTGCGCATCATCAACTGGCTGTCGATCTGGCGCATCGTCTCGAGCGAGACGCCCACCGCGATGAGCAGGGTCGTCCCGTAGTACGGGAAGCGGTTGATCTGCCACAGCGACATCAAGATGCTCGGGATCACCGCCACCGCCGAGAGGAAGAGCGCCCCCACCACCGTGATCCGACTCAGCGTGCGGCTCAGGTAGCGCTCGGTGGGCAGGCCCGGCCGGATGCCCGGGATGAAGCCGCCCTGCTGGCGCAGGAGCTCGGCCTGTTGGTGGGGCTCGAAGGCGATGTAGACGTAGAAGAAGGTGAAGGCGAAGATCAAGATGAAGTCGGCGAGGATGTAGAAGAGGTTCGTCGGCGAGAGCGAGTTGGTCACGAAGTGCTGGAACGTGGCCCAGGGCACGATGTTGCTCAGCAGGACCGGGATGTAGAGGACCGACGAGGCGAAGATGATCGGGATCACGCCCGACTGGTTGACCTTGAGGGGGATGTAGGTCGACTGGCCGCCCATCTCGCGCCGGCCCACGACCCGCCGGGCGAAGGTGACCGGGATGCGCCGCTGCCCGTTGTCCATGAAGACGATGAAGACGACGAGCGCGAGCGAGATCACGAGGATCGTGTAGAACTTGAGCGGTCCGCCCTCGGCGTAGACGGCGCGGCCCCCCGAGGGCAGACCGGCCACGACGTTGGCGAAGATCAAGAGGCTCATGCCCTGGCCCACGCCGCGCTGAGTGATGAGCTCGGCGAGCCACATCACGAAGGCCGTGCCGGCGGTGAGGATCACGACCATGAACAGGCCCAGCCACAGGGTGAACTTCGGGATCAGGTCGATGTTGAAGCCGAGCAGCGCCTGGTCGTGTCCGTGGAAGGCGTAGATCAGGCCGGTCGACTGCAGGAGCGCCAAGGCGATGGTGAGGTAGCGGGTCGTCTGGGTGATCCGCTTCTGGCCGACCGCCCCCTGGTCACGCCACTCGGTCAGCTTGGGGATGACCGTGGTGAGCAGCTGGATCACGATCGAGCTCGTGATGTAGGGCATGACGCCCAGTCCGAAGACCGCGAGGCGGGTGAGCGCCCCGCCCGAGAAGAGGTTGAGGAACCCGAGCACGCCCGAGGCCCCGGCCTTGGACTCGAGGAGCTGGACCTGGCTCCAGCTCACCCCGGGGATCGGGATGTTGGCGCCCAGCTGGTACAGGCAGATGATCGCGACCGTGAACAGGACCTTGTTGCGCAGGTCCGGGACGCGGAAGATGTTCGCCAGGCGCTGGAGCACCGTCCCCCCTCGGAGCTATCGGTTCTGGTGCTGGTTGCCGGCGGCCGGCGGGCGCACGCTGAAGGGCGGGTCGAGGACCGTCACGGTCCCGCCCGCGGCCTCGAGGGCCGCCCGCGCGCTCTCGCTGAAGGCGTGGGCCGAGACGGCGAGCGCCGTGTCCACCGACCCCCGGCCCAGGACCTTGACGAGGTCGCCCTTCTTCGCCAGCCCGCGGGCCACGAGGACGTCGTAGGTGACCTCGCTGACCCCGAGCGCCGCGAGGGCGTCGAGGTTGACCGGGGTGTAGGCGACCCGGAAGGGGTTGGTGAACCCCTTCAGCTTCGGGATGCGTGCGATCAGCGGCAACTGGCCGCCCTCGAAGCCGGCCGGGATCTGGCGCCGGGCCTTCTGGCCCTTGGTGCCCCGACCGGCCGTCTTGCCGCCCTTGCCCGCGATGCCGCGTCCGACCACCTTTCGTCGGTGCGTCGAGCCCTCGGGCGAGGTGAGTTCGTGCAGCTTCATCTCTAGACCTCTTCCACGCTGATCAGGTGCGGCACGCGCGCGATCATCCCACGGATCTCGGGACGGTCGGGCAGCACGTTGGACTGGCCGATGCCGCGCAGCCCGAGGGCGCGCAGCGTCCCGCGGTGCTTGGGCTTGGTGGCGATCGACGAGCGGATTTGGGTGACCTTGAGTGACATCGCTACTCCGTGACCTTGAACAGGTCGCCCTCGCGCTGACGCTCGCGGTAGGCCCGCAGAGTCCCGGCCGGCACGACCTCGTCGGCGGCCTTGCCGCGCACCGCGGCCAGCTCCTCGGGCCGGCGCAGCTGCTTGAGGCCCTCGATCGTGGCGTGGGCGACGTTGATGGAGTTGGACGAGCCGAGCGACTTGGCGATGATGTCGCGCACGCCGGCCAGCTCGAGGATGGCCCGCGCGGCGCCACCGGCGATCACGCCGGTGCCCGGGGCCGCCGGCTTCATGAGGACCCGCCCGGCGCCGGCCTCGCCGATGATCGGGTAGACGATGGTCGATCCGGCGAGGGGCACCTCGAAGAGGTTCTTGCGAGCCTCCTCGATGCCCTTTTGGACCGCGAGCCCGGCCTCCTTGGCCTTGCCGTAGCCCAGGCCCACCCGGCCCTTGCCGTCGCCGATGACCATCAGCGCGGTGAACGAGAAGCGCCGCCCGCCCTGGACGACCTTGCTGACGCGGTTCACCTTGATGGTGCGCTCTTCGAACTGCTCGACGTCGGGCATCAGAACTCCAGTCCCTGCGCGCGCAGGGCATCGGCGAAGGCCGCGATCCGGCCGTGGTAGTCGTAGCCCCCGCGGTCGAACACGACCGCGGTGACCTGGGCCTCCTGGGCCCGACGGGCCAGGACCTCGGCGACGGCGCGGGCGCCCTCGACGTTGCCGCCGTCCACCCCGCGCAGCTCGGACTCGACCGAGGACGCCGCGGCGAGCGTGCGCCCGGCCACGTCGTCGATGATCTGGGCCGAGATGTGCCGGTTGGTCCGGCTCACCGCGACGCGCGGGCGCTCGGACGTGCCCGAGATCTTCTTGCGCAGGCGCGCGTGGCGCCGCTCGCGCAACTCTCTGGTGGTGCGTGCCATTACTTAGCGGCCTTTCCTGCCTTGCGCGCCACCCGCTCGCCCAGGTAGCGCACGCCCTTGCCCTTGTAGGGCTCGGGCTTGCGGATCTTGCGAATGTTGGCGGCCACCTGGCCGACGGTCTCCTTGTCAGCGCCCTTGACGACGATGCGCGTCGGGCTGGGGACCTCGAAGGTGACCCCGGCCGGGGCGGTGAACTTCACCGGGTGGCTGAAGCCGAGCGAGAGGTCGAGGGCGTCGGGGCCCGCGGCCGCGGCGCGGTAGCCCACGCCGATGATCTCGAGCTCCTTGCGCCACCCCGCGGTGACGCCGGTCACCATGTTGGCCACCAGGGTGCGGGTTAGCCCGTGCAGGGCCCGGTGGGCCGTCTCGTCGCTAGCGCGGGTGACGAGGAGGGTGTCCCCCTCGCGCTCGACGGCGACGCCCGCGGGCAGCACCCGGGTCATCGTCCCGTTGGGGCCGGTCACGGTGATGGCGTCGACGGCCACGTCGACGCTCACGCCCGCGGGCACGGCGATCGGGTTGCGTCCGATGCGCGACATCAGTCCTCCCTCCTCGTGGCGACGGGGCTACCACACATAGCAGAGCACCTCGCCACCCAAGCGGGCCCGTCGGGCCTCGCGGTCGGTCATCAGGCCGTGACTCGTCGAGACCACGGCCACGCCCACGCCCCCGAGGACTTTGGGCATCTGGTCACACTTGGTGTAGACGCGCAGACCCGGCTTGGAGACGCGCTTGAGCCCCATGATCGACTTCTTGCGGTCGTCGGTGTACTTGAGCGTGATCTCCAGCGTCGATCCCGGCTTGGCCGGGTTCTCGGTCACCCGGAAGTCGGCGATGAAGCCCTCGCGCTTCAACAGCCCGGCCAGGCTCTCCTTGAGCTTAGAGCTGGGCATCGCCACCGAGTCGAAGGTCGCCGAGTTGGCGTTGCGGATGCGCGTGAGCATGTCGGCGATCGGATCGGTCATCGTCATGTCGGCCTCCCTACCAACTCGCCTTGGTGACGCCCGGGATCTCGCCCGCGTGCACCATCGTGCGCAGGCAGATCCGGCACAGGCCGAACTTGCGGTACACCGAGCGCGGCCGCCCACAGCGCTCGCAGCGCGTGTAGGCGCGCGTCGAGAACTTCGGGGTGCGCTGCTGCTTGATGCGAAGTGCCTTCTTGGCCATCTCTAGCGATTCTCCTGTCTAAAGGGGAAACCGAACGCCCGCAGGAGCGCACGCCCCTGCTCGTCGGTCTCGGCCGACGTGACGATCGTGATGTCGAAGCCCCGGGGGGCGTCGATCTTGTCGTAGTCGATCTCCGGGAAGATCAGCTGGTCGTTGATCCCGAAGGTGTAGTTGCCCCGGCCGTCGAACGACTTGGGCGACAGGCCGCGGAAGTCCCGGATGCGCGGGATCGCCAGGCTCACGAGCCGGTCGAAGAACTCCCAGGCCCGGTCGCCGCGCAGGGTGACCTTCGCACCGATCGACTGGCCCTCGCGCAACTTGAAGCTGGCGATCGACTTCTTCGCCCGGGTCACCACCGGCTTCTGGCCGGTGATGGCCTCGAGGTCGCGCTGGGCACCCTCGAGCAGGGAGGCCTGCTGGGTGGCCCGGCCAACGCCGGCGTTGATCACGATCTTCTCCAGGCGGGGCACCTGCATGATGTTGGCCAGGCCGAGCTCGTCCTTGAGCTGGGCCCGGATGGTCTCGTCGAAGCGGACCTTGAGGCGCGGTCGCGTCGCGGTCGTCATAGCACCTCTCCACACTTGCGGCAGACCCGCGTCTTGGCGCCGTCGGCCGTGTCGTAGCCGACCCGCGCCGGCCCCTTGTGCTTGTCGCACCACAGGGCCACGTTCGAGGCGTCGAGCGGCATGAGCTTGTCGATGATGCCGGCCTGCATCGTGGCGCCCTGTTGCTTGGTGGCGCGCTTGGCGATGTTGATGCCGTCCAGGATCACCTTGTTCACCTTGGGTAGGGCCTCCTCGACGCGTGCCCGCTCACCGCGGAACTTGCCCGAGAGCACCAGCACCTCGTCTCCCTTACGGATCTTCATCACAAAACCTCCGGGGCGAGCGAGATGATGCGCATGAACTTCTTGTCGCGCAACTCACGGCCCACGGGCCCGAAGATGCGGGTGCCCCGTGGCTGGAGCTGATCGTTGATGAGTACGGCCGCGTTCTCGTCGAACTTGATGTACGAGCCGTCCGGGCGGCGCTTCTCCTTGGCCGTGCGCACGACGACGCAGCGCACCACGTCGCCCTTCTTCACGGCCGCGCCGGGAATGGCGTCCTTCACCGTGGCGATGAAGACGTCACCGATCGACGCGTAGCGCCGACGCGAGCCGCCGAGCACGCGGATACACAGGACCTCCTTGGCCCCGCTGTTGTCGGCCACCTTGAGCCTCGACTCCTGCTGGATCATCGGGCACGCTCCACGATCTCAGTCAGGCGCCAGCGCTTGAGCTTCGAGAGCGGGCGGGTCTCCTGGACCCGGACGCGGTCGCCAACCTTGGCCTCGTTCTTCTCGTCGTGCACGTAGAGCTTCTTCGTGCGCAGCACGGTCTTGTTGTAGCGAGGGTGGGCGACGCGCTCGTTGACGGCCACGACGAGCGTCGAGGCCATCTTGTCCGAGACGACAATCCCCTCGCGCTCCTTGCGCGGGTTGGGGCGCGCGGCGTCGGTCATGACTGCTCCTCTCCGAGGGCCTCCGCCGCGGCGATCTCGCGCTGGCGGAGGAAGGTCGACAGCCGGGCGATGTCCTTGCGGACCTCGCCCAGGCGTGACGAGTTGTCCAACTGGCCGGTCGCCAGCTGGAAGCGCAGATTGAACAGCTCGCGCCGGGACTCGGCCAGGCGGGTGAGCAGCTCGCCGTCGCCGAGCATCTTGAGCTCGGCCACGCGGTCGCGGGTCTTAGCCATCAGATCGTCACCTCCGGGGCGCCGTGGGTGCCGGGGCGCACGACGAACTTCGCCTTGATGGGCAGCTTCTGGATGGCTCGCTCCATGGCGGCGCGCGCCAGGGCCTCATCCACGCCACCCAGCTCGAAGAGCATCCGCCCGGGCTTGACGACGGCCACCCAGAACTCGGGGTTGCCCTTGCCCGAGCCCATACGGGTCTCGGCCGGCTTCTGGGTGACGGGCTTGTCCGGGAAGACCCGGATCCACACCTTGCCGCCGCGCTTCACGTGGCGGGTCATCGCGATACGCGCCGCCTCGATCTGGCGGGCGGTCAGCCAACCGGCCTCGAGGGCCTGGATACCGAAGTCGCCGAAGTTGAGGTCGGTCCCGCCCTTGGCGTTGCCGGCCATCCGCCCCCGCATCTGCTTGCGGTGCTTGACCTTACGGGGCATCAACATGGCTACTCCTGGTCCTTACGGAAGTGGGGGGCGTCGGCGTGCTCGCCGGCGGTGCGACGCTCAATCTCCTCTTCGACGCTGAGGCGGGCCTCGTCCTCCGGGGTGGAGGCGAGCAGGTCCGAGACCGGCGCGGCGATCGCCTCGGGGACCTCGGTCGACTCGGGGACCTCGATCGACGCGGGGACCTCGGTCGACTCGGGGATCACGGAGGACTCGGGGACCTCGGTCGACTCGGGGACCTCGATCGACGCGGGGACCTCGGTCGACTCGTCGACGGACACGCCCTCGGTGTCCTCGGCCGGGCGGGCCTCGACGCGGCGGCGGCCGCCGCCGGCGCGCACGACTCCCTTGGGCGCGGCGGGCGCGGCGCCGACGGGCACCGCGTCGCCGGCGGCCATGGCCGCCTCGCGCACGATCTTCTCCTCGTTGGAGAGCTGGTAGGGCAGGATGTCGCCCTTGTAGATCCAGACCTTGACGCCGATGCGCCCGGTCGAGGTGCGAGCCTCGCGGAAGCCGTAGTCGATGTCGGCGCGCAGCGTGTGCAGGGGCACGCGGCCCTCGCGGTACGACTCACGCCGGCTCATCTCCGCGCCGCCGAGGCGGCCCGAGACCTGGATGCGCACGCCGAGCGCCCCGGCCTTCTGGACGGTCTGGATCCCGCGCTTCATCGCGCGCCGGAAGGCGACCCGGCGCACGAGCTGGTCGCAGATGCCCTGGGCGATGAGGGCCGCGTCGAGTTCGGGCTGCTTGATCTCTTGGATGTTCAGCGAGATCTTGTTCTTCTGGCCGGTGATGCGCTCGAGCTCCTTCTTCAGGCGCTCGGCCTCGGCGCCGCGCCGGCCGATCACGATGCCCGGGCGAGCCGTGTGGATGTCGACGCGGATGCGGTCCGAGGTGCGCTCGATCTCGATGCGGCTCACGGCGGCGCTCTCGAGCTGCTTGGTGAGGTAGTTACGGATCTTCCAGTCCTCGATGACGAGGTCCTTGTAGCCACGCTCGCGGAACCAGCGCGACTTCCAGTCCGTGGTGATCCCGAGGCGGAAGCCGTAGGGGTTGACCTTCTGGCCCATCAGTGGCTCTCCTCCGTGGCGTCGGCCACCGTCTCGTCGCTCTCGTTCGCCCCGTCCTCGCCGGCGTCGACCTCGACCGCCTCGCCCTCGCCGGCCTCGGGGCCCTCGGACCTGGCCCCGTCGACCTCGATCTCACTGTCGGGGGTCTCGGACCCGACCGGCTCGACGATCGCCTCGGCCTCCACCGACTCGACCTCGCGCGCCGGGCGCTCGCGGCGGCGGCTCGAGGCCACGCGACGGGCCCGGCTGGCGACGGCCTGGCTGGAGCGCTCGGCGCGCAGCCGCTCGAGGGCCTCGTCGTCGAGGCGCGTCACGATCACCGTGATGTGGCAGGAGCGCTTGCGGATCCGGCCGGCCCGTCCCCGGGCGCGCGGGCTGAAGCGCTTCATCGTGATGCCCTCGTCGGCGTAGCAGGCCGAGACGTAGAGCTCCTCGGCGACGAGGCCGTCGTTGTTCACGGCGTTGGCCACGGCCGAGGCCAGGACCTTGTCGACCACGCGGGCCGCCTCGCGGCTGGTGCCCGCGAGGATCTCGCGGGCGCTCTGGACGTCCTCGCCCCGGATGAGGTCGAGCACGACGCGGGCCTTGGTGGCCGACATCGGGAACTGGCGCAGCGTCGCTCGGGTGCCGGGACGCTCGTTGGTCTTGGGGGCCGTCATCTAGCGCCTCCCGACCTTCTCCTGGCCGGCGTGGAACTTGAAGGTCCGCGTCGGGGCGAACTCGCCCAACTTGTGGCCGACCATCGCCTCGGTCACGAAGACCGGGACGTGGCGGCGCCCGTCGTGCACCGCGAAGGTGTGCCCGACCATGTCGGGGATGATCGTCGAACGCCGACTCCAGGTCTTGACGACCCGCTTCTCGTTGGCCGCGTTCAGCGCCTCCACCTTCTTGAGCAGGTGGCCGTCGATGAAGGGGCCCTTCTTAAGGCTTCGTGACATGGGTTACCTCCGCGCCCCGCGCCCGCGGCGGCGGCGAACGATGAGGGCGTCGGACGCCTTGGGCAGGCGTGTGCGGCCCTCGGGCTGACCCCACGGCGAGACCGGGTGTCGGCCACCCGAGGTCTTGCCCTCGCCACCGCCCAGGGGGTGGTCGACGGGGTTCATGGCCACGCCGCGCGTCTGGGGGCGCACGCCCTTCCAGCGGTTGCGGCCGGCCTTGCCGATCTTGATGAGCTCGTGCTCGGAGTTGCCCACGACCCCGAGGGTGGCCCGGCAGTCGATCGGGACCCGGCGCATCTCGGTCGAGGGCAGGCGCAGCGTCGCGAAGTCGCCGTCTTTGGCGACCAGCTGCACGCTCATGCCGGCGCTGCGCGCCATCTTGCCGCCCCCGCCCGGGCGCAGCTCGACGTTGTGCACCGTCGAGCCGGTCGGGATGTAGCGCAGGGGCAGGGCGTTGCCCAGGCGGATGTCGGCGCGGGGGCCGGACTCGATCCGGTCACCGACCTTGAGGCCGTTCGGGGCGAGGATGTAGCGCTTCTCGCCGTCGGCGTAGTGCACGAGGGCGATGCGGCACGTCCGATTCGGGTCGTACTCGATGGAGGCGACCTTGGCGGGGACGTGGTCCTTGTTGCGCTTGAAGTCGACCACGCGGTACTGCTGCTTGTGGCCGCCGCCGCGGTGGCGCGACGTCTTGCGGCCGTAGGCGTTGCGGCCACCGGTCTTGGGCTTGGCGCCCAGCAGCGACTTCTCGGGCCGGTCCGAGGTCAGCTCGGCGAAGTCCGAGACCGACTGGAAGCGCCGACCCGGACTGGTGGGCTTGCGGTTGCGAAGGGCCATGGTTCCTAGCTCTCGAACAGGTTGATGGTGTCACCGGACTTGAGCGTCACGATCGCCCGCTTGGTGGCGGGGGTCGAGCCGACGATGCCGGTGCGGCGGTTGCGGGTGCGCTTGCCCTTGCGGTTCAGCGTGTTGACCTTGACGACGGTCACGTTGAAGGCCCGCTGGACGGCGTTGCGCACGTCGACCTTGGTCGCGGCGCGGTCGACCACGAAGGTGTAGGTGCCCGTCTCCATCTGGGCGTAGGTCTTCTCCGAGACCACCGGGCGCAGCAGGATGCTCATGGCGTCGCGCATCAGAGGGCCTCCTTGGCGGTCGGGAGCGTGGCCTCGCTGAACAGGACCCAGTCGCTGTTCACGACGTCGTAGGCGTTGAGCTCCCCGGCGTCGATCGTGTGGGCCTGGGGCAGGTTGGCGAAGGCCTTGGCGGCCACCGCGTCGTCGCGGCCCAGCACCACGAGCACCTTGCCCTCCAGGCCGAGCGCCACGAGGGCCGCCAGGGCGTCCCTCGTGCGCGGGGTCTCCCAGGAGGCGAAGGAGTCGACCACGGCCACGCGGTCCTCGCCGGCGCGGTCCGACAGCGCCGAGTAGAGGGCCAGGCGGATCATCTTCTTGGGCGTGCGCTGGACGTAGCCGCGGGGCTTGGGCCCGAGCGCGATCCCGCCGCCCGGGTAGTGCGGGGCGCGGATCGACCCCTGGCGCGCGCCGCCGGTCCCCTTCTGGCGGAAGGGCTTGCGCCCACCGCCGGAGACCTCGGTGCGGGTCTTGGTGGACTGGGTGCCCGCGCGCCGGGCGGCCAGCTGGGCCTTGACGACCTGGTGCATCACCGCGACGTGGGGCTCGCGCCCGAAGACCGAGGGTTCGAGGGCGACCGGGCCGAGGTCGGCCCCCTCGAGCGACCGCTTGGTCACCGAGCGCTCGACGAAGACCGGCCGGACCTTCGAGATCGGACCACGCAGCATCGCCTCGGTCATCGCACACCTCCGGCCTTCATCGGGTTCTTCACCGAGGTCCGCAGCACGACGACCGAGCCCCGAGAGCCCGGGAGGGCCCCTTTGACCAGCAGCAGCTGGCGCTCCACGTCGACCGCGACGACTTCGAGGTTGGTCGTGGTCACCTGCTCGCCGCCGAGGCGGCCGGCCATGCGCGTGCCCTTAAAGACGCGCCCGGGCGTCGCGCAGGCGCCGATCGAGCCCGGCGCCCGGTGGTGCTTGTGGTTGCCGTGAGCGGCGCCCTGCCCGGCGAAGTTGTGGCGCTTCATCCCGCCGGCGAAGCCCTTCCCCTTGGAGACGGCCGTCGCGTCGACGCGCTCGCCCTTCTCGAAGACGTCGGCGGCGATCTCCTGGCCGACGCTGTAGCCGACGACGTCGTCGAGGCGCAGCTCGACGAGCCCCTTGCCGGGGGTGACGCCGGCCTTGTCGAAGTGGCCCCGCTCGGGCTTGGTGAGGGCCGTGGCGCGCCGCGTGCCCCAGGTCACCTGGAGCGCGGCGTACCCCTCCTTCTCGGGGGTCTTGACCTGGACGACGCGCGCCGGGGCGACGCGCACGACCGTGACGGGGATGGCCCGGTTCTGGTCATCCCAGACCTGGGTCATGCCCACCTTCTCACCGACGATGGCCTTGGTCGCCACGCTGTCCTCTCTCTATCCCGCGCGTCGGCGGCGCCGACACACAGACGCTCCGTTCGAGCCAGAGCCGAACGGAGCGCGAAACTGGTCGGCCCAGCGTCCCACCGGGGTGGCAACTGGGCACGTCTGCTGGCTCCCCGGGGGGAGCGGTCCAGCCTACACCGGAGAGGGCCGCGGGCGCAAAGCCCGCGGTCCCCCCGGCCTAGGACTGGCGGATCTTGATCTCGATGTCCACCCCGGCGGGCAGGTCGAGCCGCTGGAGCGAGTCGACCGTCTTGGCGGTGTGGTCCACGATGTCGAGCAGGCGCTTGTGCACCCGCATCTCGAAGTGCTCCCGGGAGTCCTTGTGCTTGTGCGGGCCCCGCACCACCGTGTAGCGGTGGATCTCGGTGGGCAGGGGCACCGGCCCCTGGACCCGGGCGTTGGTCCGCTCGACCGTCTGGACGATCTTCGCGGTGGACTGATCCAGGACGTGGTGGTCGAAGGCCTTCAGCCGGATCCGGATCATCTGTCGGTTGTCGGCCATCACCGCCTACTTGATGATCTTGGTGACGCGGCCCGAGCCGACGGTGCGGCCGCCCTCGCGGATGGAAAAGGTGAGGCCCTCTTCCATGGCGATCGGCTTGCCGAGCTGGACCGTCATCTCGGTGTTGTCGCCGGGCATGACCATCTCGGTGCCCGCGGGCAACTCGATGGTGCCGGTGACGTCCGTCGTGCGGAAGTAGAACTGCGGGCGGTAGTGGGCGAAGAACGGCTTGTGGCGGCCGCCCTCCTCCTTGGTGAGCACGTAGACCTGGGCCTCGAACTCGGTGTGCGGAGTGATCGAGCCCGGCTTGCACAGGACCTGGCCGCGCTCGACCTCCTCCTTCTTCGTGCCGCGCAGCAGCGCGCCGAGGTTGTCGCCGGCCCGGCCCTCGTCGAGGAGCTTGCGGAACATCTCGATGCCGGTGACCGTGGTCTTCTGGGTCGGGCGCAGGCCGACGATCTCGACCTCGTCACCCACCTTGATGACGCCCTGCTCGACCTTGCCGGTCACGACGGTGCCGCGGCCGGTGATGGACATGACGTCCTCGATCGACATGAGGAACGGGCGGTCCGTGGCGCGCTGGGGTTCGGGGATGTAGCTATCCACTGCGTCCATGAGCTCCATGACCTTGTCGCCCCAGGCCGCGTCACCCTCGAGGGCCTTCAGGGCCGAGACGCGCACGATCGGGGTGTCGTCGCCCGGGAAGTCGTAGGAGTTCAGCAGCTCGCGGACCTCCATCTCGACCAGCTCGAGCAGCTCCTCGTCCTCGACCATGTCGGCCTTGTTGAGGGCCACCACGATGTAGGGGACGCCGACCTGGCGCGCGAGCAGGACGTGCTCGCGGGTCTGGGGCATGGGGCCGTCGGTCGCCGAGACGACCAGGATCGCGCCGTCGACCTGGGCGGCGCCGGTGATCATGTTCTTCACGTAGTCGGCGTGGCCGGGCATGTCGACGTGGGCGTAGTGGCGGTTGGCCGTCTCGTACTCCACGTGGGCGATCGAGATCGTGATGCCGCGCTGGCGCTCTTCGGGGGCCTTGTCGATCTGGTCGAACGGGGTGAAGGCCGAGCCGGGCACGCGCTCGGAGAGGACCTTGGTGATCGCCGCGGTCAGGGTGGTCTTGCCGTGGTCGATGTGGCCCATCGTGCCGATGTTGACGTGCGGCTTGGTGCGCTCGTACTTCTGCTTTGCCATTGTCGGGGACTGACTTTCTTCTCGTGACCGCTCCCCTTGAGCGGTCGGTTCTTGCGGCCCTCCCCGACGACGGTTTGGACCTTGGTGTTTTCCCTCTTACGCGCCGGTCGCCTTCGCCACGATCTCCTTGGCGATCGCGTCCGGAACCTCCGCGTAGGAATGGAACTGCATCGTGTACGTCGCGCGCCCCTGGGTGCGCGAACGCAGGTCCGTAGCGTAGCCGAACATGTCGGCCAGCGGCACGAGAGCCCTAATTACCTGGTTGTTGCCGACCTGCTCCATCCCCTCCACCCGGCCGCGCCGGCTGGACAGGTCGCCGATGACGTCACCCATGTAGTCCTCGGGGGTGACGACCTCGACCGACATGATCGGCTCGAGCAGGACGGGGCTGGCCAGACGGGTGGCCTTCTTGATGGCCAGCGAACCGGCGATCTTGAAGGCCATCTCCGAGGAGTCGACGTCGTGGTAGCTGCCGAAGGTGAGCCGGACCCGCAGGTCGACCATCGGGTAGCCGGCCAGGACACCCGAGGTGAGCGACTCGGTGATCCCCTGGTTGACGGCCGGGATGTACTCCTTGGGGACGACCCCGCCGGTGATCTCGTCGAGGAACTCGTAGCCGCCCCCGGGGCCGGTCGGCTCGACCGAGATGACGACGTGGCCGTACTGGCCCTTGCCCCCGGTCTGGCGGACGTACTTCTCCTCCACCTTCTCGACCGTCTTGCGGATGGTCTCGCGGTAGGCGACCTGGGGCTTGCCCACGTTCGCGTCGACGCCGAACTCGCGCAGCATGCGGTCGACCAGCACCTCGAGGTGGAGCTCGCCCATCCCCGAGATGACCGTCTGGCCGGTCTCTTGGTCCGTGCGCACGCGGAAGGTCGGGTCCTCCTCGGAGAGGGCGTAGAGGGCCTTGCCCAACTTCTCTTGGTCGGCCTTGGTCTTGGGCTCGACGGCGACGTGGATGACCGGCTCGGGGAACTCGAGGGTCTCGAGCTGGATCGGCTGGCTCGGGTCGCAGAGCGTGTCGCCGGTCGTCACCTGCTTGAGCCCGACCGCGGCCACGATGTCGCCGGTGCGGATCGCGTCGAGGTCCTCGCGGTTGTTCGCGTGCATCAAGAGGAGCCGTCCGAGGCGCTCCTTGCGCGAGCCCTTCGTGGTGTTGATGACCGTCTCGCCCTTCTCCAGGGTGCCCGAGTAGACCCGCAGGTAGGTCAGTTTGCCCACGTAAGGGTCGGTCATGATCTTGAAGGCCAGCGCGCTGAAGGGCTCGGCGTCGTCGGGCTTGCGCTCGACCACGTCCTCCTTGCCCGGGAGCGTCCCCTGGGTCGGGGGGAGGTCGAGTGGGCTCGGCAGGAAGTCCACGACCGCGTCGAGCATCGGCTGGACGCCCTTGTTCTTGAACGCGGTGCCGTTGAGGATCGGCACGCAGTAGCCCTCGATGGTGCCGCGACGCAGAGCCCGGCGCAGGTCCTCGACGGTGACCTCCTCGTCGCTGAGGACCTTCTCCATCAGGTGGTCGTCGAAGGTCGTCAGGACGTCGATCAGCTTGCCGTGGTACTCGGCGGCCTGGTCCTTCAGGTGGTCGGGGATGTCCACGACGTCGAACGACTCGCCCTTCTCGTCGTGGTAGATGATCGCCTTCATGGCGGTCAGGTCGACCACGCCCAGGTAGTCGGACTCCACGCCGATGGGCAGCTGGACGACCGCGGGCACGCAGTCGAGGCGGTCCTCGATCATGTCGACGCAGCGGAAGAAGTCGGCGCCGACCCGGTCCATCTTGTTCACGAAGCAGATGCGCGGCACGGAGTACTTGTTGGCCTGGCGCCAGACCGTCTCGGTCTGGGGCTCGACGCCGGCGACGGCGTCGAAGACCGCGACCGCCCCGTCGAGCACGCGCAGCGAGCGCTCCACCTCGACGGTGAAGTCCACGTGACCGGGCGTGTCGATGATGTTGATCCGGTGCCCGTTCCAGTAGCAGGTCGTCGCGGCCGAGGTGATGGTGATCCCGCGCTCTTGCTCCTGGACCATCCAGTCCATGGTCGCGGCACCCTCGTGGACCTCGCCGATCTTGTAGTTCTTGCCGGTGTAGTAGAGGATGCGCTCGGTCGTGGTCGTCTTGCCCGCGTCGATGTGGGCCATGATGCCGATATTGCGCAGCTTCTCGAGGGGGTACTCACGGGGGGCCATCGGGGTTCCTTACCAGCGGTAGTGCGCGAAGGCCTTGTTGGACTCGGCCATCTTGGCCATGTCTTCGCGTCGCTTGACGGCCGCGCCGACGCCGTTCGCGGCGTCCATGATCTCGTTCGCCAGGCGCTCGGCCATGGTCTTCTCGCGGCGCTTCTTCGCGAAGTCGGTCAGCCAGCGGATGCCGAGCGTCGTCGAGCGACGCGGACGCACCTCGACCGGCACCTGGTAGGTGGTGCCCCCGACGCGGCGGCTTCGCACCTCGAGCTCGGGACGGACGTTCTCCAGCGCCCGCTTGAGCGTGGCGATGGGGTCCGAGCCGGTCTTCTGCTCGACCTGCTCGAGGGCGGTGTAGACGATGCGCTCGGCGATCGTGCGCTTGCCGCGCTCGAGCACCTTGTTGATGATCTGGGTGACCAGGACCGACTTGTAGATAGGGTCGGCCGGGATCTCCCGACGGACGGCGGGGCCCTTGCGAGGCATCAGCTCTCCCTCTTGGCGCCGTAGCGGCTACGGGCCTGCTTGCGGTCGCGCACGCCCGAGGTGTCGAGGGCGCCGCGGATGATCTTGTAGCGCACCCCCGGCAGGTCCTTCACGCGGCCGCCGCGCACGAGCACGATCGAGTGCTCCTGGAGGTTGTGGCCCACCCCCGGGATGTAGGCCGTGACCTCGACCCCCGAGGTCAGGCGGACGCGAGCCACCTTGCGCAGGGCCGAGTTCGGCTTCTTGGGCGTGACGGTGTGGACACGGGTGCAGACCCCACGACGCTGCGGGGCCCCCTTCAGGGCCGGCGTCTTGGTCTTACTGACCTTGGCCTGTCGGCCCTTGCGGACCAACTGCTCGATGGTGGGCACGCGAAACCTCTCTCGTATTTTCTCGAACTCGGGGCGCCCCGGGGCCACCCGGAGCGGACTAGCAATCCTACGCCCGTTCCCGGGGATCCGGCAAGCCCGGCGGACCTCGTAGCCTACAGGGCCTGCCCGCCGAGCTGGTCCTCCGGGTTCTCCAGGTCGTCCTCGGGCAGCGCCGACGCGTCGTAGGTGGCCGTCCCGATGTTCTGGAAGGCCGCCAGGTCGGCACTGAAGGTGTCGTCTCCGGTGAGCTCGCCGAGCAGGCTCGCCAGGTCGAGGTCCTCGTCGGAGCCGCGCGCCCAGTCGGGCAGCATCTCGGCGTCGGGCATGTCCAGGCGCAGCTCGCGCTCGTTGTAGTAGTCGAGCCCCGAGCCGGCCGGGATCAGCTTGCCGATGATGATGTTCTCCTTCAGACCGACCAGCGAGTCGTGCTTGCCCTCGATCGCCGCCTCGGTGAGCACCCGGGTCGTCTCCTGGAAGGAGGCCGCCGAGAGCCACGAGTCGGTCGCGAGCGACGCCTTGGTGATCCCCATGAGCTGGGCGCGGCCGTCGGCCGCCTCCTTGGCCTGGGCCTCGAGCTCGTCGTTGGTGTCGTTGAAGGTCTTCACGTCGATCAGCGCCCCGGGCAGCCACGTCGAGTCCCCGGCGTCGACGACCTGCACCCGGCGGGTCATCTGGCGCACGATCAGCTCGATGTGCTTGTCGTGGATCGACACGCCCTGGTCGCGGTAGACGTTCTGGACCTCTTCGACCAGGTACTGCTGGGTCTCGCGGGTGCCGCGGAACTTCATCATCAGCTTGGGGTCGAGCGGCCCGTCGTGCAGCGGCGTACCCACCTCGACCTCCTGGCCGTCCTCGACGAGGAGGTGGCGGGCGATCGAGATCGACTCCTCCTGGACCTGTCCGTCGTCGCCGACGATGGTCACCTTGCGCTCGCGGCCGACCAGCTCCACGCGCACCGCGCCGGAGAACTCGGCGACCGCCGCGGCGCCCTTGGGGGTGCGGGCCTCGAAGAGCTCCACCACGCGCGGCAGACCGTGGGTGATGTCGCTCTCGGTCACGCCACCGGAGTGGAACGTGCGCATCGTGAGCTGGGTGCCCGGCTCGCCGATCGACTGGGCCGCGATGACCCCGACGGCCTCGCCGAGCTCGACGATCTGGTGGGTGGCGAGCGACATGCCGTAGCAGGCCGCGCACACACCCTGGAGGGCGTCGCAGGTCAGCGTCGTGCGCACGCGCACCCGGGTGACCGTCGCGTCGTCGCGCAGCCGCTCGACGTCGTCGACGTACAAGAGCGTGCCCGCCGCGAGGACCGAGCCGTCCGACAAGGTCACGTCCTCGGCCGTCACGCGGCCCCAGAGCTTGGTCTCGAGGTGGGCGCGCCGACCGGGCCGGTCCGGGCCCACGTTCTCGATCCACAGGCCGCGCGTGGTGCCGCAGTCAGCCTCCTTGACGATGAGCTCCTGGGCGACGTCGACCAGGCGCCGGGTCAGGTAGCCCGAGTCGGCGGTGCGCAGGGCGGTGTCGCCCAGGCCCTTGCGGGTGCCGTGGGTCGAGATGAAGTACTCCAGGACCGAGAGGCCCTCGCGGAACGAGGACTTGATCGGCCGCGGGATCATCTCGCCGCGCGGGTTGGAGACGAGGCCCTTCATGGCCGCGATCTGGCGGATCTGCTGGCTGTTGCCTCGAGCCCCCGAGTCCACCATCATGCGGATGGGGTTCTCGGCCATCGAGTTCATCGCCCGCTCGGCCGCGTCACCGACCTCCTTGTTGGCGTTGGTCCAGATCTCGATCTCCTGCTGGCGCCGCTCGTCGTCGACGATGACGCCACGCCGGTAGTTGGTCTCGACCTTGGCGGCCTGCTCCTCGTACTTGTTGAGGATCGCGGCCTTGTCGGGCGTCGTGACGATGTCCTCGATCGAGATCGTGAGCCCCGAGCGGGTCGCGTAGCGAAAGCCCAGGGCCTTGATCGCGTCGAGCGCCTGGGCGACCTGCTGGCGGGAGTAGCCCGCGGAGATCTCCTCGACGATCGTGCCCACCGGCACCGTGCTCTTGCCGATCTGCTGGTTCACGTAGCGAAACGCCGGCGGCAGCGCCTCGTTGAACAGAACCCGGCCCGGGGTCGTCACGAGCCGGCGGCTCGCGCCGGTCGGCTCGATCCCGGCCGCGGCCAGGCGCGCGTCGAGCGACGACCCCTCGGCCGGGCGGACCTCGATGGGGGTCCGCAGGCCGAGCGTGCGCTCCTCGAGGGCGCTCTCCACCTCGTAGGTGTGGCGAAAGACCCTCGGGTTCGCCACGTCGCCCTGCGCCGGCAGGGTCAGGTAGTAGGTCCCAAAGACCATGTCCTGACCCGGCTCGGTGATCGGCCGACCGGTCGCCGGGGTGAAGATGTTGTTGGTCGAGAGCATCAGGATCCGCGCCTCGGCCTGGGACTCGGCCGACAGCGGGACGTGCACGGCCATCTGGTCGCCGTCGAAGTCGGCGTTGAAGGCCTTGCAGACCAAGGGGTGGATCTGGATGGCCTTGCCGTCGACCAGCACCGGCTCGAAGGCCTGGATGCCCAGGCGGTGGAGGGTCGGGGCACGGTTCAACAGGACCGGGTGCTCGCGGATGACCTCCTCGAGGACCTCCCAGACGACCGACTTGCGCCGCTCGACCATCCGCTTGGCGCTCTTGATGTTCTGGGCGACCTGGGTCTCGATGAGCCGCTTCATGACGAAGGGCTTGAAGAGCTCCAGGGCCATCTCCTTGGGCAGGCCGCACTGGTGCAGCTTGAGCTGCGGGCCGACCACGATGACCGAGCGGCCCGAGTAGTCGACGCGCTTGCCGAGCAGGTTCTGGCGGAACCGGCCCTGCTTGCCCTTAAGCATGTCCGAGAGCGACTTGAGCGGTCGGCCGCTCTGGCCGGTGACCGGCCGGCCCCGGCGCCCGTTGTCGAACAGGGCGTCGACGGCCTCTTGGAGCATGCGCTTCTCGTTGTTGACGATGATGTCGGGCGCGCCCAGGTCGAGGAGGCGCTTGAGGCGGTTGTTGCGGTTGATCACGCGCCGGTACAGGTCGTTGAGGTCCGAGGTGGCGAAGCGGCCGCCGTCGAGCTGGACCATCGGGCGCAGGTCCGGCGGGATGACCGGCACGGCCTCGAGGATCATCGCGCGCGGGTCGTTCACGCGGTGGCCGTGGCCGTCGCGACGGTTGAACGACTGGACGATCGCCAGGCGCTTGAGGAACTTCGCGTGACGCTGGGCGCTGAGCGGCTTGCGGCCGTCTTTCGCCTCGATCATCTCGCGCATGACGCGCTCTTCCTCGTCGAGGTCCATCCGGTCGATCAGCTGCAAGATGGCGTCGGCGCCCATGCCGCCCTCGAAGAACTCGCCGTAGCGGAACTCCATCTCGCGGTAGAGGACCTCGTCCTCGACGATCTGACGGGAGTGGAGCCCCTCGAAGGTGTCGAAGGCCTGTCGGGCCATGTCGCGCTCCTCGGCGAAGCGGGCCCGCACGGCCTCGAGCTCACGCTCGCTGGCGCGCTGCAGGGCGCGCAGCTCGGACTCCTTGGCTCCCTCGCCCTCGAGGGCCGCGGCCTTCGCCTCGACGTCGCGCAGCTTGGCCTCGACGGCCTTGGCCTCGCGGTCGTTGATCTCGTCGATCTCCTCGGCCAGGGCCTGGCGCAGCTCGGGGAGCTCGACGTGGCGCTTCTCCACGTCCACGAAGGTCACCATGTGGGCGGCGAAGTAGATCACCTTCTCGAGCTGCTTGGCCTTGAGCTCCTCTTTGGGCGCGGTGCCCATGAGGAGGTAGGCCAGCCACGAGCGGGTCCCGCGCAGGTACCAGATGTGCACCACCGGGGCCGCCAGGGCGATGTGACCCATGCGCTCGCGGCGGACCTTGTCGCTGGTGACCTCGACGCCGCAGCGCTCGCAGACGATTCCCTTGAAGCGCACGCGCTTGTACTTGCCGCACGCGCACTCCCACGCCTTCTGCGGCCCGAAGATCTTCTCGCAGAACAGGCCGTCCTTCTCGGGACGCAGGGTGCGGTAGTTGATGGTCTCGGGCTTCTTCACCTCGCCCGAGGACCAGCTGCGGATGTTCTGGGTCGTCGCGAGGCCGATCGAGATCTCGTTGAACTGGTTGACGTCGAGCGGGCTCATGACAACTTCCTTTCCGCGGCGCGACGGGCGTCTTCCTCGTCCGAGCCGCGCTCGGGCCGACTGATGTCGATGCCCAGCTCGCGGGTGACCGAGAAGAAGTCCTCTTCGGTGTCGGCGAGGTCCACGTGCGCCCCGCCCTTGTCGCGCACCTCGACGTTGAGGCACAGCGACTGCATCTCTTTGATCAGAACCTTGAACGACTCGGGGATCCCCGGCTCGGGCAGGTTCTGCCCCTTGACGATCGCCTCGTAGGCGCGCTCGCGGCCCTTCATGTCGTCGCTCTTGACCGTGAGCAGTTCCTGCAAGGCGTAGGCGGCGCCGTAGGCCTCGAGGGCCCAGACCTCCATCTCGCCGAATCGCTGTCCACCGAACTGGGCCTTGCCGCCGAGGGGCTGGGCCGTGATCATCGAGTACGGGCCGGTCGAGCGGGCGTGAATCTTGTCGTCGACCATGTGACTGAGCTTCAAGATGTACGCGTAGCCGACCGAGATCGGGTTGTCGTACGCCTCGCCGGAGCGGCCGTTGTACAGGGTGACCTTGCCGTCGGCGTCCCCGGCCATCAGCCGCTTGCCGTTGCGCCCGTCCAGGTTGAGCCGCTGGAAGGTCTCTTGGATGGTCGGCTTGTCGCGGGCCGCCTCGCGCTCGTCCCAGTGGGCACCGTCGAAGGCCGGGGTCGTCACGTAGACGGCCGGCTCGGTGCGTGGGCGGGTCTTGCGGAAGGGGCGTCGGGTCGGGTCGGCCTGGTCCTCGTGGCCCGAGGTACCCACCAGCGGGTTCACCTCGACGCCCTCCCAGCCGTGGCGGGCGGCGTAGCCGAGGTGGCTCTCGAGCACCTGGCCGACGTTCATGCGGCTGGGCACGCCGAGCGGGCTCAGGATGATGTCGACCGGAGTGCCGTCTTCGAGGAAGGGCATGTCCTCCTCGGGGAGGATCTTCGAGATGACGCCCTTGTTGCCGTGGCGCCCGGCGAGCTTGTCGCCCTCGGTGATCTTGCGCTTCTGGGCCACGTAGACCTTGACCAACTGGTTGACGCCGGGCTGCATCTCGTGGTCCTCGTCGCGGTTGTAGACCTTGACGTCGATGACCTTGCCGGACTCGCCGTGGGGGACCTTCAACGAGGTGTCACGCACCTCGCGGGCCTTCTCGCCGAAGATCGCCCGCAGCAGGCGCTCCTCGGGGGACTGCTCGGTCTCGCCCTTGGGGGTCACCTTGCCCACCAGGATGTCGCCCGGCTCGACCTCGGCGCCGATGCGCACGATGCCCATGTCGTCGAGGTCCGCCAGGATGTCGTCGGGCAGGTTCGGGATGTCCCGGGTGATCTCCTCGGCGCCCAGCTTCGTGTCGCGGGCGTCGATCTCGTACTCCTTGACGTGGATCGAGGTCAAGACGTCGTCCTTGACGAGCCGCTCGCTGATGATGATGGCGTCTTCGTAGTTGTACCCCTCCCACGGCATGTAGGCCACGAGCAGGTTCTTGCCCAGCGCCAACTCGCCGTGGTAGGTGGAGGTGCCGTCGGCCAACAGGTCGCCGGCCGTCACGCTCTCGCCGCCGACCACGAGGGGCTTCTGGTTGATCGAGGTGTCCTGGTTGGAGCGGCGGAACTTGTTGAGCAGGTAGGTCTTGCGACCCAGCGCCTTGCCGTAGCGGTCGACCGCGTCCTTGTCGTACTCGACCACGATCCGATCGCCCGAGACCGACCGCACCACGCCCGTGCCCTCGGCGATGAGGACGTCGCCCGAGTCGAGGGCCGCACGGCCCTCCATGCCCGTACCCACGAAGGGGGCCTCGGGCAGGACGAGCGGCACCGCCTGCTTCTGCATGTTCGCACCCATGAGCGCCCGCTGGGCGTCGTCGTGCTCGACGAAGGGGATGAGCGAGGTCGCCACCGAGATGATCTGCTTGGTCGAGACGTCCATCAGCTCGACCTCGTCGGCGGTGACGAAGTCGATCTCCGAGGTGGTCGAGCTCGAGCGGTTGGCCGAGCCCACGCGCAGCCCCGTGCCCACCGGGCCGCGGCGCACGAGCACGCGCTCGGCCGTGATGCGCCCGTCCGGGTCGAGCTCGGTGTTGGCCTGAGCGATGACGAAGCGCTCCTCCTCGTCGGCGGTGAAGTAGCGCACGTCGCCCGTGACCCGGCCGCTCTCCACCACGCGGTACGGGGTCTCGATGAAGCCGTACTCGTTGATCCGCGCGTAGGTGGCCAGGTAGCCGATGAGCCCGACGTTGGGGCCCTCGGGCGTCTCGATGGGGCACATGCGCCCGTAGTGGGAGGAGTGGACGTCGCGGACCTCGAGCCCGGCGCGCTCGCGGCTGAGTCCGCCCGGGCCGAGCGCCGACAGGCGCCGCTTGTGGGTCAGGCCCGACAGCGGGTTGTTCTGGTCCATGAACTGGCTCAGCTGGGACGTCGCGAAGAACTCCTTGATCGCCGACATCACGGGTCGGATGTTGATCAGCGTCTGGGGCGCGATCGCCTCGACGTCCTGGGTGTTCATCCGCTCGCGCACGACCCGCTCCATGCGCGACAGCCCGGTGCGCAGGGCGTTCTGGATCAGCTCGCCGACGCTACGGATCCGCCGGTTGGCGAAGTGGTCCTGGTCGTCGATGTGGTAGCCGGTCTCTTTGGCCGTGCGGTCGCGGGCCAGGTTGAGCAGGTAGGTGGCGGTGGCGAGCACGTCGGCCTTGGAGAGCACGTGCAGGTCGGCGCTGGGCCGCTCGAGCCGGTCGCCGAAGAGCCCGACGTTGCGCTCGATCTCGGTGCCGAGCTTGCGGTCGAGCTTGTAGCGCCCGACGCGGCTCAGGTCGTAGCGCTTGTCCGAGAAGAAGGCGCCCTCGAAGTACTGGCGGGCGGCCTCGACCGTCTGGACCTCGCCGGGACGGGCGCGGCGGTAGATCTCGAGCCAGGCCGTCTCTTGGCTGGCGCGGGCGAAGTTCTCGGGCGTGTCCTCGAGGTTGAACTTCTCGAGGTGCTTGGCGATGTCGAGGTGCGCCTTCTTCCAGTCCAGGTGGAACTGGTCCTCGAGGAAGTCGAAGTGGGCGACGAAGCGCTCGAAGAACTCCTCGTCGAGGGAGGTGTCGAGCGCACGCAGCAGGGTGAAGATCGAGATGCGGCGCTTGCGCGCGATGCGCGCGCCGGCGTTGGCGGCCTTGTTGCGCTTCTCTTCGAGGTCGACCTGGAGCCACTCGCCGCGGCTCGGGTGGATGGTGCCCTCGAAGGCGACCTTCTCGTCCTTGCCCGGCTGGAACAAGACGCCGGGCGAGCGCACGAGTTGGCTCACCACGACGCGCTCGGTGCCGTTGATGATGAAGGTCCCCTGCTCGGTCATGATGGGGAAGTCCCCCATGAAGACCGTCTGCTCTTTGATCTCGCCGGTCTCGGAGTTGAGGAACCGGGCCCGCACGAAGATCGGCTGGGAGTAGGTCGTCGCCCGCTGGCGGCACTCCTCCACCGTGAACTTGGGCGGGCTCTTCAGGTCGGGGTCATCCGGGTCGAACTCGAGCTCCAGGCTGAGCTTGCCGGTGAAGTCCGTGATGGGCGAGATCGCCTCGAAGGCCTCGCGCAACCCCTGACGCATGAACAGGTCGAAGCTGTCCCGCTGGATCTCGAGGAGGTTCGGCAGGGGGTACGCTTCGCCCAGAGCCGAGAAATTGAACCGCTCCGGGCTAGTGGACCGAGACGTCAACGGTCTATCCTCCGTGTAGGTGGGTGGCTACGGGAACGTGCCGGATCGAAGCACACGGCGTCGTCAAGGGATGACGAGGCCAGGGGCAGGAACACGGTCTTATAACACTAGTGGTTCCGCCCACGGCCGTGCAACCGGCGCCCGAGGGCCCCGGCTCTAGGTTGGCCACACCCTAGGGGGGCGGACCCCCCAGGTCAAGTCATTGCCCGGCGTCGCGGGCCCCGGGGGTCGGCCCCCGGGGCCCGTCGCCCGGCGCTACTTCAGCTCGACGGTGGCGCCGGCGCCCTCGAGGGCCGCCTTGGCCTTGTCGGCGTCGGCCTTCGAGGCGTTCTCCAGGACCGGCTTGGGGGCCCCGTCGACCAGGTCCTTCGCCTCTTTGAGGCCGAGGTTCGTCAGGGCGCGGACCTCCTTGATGACCTGGATCTTCTTCTCCCCGCCGCTCACCAAGATGACGTCGAAGCTCGACTTCTCCTCGGCGGCCTCCTCGGCGGCCCCACCGCCACCGGCGGCCGGGGCGGCCGCGACCGCGACGGGCGCGGCGGCGGTGACGCCGAACTTCTCCTCGAACTCCTTTAAGAGCTCGCTCAGCTCGATGACCGACAGGGCGGCGATGCCGTCCAGGATCTGCTCCTTGGTCAGGGTAGCCATGGTGTTTCCTTTCTTTTCGATTCTCTCGATCGGGTGGTTACTCGGCCGGGGCGCCCTCGGCGGCGGCCGCCTCGGCGCTGTCGGTGCCGTCCTCGGCCTCGGGGACCTCGGGGGTCGCCGCGACCTCGGTCGCGGCGTCGTCGCCGGCCGCGGGGGCGGCCTCCTCGACCCCGGCCGGGGTCTCGGTCTCGGTCGCGGCGCCGCCCGGCGCGCCACCGCGCCGGTCGATCAGGGCCGCGAGGCCGTAGGCGAGGTTCTGGGGCACGGCCTTGAAGAGGCCGGCCATCGTGGTCAGCGGTGAGGCGATCATCCCGGCCACGCGCGCGAGCAGGACCTGACGGCTGGGCAGGTCCGCCAGGGCCACCAGGTCGCGGTTGCTCAGGACCTGGCCGTTCAAGACGCCGCCCTTCACCACGAGCGCCGGGGCGCCCTTGGCGAAGTCGCGCAGGGACTTCGCCACCGCCGAGACGTCGCCCGAGACGAAGGCGATGGCCGTCGGCCCCTCGAGGAACGCGGCGAGCGCCTCGACCGAGGTCCCGGCGATCGCGCGGCGCACGAGGGTGTTCTTGAAGACCTTGTAGTCGGCCCCGGCGGCGCGCAACTGGCGGCGCAGCTCCTGGATCTGGGTGACCGTGAGGCCGCGGTACTCGGTGACCACCGCGGTCGAGGTCGTGGCGACCCGGGTCTTCACGTCCTCGACCGCCGCCACCTTCTCGGTGCGGACCTTGCTTGCCATCTCGCCTCCCGCCGGTTGGACCGGCTCTGTCGGGGCCGTAGGCACCCGGGCACGAGGCGAGGCTCGAACCCCTCGTCAGGCGGACTGGCGTCCCTTAGGCGCTCGCGCGCACCGGATGTCTTCGGCGTTCTTCGTTCTGTGGCACGACGAGTCGTGCGGGCGCCCAGCCTAGCCACCGGGCGTCGGTCGGGTCAAACCGAGCCGGCCAGGGCCTCCTCGTGCTCCCGGGCCCGGCCCGGGTCGACCTTGACCCCGGGGCCCATCGTCGACGAGAGCGTGACGCTCAGCACGTAGCGGCCCTTGGAGCTCGCGGGCTTGACGCGCACCAGCTCGTCCACGACGGCCACCACGTTGCGCACGAGGTCCTCGCGGGCGAAGCTCACCTTGCCCACGCGCAGCTGGACGTTGCCCACCTTGTCGGTGCGGTACTCGACGCGTCCGCCCTTGAAGTCGGTGACGGCCTTGGCGACGTCGGTGGTCACGGTGCCGGTCTTGGGGTTCGGCATGAGCCCACGGGGGCCGAGCACGCGGCCCAGCCCACCGACCAGGCCCATCAGGTCCGGGCTGGCGATGGCCACGTCGAAGTCGAGGAACCCGCCACGCACCCGCTCCACGAGGTCGTCGGCGCCCACGACGTCGGCGCCGGCCTCGCGGGCCGCCTGGGCCGCCTCACCGGCGGCGAAGACGGCCACCCGGTTCGTCTTGCCGGTGCCCGCCGGCAGCGTGATGGTGCCGCGCACGATCTGCTCGGCCCGGCGCGGGTCGACGCCCAGGCGCACCGCCAGCTCGACGGTTTCGTCGAACTTGGCCGTGGCCAGGGCCTTCACCTTGTCGACCGCCTCACCGACCCCGAGGAGCTCCTCGCGGTCGACCTGGGCCAGGGCGTTGCGGTAGTTCTTGCCGTGTCTCATCTGTTCTCCTAGCCCGCGACCGCGATGCCCATCGAGCGCGCCGTGCCCATCACCTGGAGCTTGGCCGACTCGAGGTCGTCGGTGTTGAGGTCCTTCAGCTTGGTCTGGGCGATCTCGGCGACCTGGTCCATCGTGACCGTGGCCACCGTCTCGCGCCCGGCGATGTGGGCGCCCTTGTCCAGGCCGGCCGCCTGGCGCAGCAGCACCGGCGTCGGCGGGGTCTTCAGGACGAAGGTGAACGAGCGGTCCTCGTAGATCGAGATCTCGACCGGGATGACCGTGCCGCGCATCGACTCGGTAGCCGCGTTGTACTGCTTGCAGAACTCCATGGTCTGCACGCCGTGGGGCCCGAGCGCGGTGCCCACCGGGGGCGCCGGGGTGGCGCTCCCGGCGTCGAGCTGGATCTTGACGACGGCGACGACTTTCTTCGCCATGGGACTCTCCTTGTCTAGAGCTTGGTGACCTGCGTGAAGTCGAGCTCCACGGGGGTCTCTCGGCCGAAGATGTCGACGAGGACCTTGACTTTCAGCTGGTCCTCGTTGATCTCGGCCACGTGACCCGAGAAGGTCGCGAAGGGGCCGGACTTGATCTGGACGGTATCGTTCACCTCGAACTCGTGAGTCGGCATCCGTCGCTTGGCGACGGGCTGCTCGACGCCCTCAATCTTGGGCCGGATGATGTTGTCGACCTCGCGACGGGTCAGCGCGGTCGGCTTGGTCTTCTCGGCCCCGACGAAGCCGGTCACCCCGGGGGTCGAGGCGATCACGTAGAAGATCTCGGGGTCGGGCTCGCAGCGCACCAGGAGGTAGCTGGGGAACATCCGCTTGGCGACGGTGACCTTCTTGCCACCCTTGAACTCGGTGACGTCCTCCTCGGGGAGGTAGATCTCGTAGATCTGCTCGCCGAGCTCGCGGCTCTTGATGATGTTGTTGAGCGCCGAGATCACCTTCTGCTCGTGGCCGGCGAAGGTGTGCACGATGTACCAGCGCCCCGGGCGGTCGAAGGCGCTCTCGATCTCGGGCTCGACGCCCTCGCCGTCGTCGAGGGGCTCGCCGGTGAGCGGATCGAGGTCCACGGGGACGTCGTCGATGGGGGTCTCGAGGTCGGACACGGGGCCTACTTGGTGAAGAGGAACGAGACGAACTTCTCCGAGCCCACGCCGAGCCCGAAGATGAGGGCGGTCATGAAGACCAGCACGAACAGGACGATCGTGGTGTAGTTGACGACCTCGGGCCGGATCGGCCAGGCGACCTGGCGCATCTCTTCGCGGACCTGGCGGACGAAGTCGCGCGGGCGGGTGCGCTCCCCGGAGCGTCGGCGCTGGACGTCATCGACCGACGTGCGCCGCGAGCCGGCCGTGCCGTCGGCCCCCATCTGGCCCTGTCGCTGCAACATGCGCTTCTGTTCGCGGTTCATCTCGGTCTCTTCTACGCCTCTTCGCCCCGGGCAGGGCAGGAGGGACTCGAACCCCCAACCGCCGGTTTTGGAGACCGGTGCTCTACCAATTGAGCCACTGCCCTACGGGAGGTGCTCGACGAGCGCCCCCAGGGACGTCCATCCTAACACCCCGCCGAGAGCCGCTCCCCCGGCACCCCGTTAGTCGCGCCGGGACTTCGGGCGCGCCCGGGCGGCCGAGAGGGCGAGCGCCGCCACGCTCAGCACCACGAGGGCCACGTAGGCCGCGACGTTCGCGTGGACCACGTCGCGCAGCAGAGCCGTCACGCCCACGACTCCGACCACCGACAGCGTGATCTCGGGGGTGTCCCCGACGAGGAAGTCCCACCAAAACCGGCCGAAACCGACGAGGAGCCGGGCGGCCAGGGGCTTGTCGTCGCGGGGGAAGGGGTTCATCGCCCGACCCCCACGGGCCGACGGGCGCCCGGGGCGAGGAGCCGCACCACGAGAGCGGTCGCCAGGGCGTAGACGACGACCAGTCCCGCGATCATGACGTCGCCCCCGGGCCAGTGGACCTTGAGCCCCTCGCCGGTCCAAAAGGAGCCGTAGCTCACGAGCATGACCCCCACGGCCATCTTCATCGCGTTCTCGGGCACCGAGGAGAGCTGTCGGGCCACGAGCGCCCCGGTCACGGCCACGATCATGACGGCCGCCGCGGCCGCCGCGGCGGCGAGTCCCAGGCGGTGGGCCGAGGTCCCCAGGGTCAAGACGGCCACCACGATCTCGAGGCCCTCGAGGAAGACCCCCTTGAAGGCCACGACGAAGGCCACCCGGTCTCGGGGCGGCCGCTCGCCGGTGAGCGCGAGGCGCGCGGTCATCTCGGCGTAGATCGCGTCCTCGTCGTGCTTCGCCTTGATCCCGGCCGAGCGCAGGACGGCCTTGCGCAGCCACTGGAGCCCGAAGATCAGGAGGACAACCCCTACCACCAGGCGCAACACGCTGAGGGGGACGTGCACCAGGGCCGGCCCCAGCACCGCCACCAGGGCCGCCAGGGCGACCACGGCGACCCCCGTCCCCTCGAGGGCCGTGCGCCAGCCCCGGGTGTGACCGACGGCGAGCACGATCGTCAGCGCCTCGACCGTCTCGACGGCGGCGGCCAAGAATACCGCTCCAACCAGGACTATTGCAGTGGTGGAGCCGTTCACGGCACCGATCATGGGGCGTCCTCCGCGTCGGCGTCGAGCACGAAACAGCCCTCGGGATCGAGCACCGCGCCGACCCGGGTGTCGCGCTCGTGCCGACGCGTCGAGAATACCCGGGTCAGCTCGACCCCCTCCCCCAGCCCCACCACATGCTCGTAGCCGCGCCCGGTGAAGGCGACGTCCCTCACCACCCCGGACAGCCCCTCGGAAGGGTCGCGCGAGAGCGTGACCCCGGCCGAGCGCACAAAGAGGCGCGCCGAGCCCCCGAGGGAGCCCACGGCGGTCGCCTCGAGCCGGGCGCCCCCGGCGAGGGCGAGGTCAACCTCCACCCGGTCGCCCCCCCGCGCGCGCAGCGCGGCGACCGGGAACTCGCCGGCCACCCCGGTGAAGCGCGCCACGAACGCGCTCGCCGGACGCCGGTAGATGACCTCGGGCGTGTCGTACTGGACGACCCGTCCGTGGTCGAGGACGCCGACCCGGTCGGCGAGCGCGAACGCCTCGGACTGGTCGTGGGTGATGTAGAGCGCGGTGGCGCCCGACTCTCGGGTCAGGGTTGCGATGGCGATGCGCAGCTGCTCGCGCCGGTCGGCGTCGAGGTTGGAGAGGGGCTCGTCGAACAAAAGCAGCCCCACGTCGGCGGCGAGGGCCCGCGCGAGGGCCACGCGCTGCTGCTCACCGCCCGAGAGGTCGTTGGGGAAGGCGTCGGCCAGGTGGGCGATCCCGACCCGTGCGAGCAGCGCCTCCACGCGCCCCAGCCGCTCGGGCGCCGGCACCCGACTCGCGGCGAGGGGGTAGCCGACGTTGCGCCGTACGCTCAGGTGGGGCCAGAGCGCGTAGTCCTGGAAGACCATCGCCAGCCCCCGTCGCTCGGGCGCCACGAAGGCCCGCGGGGCCGCGACCTCACGTCCGTTGAGGACGATGGTGCCACTGCTCGGCCGCTCGATCCCGGCCACGCACCGCAGGAGGGTCGTCTTGCCCGACCCCGAGGGGCCGAGCAGGACCACGAAGGTACCCGGCTCGACCACGA
>JAKCEK010000082.1 GCA_021838005.1 Actinomycetes bacterium
GAGCAGGTAGCGCTTCACCGCGTCACCGCCGCCGTAGCCGCCCAGCCCGTTCGCCGCGACGACCCGGTGGCAGGGCACGACCACCGGCCACGGGTTGTGGTGGTTGGCGTTGCCCACGGCCCGCGCCGCGAGGGGTCGGCCGACCGCGGCCGCGACCTCGGCGTAGGTGCGCACCTCGCCGTAGGGGATCTCGCGAAGCGCGGCCCACACGTCGCGCTGGAAGGCGGTGGCGTCGACCTCGCTGAGGGTGAGCTCGAAGTCCCGGCGCTCCCCGGCCAGGTACGCGGCCAGCTGACGGGCCGCCTCGGCGACCGGTGCCGGGGCGCGCCCGGCGCTCGGGCGGGGTCGGTCCGGGGGGAGGAGGATCTCCGAGACGCCGGCCTCGGTGCCACACACGCCGAAGCGGCCGACGGGGGAGTCGACGGTCGCGGTGAAGTTCGCCATGACCGCTTCTTAGTCCCGTACTGTCACACGCGTGGAGTACGTGGTCGAGGGCGGCGCCGGGGGGCTCTTCGTGCGCGACCTCGGCCAGGGCCCGCCGGTCCTCCTCCTGCACGGCTGGCCCGACACCGGGGCCCTCTTCGAGGAGGTCGCCGCGGCGCTCGTCGCGGCGGGTCGGCGCTGTCTCGTGCCGGACCTACGGGGCTGTGGCCGCTCGGTGAAGCCCACCGACGTCGCGCGCTACGCCATGGCCGAGCTCGTCTCGGACGTCGTGGCCCTGATCGAGGCGGCCGACGCGGGACCGGTCACCCTGGTGGGCCACGACTGGGGCGCGGCGCTCGCCTGGGTCGTGGCGACCCTCCGGCCCGACCTCGTGGGCTCGCTCGTCGCGGTCTCGGTGGGGCACCCGACGGCCTTTCGCTCGGGGGGCTTCGAGCAGTTGTGGCGCAGCTGGTACACGCTGCTCTTCCAGTTCGAGGGCGTCGGCGAGGCCGTGCTGCGCCAGGACGACTACGCGGTGCTGCGCCGCTGGTTCGCCCACCCCCGGGCCGCCGAGACGATCGCCGAGCTCGAGCGCGACGGCCAGATCACGACCCATCTCCTGTGGTACCGGGCGAACCTGCCGCCCGACGCCTTCACCCGCCCCGCCCCGGTGCTCGAGTCGGTCGCGGTGCCGGTGGTGGGCGTGTGGTCGAGCGCCGACCCGGCCCTCACCGAGGCCCAGATGCGCGACTCGGGCCGCTACTGCGCGGCGGGCTTCGACTACCGACGTCTCGAGGGCGTGGGTCACTGGGTCCCCTACGAGGCGCCCGGGGCACTCGCCGGGCTGGTCCTCGGGGGGACCTAAGGCACAAGAGTCGACTTTGGTCACATCGGGCGCCGAGAGCGGCCCTGATAGAACGAGGGGATGAAGATTTCCCTGGTGGCGGAGTCACGCGCCGGCGAGACCCGCGTGGGGCTCACCCCCGAGGCCGTGAGATCCCTGATCAAGGACGGGTGGGCCGTCGAGGTCGAGCGCGGGGCGGGGGTGCGCTCGCACTTCAGCGACGACGCGTACCGCGAGGTCGGCGCCGTGATCGCCGACACCCCCTCGGGCGACGTGACGATCCGGGTCAACCCCCCGACCCTCGAGGAGGTCGCCCGGCTCCCCGAGGGCTCGTTGCACCTCTCGTTCCTCTCGCCGCTGCTCGCCCTCGAGGTCGTGCGCGCCCTCGTCGCGCGCCGGGTGACGGTCGTGAGCTTCGACCTCCTGCCGCGCATCTCGCGGGCCCAGTACATGGACGCGCTCTCGAGCCAGGCGACCGTCTCGGGCTACCGTTCGGCGCTCGAGGCGGCCCACCACCTCGACCGGTTCTTTCCGCTCCTCACGACGGCGGCCGGCACCATCCGTCCGGCCAAGGTGCTCGTGATGGGGGTGGGCGTCGCGGGCCTGCAGGCGATCGCCACCGCCAAGCGCCTCGGCGCGCGGGTCCGCGCCTACGACGTGCGCTCGGCCGCGAAGGAAGAGGCCGAGTCGGCCGGCGCGACCTTCGTCGACCTCGGGGTCACGGCCGACGCCGCCGGCGGCTACGCCCGCGAGTTGACCGAAGAGGAGAAGGCCCGCCAGCAGGCCGCCCTCGGGGGCGAGGTCGCCGCGGCCGACGTCATCATCACCACGGCCGCCGTGCCGGGGCGCCGGGCGCCGATCCTGCTCACGACCGCGATGGTCGAGGCGATGGCCGACGGCTCGCTCATCGTCGACATGGCCGCCGACGGCGGCGGCAACTGCGAGCTGACCCGGGCCGGCGAGGTCGTCTCCCACCACGGGGTCTCGGTCGTGGGGCTCGCCAATCCACCGGCCGCGATGGGCCGCCACGCGAGCACCATGTACGCCAACAACGTGGTGAAGCTCCTCGCCCTCTACGGCCACGGCGAGGTGGCTCCGGACTGGGCCGACGAGGTCGTCGCCGGCGCGACGGTCACCTCGGGCGGCCGGGTCCACCACGGGCCCACGGCCGAGGCCCTCGGGGTCGCGGCCGTGCCGGTCGCCGCCCCCACCCCCACCGAGCCCGCCGACGCGCAGGAGACGAAGTGACCAACCTGTTGTTGCAGTACGCGACCGTGTTCCTCCTCAGCGTGTTCGTGGGGATCGAGATCATCTCGAAGGTCCCGAGCATCCTGCACACGCCTCTGATGTCGGGCTCGAACGCGATCCACGGGGTGATCCTCGTGGGCTCGATGCTCATCCTGGGGGCGGCCAACACCCACGCCGAGGAGGTGCTGGGATTCCTCGCCGTGATCCTCGCCACGCTGAACGTGGTGGGCGGCTTCGTCGTCACCGACCGGATGCTCGAGATGTTCAAGCCCCGCACCCCGCGCGCGAAGCCCGGCGCCTCGACCGAGGCGAGCGAGCACCCCAAGGGCGGTGAGGCGTGAGCCGCGGCACCCTCATCGACCTGCTCTACCTCGTCGCGGCGCTGACCTTCGTCCTCGCCCTGAAGGGCCTCGGCAGCCCCAAGCGGGCGCGCCACGGCAACATGGTGGCGGCCGCCGGCATGCTGCTCGCGATCGTGGCGACCTTCTTCAACCGCGTCGACGGCCACCCCCTGCACCACGTACTGCTGATCGTGCTCGGCATGGCGGTCGGGCTCGTCGTGGCGGTGCCCACGGCCCGGTTCGTCCAGATGACGGCGATGCCCCAGCTCGTCGCGATCTTCAACGGCGTGGGCGGCGGCGCGGCCTGCCTGGTGTCGCTGACCGAGTTCATCCACATCAAGTCCACCAAGCCCGCCACCTACGTGGTCCTCGAGGTGCTGCTCGGGGTCCTCATCGGCACGGTCTCCTTCTCGGGCTCGGCCATCGCCTTCGCCAAGCTCCAAGAGCTGATGACCGGCCGGCCGGTCACCTACGCCGGCCAGCAGTTCATCAACGCCCTCATCGGTGCCGCGGCCCTGGCGGTGATCGTGATGGCGCTCGTGACGAGCTCGACGGCGCTGCTCTGGGTGCTGCTCGCGGTCGCCTTCGTCTTGGGCATCGCCTTTGTCTTGCCCATCGGCGGGGCCGACGTGCCGGTGCTGATCTCGCTCCTCAACTCCTTCACCGGCCTCGCGGTGGCGGCCTCGGGCTTCACCCTGGGGTCGAACCTGTTGATCGTGGCCGGCACGCTCGTGGGCGCCTCGGGGACGCTCCTCACGATGCTCATGAGCAAGGCCATGGGCCGCAGCCTGCCCAACATCCTCTTCTCGGCCTTCGGCTCGGTGGTGACGGCCGGCCCCGGGTCCGGGGCCGAGCAGCGCTCCGTGCGCTCGGGCACGCCCGAGGACGTGGCCGTGATGCTGGGATTCGCCAGCCGGGTCGTCTTCATCCCGGGCTACGGCCTGGCGGTCGCCCAGGCCCAGAACGTCCTGCGCGAGCTGGCCGAGAACCTCGAAAAGAAGGGCGTCGAGGTCTTCTACGCCATCCACCCCGTCGCCGGGCGCATGCCCGGGCACATGAACGTGCTCCTCGCCGAGGCCAACGTCCCCTACGACGACCTGATCGAGATGGACGAGGCCAACTCCGAGCTGACGACGGCCGACGTCGCCATCGTGGTCGGGGCGAACGACACCGTGAACCCCGCCGCCAACGACGACCCCGGCTCGCCGATCTACGGCATGCCGATCATCCACGCCGACGCGGCCGAGAACGTGATCTTCATGAAGCGCTCGATGCGCCCGGGCTTCGCCGGGATCGACAACGAGCTCCTCTACAACCCCAAGACGACCCTGGTCTTCGGCGACGCGAAGGACACCCTCACCAAGATCGTGGCGGCCGTCAAGGCCTCGTAGCTCTCAGGCGATTCTGCGGTTCTGGGCGCCCGACGTCGGGCACCGGACGCGCCGCGGTGGGAGACTGGCGCGATGTCCGACGCCGCTGCCGCGCCCGAGCACGCCCCCGCGGCCCCGGCGTGGTGGAAGAGCCGCGGACTGCGCAACTGGCTGGTCGCGCTCGTCGTCGCGCTCGTCGCCTCGATCCTCGTGCGCACCTACTGCTTCGAGTCCTACTTCATCCCCTCGGGCTCCATGGAGCCGACCCTCCAGATCGGCGACCGGGTGATGGTCGACAAGCTGAGCGTCGACTTCGGGACGATCAACATCGGTGACGTCATCGTCTTTAAGTCGCCCGGGGCCGTGGCGGCGGCCTGCGGGGACACCGTGGCCGACCTCGTCAAGCGCGTCGTGGCGCTGCCCGGCGACACGATCGCCTCGGTCGGCAACCGCATCTACGTGAACGACCACCTCTTGAAGGAGAACTGGAGCCACAACGAGCCCCTGGGCCGGCCGATCCCCACCACCGTCGTGCCCAAGGGCGACTACTACGTCCTCGGTGACAACCACCCGAACTCGTGCGACAGCCGCTACTGGGGCTTCGTGCCGCGCTCGAGCATCATCGGCAAGGTCTTCCTGCGCTACTGGCCGCTCACCCGGCTCGGCTGGTTCTAGCTAACCGGTCACGGCGGTCGCCTCGTCGAGGGCCGCGCGCAGCCCGGGCGAGAGCGTGGTGACGGCCGCGGCGTTGGCCCGGACCTGGTCGGGGTTGGAGGCCCCGGCGATCACCGAGGCGACCGCGGGGTGGTCGAGGAGCCAGGAGAAGGCGAGGGTGAGGAGCGAGCGCTCCTCGCCTTCGGCGAGCTCGAGGAGGCGTTGGACCTTCGCCATGAGCTCGGGGCTGTGCCAGTGGGCGGCCCGGTCGGCCGGCATGCTCGCGAGGCGCGTCCCTTCCGGCAGGGGCGCGCCGGGGCGGACCTTGCCGGTCAAGAGGCCGTTCGCGAGGGGGTAGAAGGGCAGCAGTCCCACCCCGAGCTCGGCGCAGGCCTCGAGCACCCCGTCGCGCTCGGGGGAGCGCTCGAGCAGCGAGTACTGGTTCTGGATCGAGGCGAAGGCCGGGCCCGCGCCCGCGGCGGCCCGCGCCTCGCGCAGCTGGGCGGCCGAGAAGTTCGAGCAGCCGATCTCGCGCACCTTGCCCTCGGCGACGAGCTCACCGAGCGCCCCCAGGGTGTCGGCGATCGGGACCGTCTCGTCGGGGTAGTGGAGCTGGTAGAGGTCGATGCGGTCGGTGCCGAGGCGCGCCAGGGAGTCCTCGCAGGCGCGTCTCACGTAGGCCGGCGCCGCGCCGTAGCGTGCTTCGTCGATCGGCATCCCGAACTTGGTCGCGACGACCGCCTCGTCGCGCCGGGCGCCGAGGGCCCGGCCGAGCATCACCTCCGAAAGGGTGTCGCCGTAGACGTCGGCGGTGTCAAAGAGGGTGATCCCCGCCTCCAGGGCGGCGCCGACGACGGCGTCGGTCTGGGCCTGGTCGAGTCGCCGGCCGAAGTTGTTGCAGCCGACCCCCACGACTGAGACCCGCAGCGATCCGATGGCGCGTACTTCCATGCCCGTCCTTTCTATCGCCGAGCCTAGGCAGCCTCCGACGACGGCGGGTCCCCCCAGTACGATGGGGGAAAAAGGGAGGTCCCGTGAGGGTCACAGTCGACTTCGACCTGTGCACGTCGAACGCGGTGTGCATGGGCATCGCCCCCGAGGTCTTCGAGGTGCGCGACGACGGCTACCTCTACGTCCTCGAGGAGAACCCCGGGCCCGAGTTCGACGAGCGGCTCGGCCAGGCCGTCGCCAGCTGCCCCAACGGCGCCATCTCGGTCGAGTAGTGCCGGTCCGGGTGCGCCTCGCGCCTTCGCCGACGGGCTACTTCCACGTCGGCACGGCGCGCACGGCCCTCTTCAACTGGATCCTCGCGAAACAAGACCCCGAGGGCGTCTTCATCCTGCGGGTCGAGGACACCGACCCCGCGCGCAACCGCGAGGAGTGGGTCGAGGCGATCTTCGCGGCCATGGCCTGGCTGGGTCTCGACTACACGGGCCCCTTCCGCCAGAGCGAGAACGCCCCGGCCCACGCCGCCGCCCTCGAGGCGCTGGTGGCGAGCGGCGCCCTCTACTACTGCGACTGCACCCCGGGTGAGGTCGAGGCCCGCAAGGGTGCGGGCGCGACCCCCGGCTACGACGGGTTCTGCCGGGAGAGGCACCTCGCGCGCACCGAGCGCACGGCGCTGCGCTTTCGCACCCCCGACGAGGGCACGGTCGTCGTGCCCGACCTCGTGCGCGGCGACGTCGCCTTCCCGCTGGGGGCGATCGACGACTTCGTCGTGGCGCGCTCCTCGGGCGAGGCGCTCTACGCGCTCGCCAACGTCGTCGACGACCGTGACGACGCGATCACCCACGTGGTGCGCGGCGAGGAGCACCTGGCGAACGCCCCCAAGCAGATGATGCTCTGGCGGGCGCTCAACGCCGCGACGGGCCGCGAGGTGCCCACGCCCCTCTTCGCCCACCTGCCCCTGCTCGTGAACGCCCAGCGCAAGAAGCTCAGCAAGCGTCGCGACCCCGTGGCCCTCGAGTCGTACCGCGACCAGGGCTACGTCGTGGGCGCCGTCCTCAACTACCTGGCCCTGCTCGGCTGGAGCCCGCGCGGGGACGACGAGATCGTCGACATGGACACCATCGTCGAGCAGTTCCGACTCGAGGACGTCTCGCACTCCCCGGCCTTTTTCGACGTGAGAAAGCTCACCGCCTTTAACGGCGCCCACATCCGCCAGCTCTCCCCCTACCAGTTCGCGCGGGCCTGCTGGCCCTGGGTCGACCCGCGCGACGTGCCCTGGCGGCCCACGGGCTATCGGCCGGCCTGGCGGGAGGAGGAGTTCGACGAGGCGCTCTACGCGAGGGTCCTGCCCCTCATCCACGAGCGTGTGGCGCGCCTCGACGAGGTGCCCGCCATGGTCGACTTCTTCTTCCTCGAGGAGCCGGCCTACGACGAGGCGGCCTTCGACAAGGCGATCCGCCACGACCCCCGGGCCACCGACGTGCTCGAAGCGGCGCGTCGTGCCTACGGGGCCCTGGCGGAGTTCGGCGCCGACGCCCTGCACGCGACGACCCTCGAGGTCGCCGAGGCGAACGGGCTCACCCTGCGCAAGGCCCAGGCCCCGATCCGCTGTGCGGTGACCGGCCGGCTCGTGGGCCCGCCGCTCTTTGAGTCCCTCGCCCTGCTCGGTCGCGAGCGCACGCTCGCCCGGCTCGCCGGGGCGCTCGCGCGCGCGACGTGATCGCGGGGCTCCGGGTTGGCGCGCGCCTCGCGGTGGCGGCCGCCCTCGTCCTCGTCGCCTACTTCTCGATCACCTTGGCCCAGATCTGGCTGCGCGGCCGGGAACACTCGAGCCGCGACGCCGCGGCGATCCTCGTCTTTGGCACGACCGAGGACAACGGCACGCCCTCGGCCGAGCTCACGGACCGGCTCGAGACGGCCCTCGCCCTGTACCGGGCGGGGCGGGCCGGCTACGTGGCGGTCACCGGGAGTCGCCAGCCCGGCGACCGCTACACCGAGGCCGGGGTCTCGGCCACCTTCCTCGAACGCCACGGGGTGCCCGCGGACCGGGTGATCGTCGGCGGGGGCGTCGACACCTGGCAGAACGTCGAGAGCGTGGCGCCGGCCCTCGTGCGCCGGGGCCTCACGACCGTCCTCACGGTGACCGACCCCTTCCACGAGTACCGGGCGATGGCCATCGCCTCCGACCTCGGTCTCACCCCCTTTCCGAGCCCGGTCGCGGACTCGCCGACCGTCCACTACGGGCTCTGGCGCTACTACCTCAAAGAGGCCCTCGAGGTCGGGGTGGCGCGCGTAGTCGGCTACCAGCGACTCAGCGAGTGGACGGCGCGCACGCCGCTGCGGGGCTGAGACGGGCCGCCGCCCTCCTATAGGATGGTCGGGCCCTTCGGGGGTGGTGTAATTGGCAACACAACTGGTTCTGGTCCAGTTATTCAGGGTTCGAATCCTTGCCCCCGAGCGAATCCGTCGGCGACGGCGATATCGTTGGCGGACTTGGTCCCATCGTCTAGCGGCCTAGGACATCACCCTCTCAAGGTGGAGGCACGGGTTCAAATCCCGTTGGGACTGCCAATGTGATCTGTCACGTCATCGTGAACAGCCGAACCTGTGCAGGCTATCTCCGGAAGCCCGGCCCTTTGGGCTGGTAGTCCCGAGTCGGGTCGATCCGCGT
>JAKCEK010000004.1 GCA_021838005.1 Actinomycetes bacterium
CCCGGGGCTCCGGTGGACGAGGACCTCCTCGAACTCTTCGTGCGCCGAGGCTTCGCGAGCTACGGCCGCTACTGGGCGGAGTCGGCGAAGTTGCCGGCGATCGAGCCCGCCGAGGTGGTGCGACGCTTCGTCATCGCCGAGGGACTCGAACACCTCGAGGCGGCTCGCGACGCCGGCCGGGGGACGATCGTGGCCCTGCCCCACGTCGGCTCGTGGGATTGGGGCGGGGCACTGCTCGCGAGGATCGGACTGCCGATGTGGGCCGTCGCCGAGCGGCTCGAGCCGCCGGAGCTCTTCGCGTGGTTCGCGGCCAAGCGCGAGGCGATGGGCATCCACGTGGTGCCCCTCGACGAGCACGCCACCGGCACTCTCGCGGGGGTGCTGCGCGCGGGCGGCGTCGTGGGCCTGGTGTGCGACCGCGACCTCGAGGGCAACGGGGTCGAGGTCGAGTTCTTCGCGCGGCGCGTGACCCTGCCGGGCGGGCCGGCGACGCTCGCGCTGCGCACCGGAGCGCCGATCCTCGTGGCGGCGTGCTACTCGGGGCCGGGCCGCGACCACCACGCCGTCGTGCTGCCCCCGATCGTCGCCGAGCGCACCACCGCGCGGCTGCGCGAGGACGTCACCCGGACCACCCAGCGGGTCGCCGCGGGGCTCGAGTCGCTCATCCGGCGCGCCCCCGAGCAGTGGCACGTCCTGCCGGCGCGCTTCGGCTAGCGCGTGCGCGTCGGGATCCTCTCGCCCTACGCCCTGAGCGTCCCGGGCGGCGTTCAAGAGCAGGTTCTCGGGATGAGCCGCGAACTGAGCGCGCGCGGCCATGAGGTCCTCGTCCTGGCCCCCGACGCCCACGACACGTCCGCGCACGACACTCCGGCGACCCTCGCGCGCGTCGGACGGCGCTGGACGTTGCCGGCCAACGGCTCGCGTGCCCCCCTCACGCTCTCGCCGCGCGCCTCGCGCGAGGCCGCCCGCGCGCTCGCGGCGTTCGGCCCCGACGTGGTGCACCACCACGAGCCCGGGGCGCCGCTGCTCGCGTGGGCGACGCTCCTCGAACATCGCGCACCCACCGTCGCGACCTTCCACCGGGCCGGTGACGGGCCGGCCGTGACCCTCACGCGGCCCCTCCTGCGTCGCCTGGCTCGAGGGGTCGACCTCGCCGTGGCGGTGAGCGACGCCGCCAAGCGTTGCGCCGACGCGGCCTACGCGCTCGACTGCGAGGTCCTGTTCAACGGGATCGAGATGGACCGCTACGTGGCCTTCCCCCGAGAGCGTCACGAGCCCCCGACCCTGCTCTTCCTCGGCCGGCTCGAGCCGCGCAAGGGCGCCGACACGGCGATCGGCGCGGTGCGCGAGCACAACCTGAGAGCGGACCCGCCGTGGCGACTGGTCGTGGCGGGGGACGGGCCCGAGCGGGCCCGGCTCGAGGCCCTGGCGGCCCACGACCCGCAGATCACCTTCGTGGGACGCGTCAGCGACGACGCGAAGCGCTCGTGGCTGAGGCGCTGCCAGGCCCTCCTCGCCCCGGCGACGGGGGGCGAGAGCTTCGGCCTGGTCCTGGTCGAGGCCCTCGCGAGCGAGACCGTCGTCGTCGCGAGCGACATCGAGGGCTACCGCGAGGCGGTGGGCCCCCACGCCGCCCTGGCGCCGCCCGGGGACCCGCGGGCCTGGGCGCGGGCGATCGAGGCGGCCCTCGCCGCCGAGCGCCCGGCCGACGTCGCCGCCGGACGAGAGCACGCGAGCCGCTGGTCGATGTCGGCGCTGGTCGACGCCTACCTCGAGCGCTACGAGCGACTCGGGGCGGGCGGTGGGTCCGGGCGCCGGTAGCCTTGGCCGGTGGCCAGTTCGCAGCGCACTCGCACCCGGCGTCCCCACGCCCGCCGCGACCGCGAGCCCCGCTACGTCGCCCCGGTGCTCGACCCCACCTGGGTCAACCCGTACGCACCGACCACGGCCGAGCGTCACCGCCACGCGGCGGTGATGCGGGCCTACGCGTTGCGCCGCCGGCTCGTCGCCACCATCGCCGCCGGGGCCGCCGTCGTAGCCCTCGCGGTCCTCGCGATCGCGCTCTGGCCGTGGCTGTGGCTCGCGGCCGTCCTGGTCGCGGCGCTCTACGTGATCGACCTACGCCGGGTCGTGGCCGGGTACGCGACTCGCGCGCACGGCGCCGCCGAGGCGCTGCTCGCGCACTTCGCGAGCGACGAGGACCCGATCGTCCGTGAACGTCTCGCGACCCTGGTCGACCGTTTGAGCGCCACCTTCGGGGTCGAGGGCGTGCGCGCCGAAGTGGTGCGCGACGGCGGCTACAACGCGGCCCTGGTGCCCGGGCCCGGGGGCTACGTCATGGTCGCCACCAGCGCCCTCGTCCAGGACTTCGAACTGATCGAGATCGAAGGCGTCGTGGCCCACTGCCTGGCCCGCGAGCGCATCGGGGTTCTCGAGCGCGAGTGCGTCGCCGCCCTCGACCTCACGGGCGAGCCGGCGCGCGTGCTCGCCGCACCGGGGGAGACCTTCCGGGCCGACGAGGTGGCCGCGGCGACCATCCGCTACCCCCTCGGGATCGCCAACGCGCTGCGCCGCTGCCGCACCCAGTCGGTGCCGGCCGGGTCGTTCCTCTCCGACGGGGCCTTCGTCGACTGGCGGTGGGTGTTCTTCAACCCCTGGTCGGACCGGCGCGAGACGGTCCCCTCCGACCTCGACGACCCGGAGGTGCGCGCTCGCGCCCTCGAGGAGTGGTGAGCCACGACCGGTAGGCTGGGTCTATGAGCAACACCCAGACGACACGGACGGGCTCGACGCTGGTGAAGCGGGGCCTGGCCGACATGCTGCGCGGTGGGGTGATCATGGACGTGGTCAACCCCGAACAGGCCAAGGTGGCCGAAGACGCCGGGGCCGTCGCGGTGATGGCCCTCGAGCGCGTGCCGGCCGACATCCGCCGCGACGGGGGCGTCGCGCGCATGAGCGACCCCCAGATGATCCAGGAGATCCAAGCGACCGTCACCATCCCGGTGATGGCCAAGGCCCGCATCGGCCACTTCGCCGAGGCCCAGGTGCTCGAGGCGCTCGGGGTCGACTACATCGACGAGTCCGAGGTGCTCACCCCGGCCGACGAGGAGAACCACATCGACAAGTGGGCCTTCACGGTGCCCTTCGTCTGCGGGGCGACGAACCTCGGTGAGGCGCTGCGGCGCGTCGGCGAGGGGGCGTGCCTGATCCGTTCCAAGGGGGAGGCCGGCACGGGCAACGTCGTCGAGGCCGTGCGCCACCTGCGCTCGATCACCGCCATGATCCGGCGCTGCCAGAGCGCCGACGCCAACGAGCTCTACGCCCTCGCCAAGGACCTCCAGGCCCCCCTGCCCCTCGTGCTCGAGGTCGCCGAGACGGGCCACCTGCCGGTGCCGCTGTTCTGCGCGGGGGGCCTCTCGACCCCCGCCGACGCGTCGCTCGTGCGTCAGCTCGGCGCCGAGGCGGTCTTTGTGGGCTCGGGCATCTTCAAGAGCGAGGACCCGGTGCGCATGGCTCACGCGATCGTCGAGGCCTCGACCCACTTCGACGACCCCTCGGTGATCGCCAAGGTCTCGACGGGACTGGGCAGCGCCATGCGCGGCTGGGAGACGAGTTCGCTCGACCAGCGTCTCGCCGAGCGCGGCTGGTAAGCCCCGTGGGCAGTGTCGGCGTCCTGGCGCTGCAGGGCGACGTCCGCGAGCACCTGACCACGCTGACCTCGCTCGGGGTCGAGGCCGTGCGCGTGCGCACCCCCGCCGAGCTCGAGTCGGTGGACGCGCTCGTCCTGCCCGGAGGGGAGTCCACGGCCATCGCCCACCTCCTCGTGACCTCGGGGTTGCGGGACCTGGTGGGCGCGCGGCTCACGGCGGGGATGCCCGTGCTCGGCACCTGCGCGGGCCTGATCCTGCTCGCGCGTGACGTCCTCGACGGGCGAGCGGACCAGTGGGGCTACGGGGCGCTCGAGGTGGCGGTGCGACGCAACGGCTACGGCCGTCAGATCGCGAGCTTCGAGGCGCCCCTCACCCTCGCCGACGGGTCACGCGTGCCGGGGGTCTTCATCCGGGCCCCGCGGATCCTCGAGTGCGGGCCCGGTGTTGAGGTGCTCGCGTCCTACGCCCACCTCGGGGGATTCGACCCAGTCCTCGTGCGCGAGGGGCCGGTCTGGGGGGCCTCGTTCCACCCCGAGTTGACCACCGACACGACCGTCCATCGGCTGTTCGTCGAGTCGCTCTAAGGCGTTCGCTACCATTTCGGGGCCCCGACGGGGCAGGAGGCAACATGTCCGGCCATTCCAAGTGGGCCACCACCAAGCACCGCAAGGGCGCGAAGGACGCGGCGCGCGCCAAGGTCTTCGCCAAGCTGATCCGCCAGGTCGAGGTCGCCGCCCGCGAGGGCGGAGGCGATCCCGAGGGCAACGCGAGCCTGCGCACGATGTACCAGAAGGCCCGCGAGGCGTCGGTGCCCCTCGACACGATCGAGCGCGCCATCAAGCGCGGCACGGGCGAGCTCGACGGCGTGCGCTACGAGCCGATCACCTACGAGGGCTACGGCCCGGGCGGGGTGGCCGTCATCGTCGAGACGCTCACCGACAACCGCAACCGCACCAGCGCCGAGATCAAGCATCTCTTCGCTAAGAACGGCGGGGCCATCGCCGAGCCCGGCGCCGTCTCCTGGCAGTTCGACCGCAAGGGTGAGATCGAGGTCGCTGGGCCCCTCGACGAGGACCAGCTGCTCGAGTGGGTGATGGAGGTCGGCGCCGAGAACTACGAGGCCAACGGCACCGACTACACCGTGACGACCGAGCCCCAAGAGTTGACCCGGGTGCGCGCGGCCCTCGAGGCCCACGGACTGGACGTGCGCAGCGCCGAGCTGGCCCTGGTCGCCCAGAACCCCGTCCCGGTGACCGAGGAGTCCGAGGCCAAGCGGGTGCTACGCCTGGTCGACGCGCTCGACGACCACGACGACGTCCAGAACGTCTACGCCAACTTCGACATCGCCGACGAGCTGCTGGCCGCCTACGAGGGGTAGTCCCCGCCGGGACGCGGCGTGCGGGGTACAGTCGAACGCGTGTTCGTCCTCGGCATCGACCCCGGGCTGACCCGCTGCGGCTTTGGCCTGGTGGAGGGGTCCCTCGAGGGGGACCGTCCCGCGGTCGCGGTGCGCGCCGGGTTGATCGAGACCGACCCCGCCGAGCCGGTCGAGGCTCGCCTGGCCCAGCTGGGTCGCGACCTCGCCCGGCTCTACGCGGAGGTGACCGCCGAGGTCGTGGTCGTCGAGCGGGTCTTCTACCAGCGCAACGCCCGGACCGCCATCCCCGTGGCCCAGGCGAGCGGGGTCGCCATCGCCCTCGCCGAGGGGTCCCGGGTGCGCCAGTTCACGGCCCAAGAGGTGAAGCTCGCGGTGACCGGCTACGGCGCGGCCGACAAGGCCCAGGTTCAGGCGATGGTCGCTCGGCTCCTCGGGCTCGCCGAGGTGCCCCGCCCGCCCGACGTCGCCGACGCCCTCGCCCTCGCCCTCACCTACCTCGCGGTGGCCCGGACCGAGGCGCGCCTCGAGGCGCCGACACCGTGATCGGCTGGCTGCGCGGACGCGTCGTTGGCCACGGCGGCGACGGGGCGACGATCGTCGACGTCCACGACGTGGGCTACCGGGTCCTCGTGGCCTCGGCCGTCGCGCCGGGGGTGGGCGAGGAGCTCGAACTCTTCGTCCACACTGCGGTGCGCGAGGACGCGATCGTGCTCTACGGCTTCTCGTCGACGGCCGAGCGCGACCTCTTCGAGCTGCTCCTCGCGGCGCCCGGCGTCGGGCCGGCGACGGCGCTCGGGGCGTTGCGCACGATGAGCGTCGAGACGCTCGCGCGCGCCATCGAGGCCGAGGACGTCAAGACGGTGGCCCTCATCCCCGGGGTCGGGCCCAAGACCGCCGGGCGCATCGTGCTCGAGCTCAAGGGCCGCCTGCCCCACGAGGAGGCCGCCGCCCCGGCCTTGGCGGCGGTGGACGACGCGCTGCGCGCGCTGGGCTACGGCGCGAGCGAGATCCGCGACGCTCTCGAGGGCGCGGAACTGCCCGAGGACGAGGGGGAGGCGCTTCGCGCCGCCCTGCGGCTGGTGCGACGCTCGTGACCCGCGACCTCGACCTCGACGAGCTCCGCCGACCCGCGACGCCCCACGCCAACGAGAGCGAACGGCGCGTGGAGGCGTCGTTGCGTCCCCTCAGCCTGGCCGAGTTCGTGGGTCAGGGCGACCTGGTGGGCCACCTCGAGGTCGTCCTGGGCTCGGCGCGAGCGCGGGGCCAGTGCGCCGACCACATCCTCTTCGTCGGCCCCCCCGGTCTGGGCAAGACCTCACTCGCCCAGATCGTCGCGCGCGAGATGGGCACGAGCCTGAAGGTCACCTCGGGGCCGGTCCTCTCACGCCCGGGCGATCTCGCGGCGATCCTCACCGACCTGGGCGACGGCGACGTGCTCTTCATCGACGAGATCCACCGGCTCGGCCGCAGCGTCGAGGAGGTCCTGTATCCGGCGATGGAGGACCTGCGCCTCGACGTGCTCATCGGCCGGGGCCCCTCGGCCCGCTCGATCCGTCTCGACCTGGTGCGCTTCACCCTGGTCGGGGCGACGACCCGGACCGGGCTCGTCGCGGGGCCGTTGCGCGACCGTTTCGGCTTCATCGGCCAGCTCGACCTCTACGAGGTCGACGAGCTGCGCCGGATCGTGGCGCGCTCCGCCCGACTCCTCGAGGTCGAGCTGACGGCCGGGGCGGCGGCCACGATCGCCTCGCGCAGCCGCGGCACCCCGCGCGTCGCCAACCGGCTGCTGCGCCGGGTGCGCGACTTCGCCTCGGTGAAGGGCCACGGGGTCGTCGACGACGCCGTGGCCGTCGAGGCCCTCAACCTGTTCGGGGTCGACGAGCTTGGCCTCGACAAGCTCGACCGGCGGATCCTCTCGCTGCTGTGCGACCAGTTCGCCGCCCAGCCGGTGGGGCTCACGACCCTGGCCCACGCGACCGGTGAGGAGCCGGTGACCCTGGAGGAGGCCTACGAGCCGTACCTGCTCCGGTGCGGGTTGCTGGCGCGCACCCCCCGGGGTCGGGTCGCCACCGAGCGCGCGTACCGCCACCTGGGACGGGTCCCGCCGCGGGGCGGACTGTTCTAGGGCGCGGGCCCCCAGCCGCTAGAGTCTCAGGGTCTGTCTACAGAGGGGTCTCCCATGGTGTTCGCTGCAACGACGTCGAGTTCTTCTTCGCACGGCTCACCCGCGATCATCTTCATCTACATCGTCTTGTTCGCGGCGCTGTACTTCTTCTTCATTCGCCCGCGCTCTCGGAAGGCCAAGGTCCAGCGTCTCGAGGCCCGCAAGGTCGACGTCGGCGACCGGGCTCAGACCGTCGGGGGCTTCGTGGGCACGGTCGTGGCGCGCACCGACGAGTTCGTGACGCTGCGCTCGTCGAGCGGCGTCGAGCTCGACTTCATCCCCTCGGCCATCGCCCGGCGCTACGTCCCCGCACCCGCGGTCGACGCCGAGGCTCTCGAGGTTCACGCGGACCACGAGCAGGAGAGACCGGCCGAAGGCGACGCTGAGTAATGGCGCCGACGGTCGGCTCGCGACGAAACCTCGTCGTCAGCCTGGTCCTCACCATCGCGATCGCCTTCGGCGCGCTAGCCACCACCCTGGCCCTGGGCTGGGGCCCGAAGCTGGGACTCGACCTCGCCGGTGGCCTCTCGGTCGTCTACAAGCCGTCGGGCCACGCCACGTCGGCCGACATGAACGAGGTGGTGACGATCATCACCGACCGCGTGAACGGCCTGGGCGTATCCGGCGCCACCGTCAACCTCCAGGGTAAGGACGTCGTTGTCTCGGTGCCCGGGGTGACCGACGCGCGCGCCGTGCTGGCCTCGGTCGGCCAGACCGCCCAGCTCCTCTTCCGGCCGGTGCTCTGTGAGGCGACGACCGCGAAGAAGGTCACCGCGGTGGCGACCCTGCCCTCGTGCGGCTCGCCGTACCTCATGACCGCGGCCAACCTCAACGTCAACACCTCCACGGGCTTCACCAACCAGATCCCTCCAGACCCGGCCTTCGCCGGGATCAAGTCCACGCCCTCGAACCGGGACAACCCCAAGGACGAGGTGCTGCTGCCGGCCCTCGGCCAGCCCGGCGTGCGCTACGTGCTCGGCCCGGCCCAGCTCACGGGCACGGCCGTGCACAACGCGGTCGCCCAGCAGAACCAGACCGGCCAATGGGTGGTCAACTACTCGCTCACCAAGTCCGGCAGCCCCGCCTGGGACCAGGTGGCCCAGCGGAACTTCCACCAGCTCGTCGCGATCGAGCTCGACGGCGTGGTCCAGTCGGCGCCGATCATCCAGCCCAACCAGTCGAGCTTCACGAGCTTCCAGGGGCAGGGCCAGATCTCGGGCTCTTTCACCCAGACCTCGGCGAAGAACCTGGCGATCGCCATGAATTACGGCGCCCTCCCGGTGCGCCTCACGCCGCTCACGACCCAGACCGTCTCGCCGACCCTCGGCCACTCGGCCCTCGTCGCGGGCCTCGGGGCCGGCCTCGCCGGTCTGATCCTCGTGCTGCTCTACACGATCGCCTACTACCGGGCCCTCGGCCTGGTGATCGTCCTCGGCCTCGCGGTGACGGCCGCCTTGTTGTGGGCGATCATCTCGGCGCTCGGGCACACCTCGCTCGCCCCCAGCTTCGACCTGGCCGGGGTGACCGGTCTGATCGTGTCGATCGGCATCACCGTGGACAGCTACATCGTCTACTTCGAACGCCTCAAAGACGAGACCCGCGCCGGACGCTCGGTGCGGACCTCGGTGGACCGGGGCTTTAAGTCGGCCTGGCGGACGGTGCTCGCGGCCGACACGGTGAGCCTGCTCGCCGCGGTGTTGCTCTATATCATCGCCGTGGGCACGGTGAAGGGGTTCGCCTTCTTCCTCGGCCTGTCGACCCTGATGGACATCGTCATCACGTGGTACTTCACCCGCCCGCTCGTCATCCTGCTCGGGCGGCGCAGCGAGAACTCCGGGTCGGCCCTCTCGCTCGCCGCGGGCCTCCAGGCGGAGGTGGCCGGTGAGTGAGGTCGCCCTCGCGCGGACCTACGGCCGTTTCGGCCGCCTCTACCACGGGCTCACGACCACCGACTTCGTGGGACGGCGCCGGGTGTGGTTCACGGTTTCGCTCGTGATCATCGTCGCGGGGCTCGTCTCGCTCGGGGTCCGCGGGTTCAACCTGGGCATCGACTTCAAGGGCGGGAGCTCCTGGGAGGTGCTCGCCCCGCACACCACCGTCGCTCGGATGCAGAGCACCGTGCAGGCGGCCGGACTCACCAACCCGACGGTCGAGAAGCTGGGCTCGGACACCTACCAGGTCACCGGCGACATCAACAGCCTCTCGTCGGGCGCCCAGACGGCGTTGACCGACAAGGTGGCCCGCGCGATGGCGAACCTCGCCGGCACGAGCTACAACCAGGTCTCCACCTCCAGCGTGGGACCGACCTGGGGCGGGCAGATCACCAACCGGGCCCTCGAGGCGCTCATCATCTTCTTCGTCGCGGTGATCGTCTACATCAGCCTGCGCTTCGAGCCGAAGATGGCCGTGGCGGCCTTCTTGGCGATGCTCCACGACCTGCTCGTCACGGTCGGGGTCTATTCGATCTTCGGTTTCCAGATCACCCCGGACACCGTGATCGCGATCCTGACGATTCTCGGCTACTCGCTCTACGACACGGTCGTGGTGTTCGACCGCGTGCGCGACAACACCAACGGCATCTTGAAGTCGGGGGACCTGACCTACTCGGACATGGTGAACCTGTCGATGAACCAGACCCTCGCCCGTTCGATCAATACCTCGCTGGTCGCCATCTTGCCCGTGCTCTCGGTGCTGGTGGTCGGCGCCTACATCCTGGGCGCGACGACCCTGAAGGACTACGGCTTGGCGCTGTTCGTCGGGCTGATGAGCGGGGCGTACTCGTCGATCTTCATAGCGAGCCCGTTGCTCGCGGTGATGAAAGAGCGCGAGCAGCGCTACCGGGAGCTGGCCCAGCGGGTCAGCGCGCGGGGCGGCCACCTGGTGCTCTCGGCGACCAGCGCCGCGCGTCTCGCGTCCTCTACGACCGCGGCCGCCGTCGCGGGGGTGGCGTCGACGCCCGTGCGCACCGGTGCCGGCACGGCCATCCAGCCGCGCGCGCGAAAGCCCAAGCGCCGTTAGGGCGCCGGTAGGCTGACGCCATGGTGAGCCTGACGTCACACCAGAGCGTCGACCCGGTCCTCGCGGGCTCCCTCGAGCGGCTCATCGCGCGATTCCTCGAGCACCACGAGGACGGTGACGTCGAGCTGATCCGGCGGGCCGGCGTCGCCGCCATCAACGCCCACGAGGGCCAACTGCGCCGCACCGGCGAGCCCTACGTGACCCACCCGATCGCGGTCGCCGGCATCACCGCCGACCTGGGACTCGACGAGGTGACCCTGGCCGCGGCGCTGCTCCACGACGCCGTGGAGGACACCGGGGTCACGACCCAGTGGCTGGCCGAGGAGTTCGGGGCCCAGGTGGCGGCGGTGGTCGACGGGGTCACCAAGCTCGACCGCCTGGAGTTCGACTCCAAGGAGGCCCAGCACGCCGCCACCATCCGCAAGATGTTCATCGCCATGGCCCAGGACTGGCGGGTGCTGCTGATCAAACTGGCCGACCGGCTCCACAACATGCGAACCATCTCGGTGATGCCGATGCACCGCCAGCGCGCGATCGCCCAAGAGACCCTCGACGTCTACGCGCCGCTCGCGCACCGCCTGGGCGTCGAACAAGTGAAGTGGCAGCTCGAGGACCTCAGCTTCGCCACCCTGCACCCCAAGCGCTACGCGGAGATCGAGCAGATGGTGGCGGCGCGCCAGCCCGAGCGCGAGGCGTATCTCGCCGAGGTCATGGAGACCCTGAGCGCGAAGCTCCGCGAGTTCGACCTCGACGCCGACGTGCGGGGCCGACCGAAGCACCTCTGGAGCATCTACGAGAAGATGGTCGTGGGTGGCAAAGAGTTCGACGAGATTTTCGACCTGGTGGGCCTGAGGATCGTGGTCGACGAGGAGCGCGAATGCTGGGCCGCGCTCGGGGCGGTGCACGCCCTGTGGTCCCCGGTCCAGGGCCGGTTCAAGGACTACATCAACTCGCCCAAGTTCAACTTCTACCAGTCCCTGCACACCACGGTGATCGGCCCTCGGGGCAAGTCGGTGGAAGTGCAGATCCGCACCCACGAGATGCACCGTCGCGCCGAGTTCGGCGTGGCCGCGCACTGGATGTACAAAGAGGGGGCCTCGGCCAAGGAGGTGGCCTGGATGCAGCGCCTGGCCGACGTGGAGGAGGAGGAGAAGGACCCGATCGCCTTTCTCGAGGCGCTCAAGCTTGACCTCGGCCACGATGAGGTCTACGTCTTCACGCCCAAGGGCCGGGTCATCTCCCTGGTCGAGGGGTCGACGCCCATCGACTTCGCCTACGCCGTGCACACCGAGGTCGGCCACCACTGCGTGGGGGCCAAGGTGAACGGCCGGCTCGTGCCGCTCACCACGGTCCTTCGCTCGGCCGACGTGGTGGAGATTGTCACCGCGAAGAACGACGACGCCGGGCCGAGCCGGGACTGGCTGAACATCGTCAAGTCCACTCGGGCCCGCTCCAAGATCCGCCAGTGGTTCCAGCGCGAGCGGCGCGAGGACGCCCTCGAGTCGGGACGCGAGGAGCTCGTGCGCGCCCTGCGCCGAGAGGGCCTGCCGATCGCCACGACGTTGGCCTCGGACGCCCTCTCGACGGTCGTCGCGTCGTTCAACCTCGAGAGCGTCGACGCCTTGTTCCTCGCGATCGCCGCCGGCCACCCCTCAGCCCACGCCGTCGTCCAACGCATCGAGCGAGAGCTGCGCGGCGGCGAGGTCGAGCAGCTGCCGACCACGGTCACCAAGGCCCCCCGATCGAACCGGACGAACCGGGGCGTGGGGGTCTACGTCGAGGGCCTCGACGACGTGATGATCCACCTGGCCCGGTGCTGCTCGCCGGTGCCGGGGGACTCGATCATGGGCTTTATCACCCAGGGCCGGGGCGTCTCGGTGCACCGCGACGACTGCTCCAACGCCGTGGCCCTGGCCCAACGTCTGGGCGAGCGGGTGATCGACGTGGAGTGGGACGGCACGAGCGGCCAGTACCGGGTGGTGCTCGAGATCCTGGCCTTCGACCGCTCGCGTCTCCTGCTCGACGTCTCCAAGGTGGTCGCCGAGTACCACCTCAACATCGTCTCGTCGAGCACGACGACCTCGGGGGCGCGGATCGTGCGCATGGTCTTTGACGTCGAGCTCGCCGACCCGGCGCACCTCTCGAGCCTGCTCGCCGCCTTGAAGGCGGTCGACGGGGTCTTCGACGCCTTTCGTCAGCTGCCCGGCCAGAACAAGTCCACATGACCCCGACGCCGCCGTTCCAGGCGCCCACCGGGACCCGCGACGTCCTGGCGCCCGAGTCCTACGAGTGGGAGGGACTCGTCGCGACGTACGCCGAGCTGGCCTACCGCTACGGGTTCTCCCTGGTCATGACGCCCATCTTCGAGGACGTGGGTGTCTTCGTGCGCGGACTGGGTGAGGTCAGCGACGTCTTTCGCAACGAGATGTACGTCTTCACCGACCGGGGAGACCGCACGCTCGCGCTGCGCCCCGAGGGGACGGCCTCGGTGGTGCGCGCCTTCGTCCAGCATCACCCGACGACCCCGTGGAAGGCGTGGTACGTCACCCCGGCCTTCCGCTACGAGCGACCCCAGGCCGGTCGGTACCGCCAGCACACCCAGCTCGGGGTGGAGGTCATCGGCACCGACGACCCGCTAGTGGACGTCGAGGTGATCGCCCTGGCGAACGCGACCTACCGGGCGATCGGACTGCGTCGCTACCGGCTCCTCGTCAACTCCATGGGGGACCGGGCCTGCCGACCCGCCTACGTCGAGCGACTGAGCGCGCATCTGGCGGCCCACGAGGCCGAGCTGTGCGACGAGCACCGCGAGCGCTGGCGCCAGAACCCCCTACGGGTGCTCGACTGCAAGCGCGAGCCGTGCGTGCTGGTCACCACCGAGGGCCCGCTGCTCCTCGACCACTTGTGCACCGAGTGCCGGGTCCACTTCGCCGCCGTGCGCGAGGGCCTCGACGCCGTGGGCATCGCCGCGGAGGTGAGCCCGCGGCTGGTGAGGGGCTTCGACTACTACACGCGCACCACCTTCGAGTTCGTCTCCGAGGTCCTCGAGAGCGCCCAGAACGCCCTCGGTGGGGGCGGTCGCTACGACGGGCTCGTCGAGGAGCTCGGGGGGCCGAATGTGAGCGGGATCGGCTTCGGGTCGGGTGTGGAGCGGATCTTGATGGTGCGCGAGCGCGAGGGTGCGGACGAGCCGTTGGTGCGCCGGGTGCTCGACGCCTTCGTGGTCGACACGGTCGGCGACGCGACCGTCCAACGGCTGGTCGAGACGCTGCGCGGGGCGGGCCTCGCGGTCGACCGCGCCTACGGTGCGCGGTCGATGCGCGCCCAGATGAAGGTCGCCGACCGCTCGGGCGCCCGCGCCGCCCTGCTCTACGGGCCCGAGGAGGCCGCCGCCGGCGCGGTTACCATGAGGGACCTGCGCGCGCCCGATGACGAGGGCGCCCAGCGTCGCGTCCCCCTCGACGAGGTGGCCGTCGCCGTGCGCGCCCTGGTGAACGGAGGACGGTGAGCGAGTTCGAGGCGACCAGCCTGCGCGACGCCCTGTGCGGGAGGCTCGGGCCCGCCGACGTGGGCCGGCGGGTCAGCGTCTGTGGCTGGGTGGCGCGCCGGCGCGAGCACGGCGAGCACCTCGCCTTCTTGGACCTGCGCGACCGCTCGGGGATCGTTCAGGCCGTCGTCGAGGGCACCGTCGAGGTGCGAAACGAGTACGTCGTGCGCGTGACGGGCACGGTCACGCCCCGACCGGAGGGCACGCTCAACGAGCGCCTCGCCACCGGGGCGATCGAGCTCAGCGACTGCGAGGTCGAAGTCCTCGCGACGGCCGAGCCGTCACCGCTCCCGCTCGACGAGCACGTCGAGGCCGACGAGGCCGTGCGCCTCAGGTACCGCTACCTGGACCTTCGCCGCGAGCCGATGCAGGCCAACTTGCGCTTGCGCGCGCGGGTCAACGCGGCGCTGCGCGCCGCGATGGACGCCCAGGGCTTCGTCGAGGTCGAGACGCCCCTGCTGTGGGCGCCGACCCCCGAGGGCGCGCGCGAGTTCGTCGTGCCCTCGCGGCTCCACGACGGGGAGTTCTACTCGCTGCCCCAGAGCCCCCAGATCGCCAAGCAGCTCCTCATGGTCGGTGGCTTCGACCGCTACTACCAGATCGCCCGGTGCCTGCGCGACGAGGACCTGCGCGCCGACCGCCAGTTCGAGTTCACCCAGCTCGACCTCGAGGCCAGCTTCGTCTCCCAAGAGGACGTGCGCCGCTTCGTCTCGCGCGCGGTGCTCGACGCGGCCGAGGTGGCGACGGGGGTGCGCCCCGGCGAGATCGGCGAGATGACCTGGGCCGAGGCGCTGGATCGCTACGGCACCGACAAGCCCGACCTGCGCTTCGAGATGGTGCTCGGGGACCTCACGGCGGCCTTCGCCACGACCGGCGTGCGGGCCCTCCAGGCCCCGTGCGTGAAGGCGTTGCGCGTGCCCGGGGGGGCGAGCCTCAGCCGGAGCCGGCTCGACCAGCTCCTCGAGCGGGCGAAGGACCTCGGGGCGAAGGGCCTCGCCTGGTTCCGGGTGGGGTCCGACGGCCTCGACGCGCCCCTCGCCAAGGTCCTCTCGCCCGCGGAGACGGCCGCCGTCGCCTCCGTCGACGGCGCCCAGCCCGGGGACCTCGTCCTCGCGGTCGCCGACGCCCACGACCTGGCCTGCCGGGTGCTGGGGGCGCTGCGCGTCGAGCTCGGGGCGCCGCCGGTGTCGGCGGGGCCCCACCGCTACGTGTGGGTCATCGACTTCCCGATGTTCGAAGGAGTCGACGAGGAGGGCCACCCCGTGGCGGCCCACCACCCCTTCACCATGCCCCACCCCGAGGACCTCGAGCGGCTGGGGAGCGAGCCGCTGAGCGTGCGGGCCCAGTCCTACGACCTCGTGCTCAACGGCTGGGAGTTGGGCAGCGGCTCGGTGCGCGTGCACCGGCCCGAGATCCAGCGCGAGGTCTTCCGCTCCCTCGGCATCTCCGACGAGGAGGCCGAGTACCGCTTCGGGTTCCTGCTCGGGGCCTTTCGCCACGGCGCCCCACCCCACGCGGGCTTCGCCTTCGGGATCGACCGGCTGGTGGCGATCTTCGCCGGCGTCGAGAACATCCGCGAGGTGATCGCCTTCCCCAAGACCCAATCGGGAGCCGACCTCATGACCGGGGCGCCCAAGGTCATCAGCGAGCGCCAGCGGCGCGACCTGCACCTCGGCCCGCTCCGGTCGGCGTAGCCCCCCACCAGGACTAATCGAGCCCGCCGGTAGAGTGACCCCGTGGACGCCGCCGACCTGCGCTCGAGGTTCCTCGACTTTTTCGCCGCGCGCGGCCACCTGGTCGTGCCCTCGGCGAGCCTGATCCCGAACGACCCGACCCTCCTGCTCACGGTGGCGGGCATGGTGCCCTTCAAGAGCTACTTCCTCGGCGAGGAGGTGCCCCCTCGCCGTCGGGCCGTCTCGGTCCAGAAGTGCTTTCGGACCCTGGACATCGACATCATCGGCACGACCCAGCGCCACCTCACCTTCTTCGAGATGATGGGCAACTTCTCCTTCGGGGACTACTTCAAAGAGGACGCCATCGCCTTCGCCTGGGAGCTCGTGACCGAGTCGCTCGGGCTCGACCCCGACCGGCTGTGGGTGACGGTCCACGAGAGCGACGACGACGCCGAGGCGATCTGGCGCGACCGGATCGGGGTCGCCCCCGAGCGCATCCAACGCCTGGGCGAGGACAACTTCTGGGAGATGGGCCCGACCGGCCCCTGCGGGCCGTGCTCGGAGGTCTTCTTCGACAAGGGCCCGTCCTTTGGCGCCGACGGCGGGCCGGCCCACGGGGGCGAGGACCGCTTCGTCGAGTTCTGGAACCTCGTGTTCACCCAGTACGACCGCCAGGTTGACGGCACGCTGGCCGAGCTGCCCCAGAAGAACATCGACACCGGCTCGGGCTTCGAGCGCACCCTCGCGATCTTGAACGGCGTGGAGTCGGTGTTCGCCACCGATCTCTTCGGCCCCCTGCTCGAGGCCGCCGCGCGGGCGATCGACACCCCCTACGGCGCCGACGAGGCGAGCGACGTGCTCATCCGGCGCATCGCCGATCACGGGCGGGCGATGACCTTCCTCGTGGGCGACGGGGTCCTGCCCTCGAACGAGGGGCGGGGCTACGTGCTGCGGCGCATCGTGCGTCGGGCCGTCCTCGCCGCACGCCGGGCGGGCTCGAATCGACCGCTGGCCGCGGAGCTGGTCGCGGCGACGCTCGCGAAGATGGGCGAGGCGTATTCGAACCTCGTCGCCGACCGGGACCTCATCGTCGAGGTGCTCGAGCGCGAGGAGCACGGCTTCGCCCGGACCCTGCGCACCGGGCTCAGCCTGCTCGAGGGGGCCCGCGACGAGGTCGCCGCCGCCGGGGCGACGGTCTTTCCCGGCGAGGTGGCCTTTCGCCTCCACGACACCCACGGCTTCCCGATCGAGCTCACCACCGAGGTGGTGAGCGAGTCGGGGATGTCGGTCGACCGCGCGGCCTTCGACGCGGCGATGGCGGCCCAGCGCGAGCGGGCCCGCGCCGCCGCGAAGTCCCTGCGCGTGGCCGACGACTCCCAGTACCGCGAGCTGCTCGAGCGCACCGGCCCGAGCGAGTTCGTGGGCCGCGACGTCAGCCGCTACTCCCTCGAGACGACGGTGCTCGCGGTGCTGGCCGGGCCGGACGGCGTGAGCGAGGTCTTCCTCGACACCACGCCCTTCTACGCCGAGGGCGGCGGCCAGGTGGGCGACACCGGGGTGATCGTCACCGAGTCGGGCCGGCTCGAGGTTCACGACACCCAGAGTGTCGCCGGGGGCCTCATCGCCCACCGGGGGGCTCTCACCGGCGAGATCGCCGCCGGCCAGGGCGCCGTGGCGACCATCGACGGCGCCCGGCGCGAGTCGACCCGGCGCAACCACACGGCCACCCACCTCTTGCACGCCGGGCTGCGCCAGGTGCTCGGCGACCACGTGCGCCAGCAGGGCTCCTACGTGGGGCCCGACCGATTGCGCTTCGACTTCAGCCACGGCGGGGGGCTCGCCCCGGAGGAGGCCGAGGCGATCGGCGAGATCGTCAACGGCGACGTGATCGCGAACGACCCGGTCGAGACGATCCAGACCACGAAGGCCGACGCCGAGACGATGGGCGCGGTGGCCTTCTTCGGCGACAAGTACGGGGAGCGGGTGCGCGTCGTGCGCGCCGGACGCCACAGCCTCGAGTTCTGTGGCGGGACCCACGTCGAGCGCCTCGGCGACATCGGTCAGGTCCAGATCGTGAGCGAGGGTTCGATCGGCTCGAACACGCGTCGCCTCGAGGCGGTGAGCGCCCGGGGCGCCTTCCGGCGCACCCGGGAGATGGAACGGCTCCTCGGGGCGGTCGCGGCGACCCTGAAGACCTCTACCGAGGACGTGGTGCCCACCCTCGAGCGGGTCCTCGAGCGGCTGCGCGAGGTCGAGACCCAGTACGGCGCCCTGCGCCAGAGCCAGCTCGCGCGCTTCGCCGACCAACTGGACGAGGCCTCCACCGGCGACGCGGTGTCGGCGAGGGTCGACGGTGTCTCCCAGGACCAGCTGCGCGTTGTCGCGGCCGACCTTCAGCGCCGGGGCCGACGGGTCGTCGTGCTCGTCGGCGAGAGCGAGGGCAAGGTCGCCCTGGCCGTGGCGACCGACGGCTCCCTCGACGCCGCGGCGACCGTGCGCGCGCTCGCCGGTCACGTCGGCGGCGGCGGCGGGGGGAGTGACCGTTTGGCGGTGGCCGGTGGGCGCGACCCGGGGGGCATCGACGCCGTGCTGGTCGCGGCGCGGTCCCTCTGACCGTGGGGCGGGTCCTCTCTCTCGACCCGGGCACCGTGCGCTGCGGGGTGGCGCTCAGCGACTCGGCGCGCACCATGGCCTTCCCCCGTGCGGCCCTCGCGGGCGGGGAGGACCTCGCCGCGCGGGTGGCGGCGCTCGTCGAGGAGGAGTCCGTCGAGGTGGTGGTGGTCGGACGCCCGGTTGCCCTCTCGGGTCGCGCGACGTCGAGCACGACGCTCGCCGACGCGCTCTGTCGCGAGCTGCGCGAGGTGCTCTCGGGCGTCGAGGTCGTCGCGGTCGACGAGCGGCTCTCGACCGTGGAGGCCGCCCGGCGCCTCGCCGGCGCCGGGCGACGCGCGCGCGAGGCGCGCGGGGCCCTCGATAGCGCCGCCGCCGTGGTCGTGCTCGAGGCCTACCTGGGGGGTGCGCGTGGCTAGGCACGCCGATCCCCCGGCGCCCAGCGCCGTGACGGTGCGGCGCCTGGCCGGCGCCGTCGGAGGAGTTCTGGCCGCCCTCATCGTGATCACGGCGGGCTGGTTCCTGCTCCAGGTGTACCCGATCTTCTCGGGTGGGGGACGCCAGGTCGTCGTGACGGTCCGCACCGGAGAGTCCTTTACCCAGGTCGTGGGCGACCTCCGTCACGAGGGCGTCTTCGCCTCGTCCTTCGCGTTCCGGCTCGCGAACGCTGTTTTGGGCACGCCCACGGTGGTCGCGGGGCCCTACGTCTTTCGCCAGGGATCGTCGTTTCCGACGATCCGCTCGATCCTCGAGGGGGGACCGAACGTGCCGGTGATTGACAACTCCGCCGGGCTCACCACCTACGAGCTCTACCAGCAGGTGGCCGGCTCGGGCCTCGGGCCCCGCTACGCGACGGCGCTGCAAAAGGCGCTGCCCGCCGCCGCCGCCGCGAGCCCCTTCCACCACGGCAGCTCGCCCGAGGGGCTGATCGGGGTGGGATCGTACCTCGTCACCCCGGGGACGACGCCGAGGCGGCTGGCCCACGAGATGGTCGCCGCCTTCGACGCCGAGGCGGCCCGGGTCGGGCTCACCCCGACCACGTCGGTCAACGGGCTCGACGCCTACCAGCTCGTGGTGGCGGCCTCGATCGTCGAGAAGGAGGGCTACTACCCGAAGAACATGCCCCGGGTGGCCCGGGTGATCTACAACCGCCTGGCCATCGGCGACGCACTGCAGATGGACGCCACCGTGCTCTACGCCCTGCACATCGACGGCGGAACGGTCACCCACGCGATCGAACAGACGCCCTCGCCCTACAACACCTACCTGCACGCGGGCCTCACCCCGACGCCGATCTGCACCGTGTCGCCCAGCGCGCTCGCGGCCGTGCTGCACGCCCCGCCGGGACCCTGGATGTACTTCGAGGTGATCGACCGAGCCGGGGACGAGAGGTTCTCGCGGACCTTCGCCCAGCAGCTGGCCGCCGAAGCCCTGGCCGCCCAGCGGGGGCTGTGATGGAGTGGCGCCTCGGGGTCGTGGGCTCGCCCGTCGCCCACTCCCTCTCCCCGGTCCTGCACGCGGCCGGACTCGCCCGGGCCGGGCTGACGGGCCACTCTGAGCGCCTCGAGGTCGGCCGCGTGCCGGCCGAGCGGCTCGCCGAGATCGTGCGCGAACGCTTTGACGCCGTCGCGGTCACGGCCCCCCTGAAGGGGATCGCCCTGGGGGCCTGCGACGAGGCGAGCGCCGTCGCCGCGCGGACCGAGTCGGTGAACGGGATCGTCGTGCGCGAGGGGCGCCTGGTGGGCGACTCGACCGACGGCGACGGATTCGCCGACGCCCTGGAGGGGGCCGTCGGCCCGGTCATCGCCGGCGCCCACGTGCAGGTCCTCGGGGCCGGGGGCGCGGCCCGGGCCGTGGTCGACGCGCTCGTGGCGCGGGGGGCGTCCTCGGTGTCGGTGCTCGCGCGTCGGGCCGAGCAGGGCGAGGCGCTCGCCGCGCGCTACGGGGTCGTCCACGCCGGGGCCCTGGTCTACCGGCCCGTCGAGGTCGTGGTGAACACAGTCCCGGCCCACCGGCGCGGGCCCGAGGGCGCCGTCCTCTCGGGCACGAGCGCCGACACCGTCGCGGTGGACCTCGCCTACGAGCCCCGCGAGACGCCCTGGCTGGCGCACTACCGGGCGGCGGGTTGTCGGACCCAGAACGGGCTGGCGATGCTGTGCTACACGGCGGCGCGGCTCATGTCGGGCTGGTGGGACGTAGCCTTGGACGGTGCCGAACTCCTCGAGGTCGTGAGGTGAACGAGGTCCGCGAGGTCCGCGACCTCGTCCTGGGCCGGCTCCGGGCGCCGGGGTCGATGGACTGGGGCCTGTTCGCCGGGATCGTCGTGCTCGGACTCACCGGGGTCGTCATGATCTACAGCGCCACCCGCCAGGCGATGGTGAACGCCGGGCTCAACCCCCACTACTACGTCGAGCGCCAGGCCGTCTTCGTGGTGCTCGGCGTGGTGGTGATGTACGTCGTCTCGCGCTTCGACTACCGAAGATTCGAGATCGTGGCCACGCCGCTGTACGTCCTTAGCCTCGTTGCGCTGGCCGGGCTCTTCGTCGTGGGGCGCAGCGCCCTGGGCGCCCAGCGCTGGTACAGCCTGGGCGGGACGATCCAGATCCAGCCGAGCGAGTTCACCGTGCTCTGCCTCGTGCTGGCCGTGGCCACCTACTGCGAGCGACGCCGCGAGGGCCTCACCATGTACGACGTGGCGCGCCTGCTCGTGATGTCGGCCGTGCCGCTCCTGCTCATCGTGAAGCAGCCCGACCTCGGGACCTCGGTCGTGATCGTCCTCACCATCGGGGCGATGCTCGTGGTGGCCGGGGTGCCGCCCCGGTTCATGACGATGCTCGCGGTGCTGGGCACGGCGGGGCTCGTCGTGGCCACGTACCTCGACGTGCTCAAGCGCTACCAGGTCGACCGATTCACGGCGTTTCTCAACCAGAACTCCAACAACCCCCAACTGGCGCCGCTCATCTACCAGGTCGACAACGCCAAGTCGGCCATCGGGGCCGGCGGACTCCACGGCGCCGGCCTCTTCCACGGCCTCCAGACCGTGCTCGGCTACGTGCCCGAGCAGCAGACCGACTTCATCTTCACGGCCATCGGCGAGCAGGTCGGCTTCATCGGCTCGGTCCTGGTGATCGCGCTGCTCGCCTTCGTGGCCTTCCGGATCTTCATGGTGGGCCGTCGCGCGCGCGACACGATGGGCCGACTCCTCGCGATCGGGATCTTCGTCTTCTTCGCGTTCAGCTGCTTCGAGAACATCGGGATGGACATGGGCATCATGCCGATGACGGGCATCCCGTTACCGTTCCTCAGCTACGGCGGCTCGGCGACCCTGGTCTTTTTCGCCTCGGGCGGCGTCGTCCTGTCGGTGTCGAGGCGCGCCGGTTAGGGTGAGCGCGATGGACGAGACGGCCGAGCGCGACGTCGCCGCGCTCGAGGCGCCGGCCCCGCCCGGCCTCGACGACGGACCGGCCAGCGCGCCCGACGCCCACCCCGGGCCCGAGGAGCGGGGGGACGAGGCGCCCGAAGGGGTCGTCTTGCGCGTGATGCACTTCGAGTCCGTGCTCTACGATCTCGCGGACCCGTCGCCCTACGTCCACCTCCAAGAGGCCGAATCGCCCTTCCGCTACCTGGCCATCCCGGTCGCGACCGCCGACGCGATCGCCCTCCACGCGGCCCACATCCAGGTGACGGGACGACGCCCGACGACCCACGAGCTGCTCGCCACGGCGCTGGCGCGCGCGCGGGTCGACGTGATCGCGGCACGGATCGTGCGCTACGAGGGCGGGGTCTTCTTCGCCGAGCTCGACCTGATGACGCCCCACGGACGCGAGGTCCTCGACTCCCGGGCGAGCGACGCGTTGGTCCTCGCCCTGCGCCAGAGCGTGCCGGCGCCGATCCTCTGCGCCGAAGAGGTGCTGCGGGCCTACTACACCTAGGCGCCCGGGGTGTGGTGCACGATCAGCACCTCGCCCCCGCGTCGCTCGATCGCCACCTCGTCGGACATGCGCAACAAGAGTGCGAGGACCACGTAGTTCGCGATCAAGGCGTTGCCGCCGTAGGCCATAAAGGGCAGGGTGATGCCCGTGAAGGGCAGGAGGCGCAGGATCCCGCCCATGATGAAGATGGCCTGGAATCCGAGCAGGGCCGTCAGCCCGCCGGCCGCCAGGCGCACGAAGTCCGAGGGTGCGCGTTGGGCGACGCGGAAGCCCTCGCCGACGAGGGCGGCGAAGAGCGCGACGATCACGATCACCCCGAGGAGGCCGAGCTCCTCGGCCAGCGCCGCAAAGATCATGTCCGAGGTGATGAACGGGACGTTGCCCGAGTGGCCGAGTCCCAGACCGGTGCCGATGACCCCGCCGGCGGCGATCGAGAACCAGCCGTAGGCCAGCTGGGTCGAGTGGGCGAGGTTGACCCGCGACCACGGGTCGAGCCACTCGCTGACCCGTCCCTGGACCTGGTAGAAGAGGCGGTCGGCGATGAAGGCCCCGCCCACCAAGAGGCCGAACCCCAGCGCGACGTAGGACTTGAGTCCGGTCGTCACCCAGAGCAGGGCGATAAAGAGCGCGAAGATCAAGATGGCGAAGCCCAGGTCGTTCTCGGCGCCCAGGATGGCCACCGACAGGCCCCAGGCGGCGAGGATGGGCACGAGCACCTTGGGCGCGACGATCCGCCACGGGCCGAGGCGCTGGGTCGGGGTGGTGAGGAGATCGCGATTGGCGGCGAAGTACGACGCGAAGAACAAGACGAGCAGGATCTTGGCGAACTCCACCGGCTCGAGGGAGAAGCGGCCGAGGTAGATCCAGAGTCGAGCGCCGTTGACCGAGGTGCCGACCTTGGGGATCATCGGTGCGGCCAGCAGGAAGATCCCCCCGAGCAGGGTCAGGTAGCGGTACCGGTCGAGGTCGCGCACCCGGCGCACCACGGCGAGCACGATCGTGAGGGTCACGGCGCTCACGAGGTACCACAACGACTGCTGGCGGGCGAGGGGTGGGTCCCAGCGCGCGATCTCCACGTAGCCGATGCCGTTGAGCAAGGTGGCGATGGGGAGCAGGACCTGCGACGCCCGTGGGGCCAGCCGGGCGATGACCACGTGCATGCCGAGCGAGACCACGACCATCCCGACGAGGAACGAGACGTAGCTCGGCGGCATCTGGCCCTGGGCGCCCAAGTACGCCAGGGCGTAGAAGGCGCCGGTGACCACCCAGGCCAGGAAGAGCAGGGTCAGCTCGGTCAGACGCAGCCGGGAGGGCTTCGCCGGCTCGCCCCCACCGACGGCGGGCGGGGGGACCAGCGGGACCGGCGGGCTCTCGCTGCGCGCGTGCTTCGCCACCGAAGAAGCGTACCAATACGATGGTGGCGGACGGACCCAGCGAGGAGAACGACGCGGTGGCGATAGACCTGGCGGCCTTCGGTTCCGAGCGGTTCTCGAACCGGGAGCTCTCCCGCCTGGAGTTCGGTGCGCGGCTGCTCGAGCTCGGCGAGGACCCGGGGCTGGCGCTGCTCGAACGCTGCAAGTTCGTCGCGATCTTCGCCGACATGATCGACGAGTTCTTCCAGGTGCGGGTGGTCTCGCTGGAGGACAAGCTGGCCGCGGGCGTCCAGACGCCCTCGGTGGACGGGGTGCGACCCCGCGAACAGTTGGCCGCCATCCGCGAGCGAGTCCTCGAGCTCACCGAGCGCCAGGACCGCCTGCTGCGCGACCAACTCCTGCCCGAGCTCGCCCGCGGCGGCATCGCGCTCGTGCCCCACGACCAGCTCGGCGAGCCGGCGCGCGAGCGGCTGGCGCGCTACTTCGAAGAGAACGTCTACCCGATCCTCACCCCCCTCGCGGTCGACCCCGGCCACCCCTTCCCGATGATCTCCAACCTGTCGCTCAACATTGCGGTGACCGTCGTGGACCCGGTGACGGGCGACGAGCGCAGCGCGCGCGTGAAGGTCCCGAGTTCGCTGCCGCGATTCCTCGAGGCGGGCGACGGCCAGTGGTGCCTGCTCGAGGACCTCATCGTCGCTCACCTCGACAAACTCTTCCCCGGGATGCGCATCGGCCGGGCGGACCTCTTTCGGGTCACGCGCAACGCCGACCTCACCCTGGACGAGGACGAGGCCGACGACCTGCTGGTCGCGGTCGAGATCGAGCTGCGCCGCCGGCGCTTCGGCGAGGCGCTACGGGTCGAGATCCAGCGCGACATGTCCGAGGAGTTCTTGAAGTTGCTCGTCGACCAGCTCGACCTGGCGATGGGTCAGGTCTACGTGACCGACGCCTTCCTCGGGGTGAGCGACCTGTGGAGCCTCTACGGGATAGACCGGCCCGACCTCAAGGGGGAGAGCTGGTCCCCGGTCACCCCGCGCCGCCTCCTCGAAGGCGAGCACGTCGGCGACGTCTTCGCCGCGGTGCGCGAGGGGGACATCCTGCTGCACCACCCCTACGACTCGTTCACCGACTCGGTGGAGGCCTTCGTGGCCCAGGCCGCGAACGATCCCCGGGTCGTCGGAATCAAACAGGCGCTCTATCGCACCTCGGGTGACTCGCCGATCGTCGCCTCGCTCATCCACGCGGCCGAGCGCGGCAAGCAGGTAGTGGCCCTGGTCGAGCTGAAGGCCCGCTTCGACGAGGCGGCCAACATCGAGTGGGCCAAGGCCCTCGAGGACGCGGGCGTCCACGTGGTCTACGGCATCGTGGGGTTGAAGACCCACGCGAAGATCGCTCTCGTGTTGCGCGCCGAGGGCGATACGACCGTGCGCTACGCCCACGTGGGCACCGGCAACTACAACGACCGCACGGCCCGGACCTACGAGGACTTCGGCCTGCTCACCCGCGACCCGGCGGTAACCCACGACGTCGGCGAGCTGTTCAACTTCCTCACCGGCTTCTCGCGCATCGGCGACTACGAGAAGCTCGTGGTGAGCCCCCTGGCGACCCGCCAGCGGGTGATCGAGCTGATCGACGCCCAGCGCGCGCGCGGTCCCGAGGGCCGCGTCGCGATCAAGGTCAACGGCCTCACCGACCCGGCGGTGATCGACGCACTCTACGAGGCGTCGGCCGCCGGGGTGGAGATTCGTCTCGTCGTGCGCACGTTGTGCTGCCTGCGCCCGGGGGTGCCGGGGCTCTCGGAGAACATCACGGTGCGCTCCCTGGTCGGCGAGTTCCTCGAGCACTCGCGGCTCTTCCTCTTCGGCCAACCCGGCGAGCCCGGTTTCAGCGCGTACCTCGGTTCGGCCGACCTGATGGAGCGCAACCTCGACCGGCGCGTCGAGGTGCTGGTACCCCTGGAGAACCCGGCGCTCGCGCGTGAGCTGGTCGACGCCTTCGAGGTGACCTGGAGCGACGACGAGTTCACCTGGATCCTCGGCACCGACCGGCGCTGGCGCCGGCTGCAGCCGGTCAACCACCGGAGCGCCCAGCGCGAGTTCAAGCGTCGGGCGCTGGACCGGGCTCGATCGTACTCGCCGGCGTAGTGCGGTGGCGGTCCTTGCGCCACTGCAGGGAGAGGTAGGCGAGCCCGCCCACGGGGATCGGCAGCCAGAAGTTGATGAGCCGGTAGGCCAAGACGGCGAGGATCGCCTGGGCGTGGGGGACGCCGAAGCCGACGACCGTGGCGATGAGGACACCCTCGACGACCCCGAGCCCGGCCGGGGTCACCGGGATGACGGCGAGGACGTTGGCGAGCCCGTAGGCCACCAGCAGGTCGACCGGTGAGAGGACCGAGCCGAAGGCCCACAAGAAGACCCACAGGCAGGCCGCGTCGAGCAGCCAGTTCAAGGCGGCCCAGGTGAGGGCCCACCAGAGCTTGCGCCGACTGGCGATCAGGAGGTTGATGCGCTCGGCCACGCGGGCGAGGATCGAGGAGATCCGGTCGGGGTTGACCCGGGGCACCCGCCGGGCGACGGCCCGGAGCCACAGGTCGGCGCGCCGCTGGCCGCGGGTGATCATGATGATCGTGCCGAAGAAGGCGAGCAGGAGGAAGACCCCCGCCAGGGCGGCGAAGCCGTAGAGGGGGTTGAACCCGTTGAGCGGGATCGAGACCACCAGGGCGATCCAGAAGATCACGTTCAATACCACGGCCGAGCCGGCGCCCTGAGCGGCCAGGGCGAAGACGTTGGCGTCCTTGGGCACGCCGAAGGCGTTGAACATCCGATAGGCCAGGGCGCCGGCCGGTGCCGTGCCCCCGGGCACCACGTGGCCGATGGCGAGGCCCGCGAGGTTGACCCGCAGCGTGTCGTAGTGACCGGGGGCGTAGGGGTAGAGGACCGTACGCGTGAGCTCCACGTAACACATCAGGGCCGCCGCCTCGAGCACGACGGCCACCATGACCAAGACGGGATTGACGCTGCGCAGCAGGGGCAGGGACTGGCGGGCCGAGGCGAACTGGGGCAGGACGAGATACTCGGCGACGAAGATCAGCAGCCCCAGGCTCAAGACGAGACGGATCTCGCGCGGCAGGCGGAATCGGGGGGTCGCAGCCTCGGGCATCGCTCGTCTCCAGGCGCCCGGCCCCCGCGGGAGCGGACCCGATGGAGTCTAGGGGACACCGTAGACTCGCCGGGTGCCCACGCTGGTGGTGCTCCCCACCTACAACGAGATCTTGAACGTGGGCGAGATGTTGCGCACCCTGCGCGCGGTGGTGCCCGAGGTGGACGTACTGGTCGTCGACGACAACAGCCCCGACGGAACGGCCCGGGTGGCCCGGGAGATCGCCGAGGAGCTGGGGCGGATCCACGTGCTGGCCCGGGCGCAGAAGGCCGGCTTGGGTCACGCCTACCGCGCCGGGTTCGCCTGGGGCATCGTCCACGGCTACGACCATTTCGTCGAGATCGACTGCGACTTCTCCCACGACCCCAAGGCGCTGCCGAGCCTGCTCGAGGCGGCACACGACCACGACGTGGTGATCGGCTCGCGCTACGTCGCGGGGGGCCGTATCCCCAACTGGGCGTGGTCGCGGCGACTCCTGTCGCGCGGGGGCAACGTCTACGCCTCGGTGATGCTGGGGCTACGGGTGGCCGACTCGACTTCGGGGTACCGGGTGTACTCGCGCGACGCCCTCGAGGTGATCGACTTCACCAGGGTGCGCGCCGAGGGCTACGGCTTCCAGATCGAGATGACCCACCGGGCTCGGCGAGGGGGGCTGCGACTGGCCGAGGTGCCCATCACGTTCAGCGACCGCGAGCGCGGCGAGTCCAAGATGTCCTTCGGGATTGTCGTCGAGGCCCTGGGGTTGGTGACCCTCTGGGCGCTGGAGCGTCCTGTGCGCCGGCTCAGACGCTCTCGCTGAGCAGCGCCGACAAGACCACCGCCAGCTTGTTGCGGGTCTCCTCGCGCTCGGCGATGGGGTCGGACTCGGGGACGATACCCGCGCCGGCCCACGCCTCGAACTGGGCGCCGTCGAGCACCACCCCGCGCAGCCCGAGCCACCACTCGCCGTCGCCCTCTCGATCGAGCCAGCCGAGCGGGCCGGCGAAGTGTCCCCGGTCGTGGCGCTCGAGCCGGGCGAGGGCCACGAGCGCGTCGTCGCGCGGGCGCCCCGCGACCGCGGCCGTGGGGTGCAAGAGGCGCGCGACGCTCAGGGCGTCGGGCGCCGGGTCGCCGTGCGCCACGATCCAGGTCCCGAGGTGGGCGACCGAGCCCAGGGCCACGATCGAGGGCGCGGGGTCGGCCTCGACGTCGTCGTAGAGCTCGGCCAGTCGAGCGACGATCTCGTCGACGACGACCGCGTGCTCGTGAAGGTTCTTGGCGCTGTGCAGGAGCCACTCGCCGTACCCCTCGGCGGCGCCGTCGGAGGGGATCGCGATCGTGCCCGCCAGGGGGTGGCAGCGCACCTCGGAGCCGCGACGGCTCGCGAGTAGTTCCGGGCTGGCCCCGACGAAGCGGCGCCGTTCGGGGGTGGGCAGGCTGTAGAGGGTGCTCACGGCCTCGCGGAGGCGCAGCCGCGCGGCGAGTGCCCCAGGGTCGATCACCGCGCCGATCGCGCCGCGCACCGCACGGGCGAGCACGACCTTGTCGATCTCTTTGGTGCGCAGCTCCTCGACGGCCTGGGCCACGAGGCGGGCGTAGCCCTCCGGGGTCGGACGAAGCTCGAGCTCGACGGGGGCCTGCAACCCCTGGCTGGGCGGGTCCACGGCCTCGACGAGGGCGCGGGGGTCGGGACTCCCCTCGGGCGCCGTGAGGAAGGTCCGACCCTCGGCGGTCTGGGTGACGAGGTACTCCGGGACGTCGAGCTGGCTGGCGAGGGCCCGGTCGAAGGGCAAGGTCGCGAAGGCCACCACCCCGCTGCCGCTCGGCCCGTCGTCGCCGGTGAGCTCGATACCCGTTAGCGCGGGCGGGATCCCCGTCGTCCCGGCGAGGCCGTCGTCGAGGGCGACGCGCCGGAGTCGGCGGCCGAGCCCGACGCGCAGCGCGTCGGGTGACTCCACGAGCCACCCCTCACGCGCGGCGAGGGTGCGTAGGCGCTCGACGTTGTAGGGCGCGACCTCGCGCCGGCGCAGTCTCACGCCCGCCTCGTGGCGACGAACTGCTGGCTGAGCCCGCCCAGGATCACCCGGTGGTTGACGGCGGAGAAGCCGGCGTCGCGCAACACGGCGGCGATGCCGACGGCGTCGGGGAGGTACGCGGTCGACGCCGGAAGATAGCGATACGCCTCGCGATCGGAGAGCAACCCTCCGAGGAGGGGGACCACCTTGTGGAACCAGAGGCGAAAGCCGGCCCGCCACAGTCCCCGGCGCGGCTCGGCCACCTCGAGAATGGAGATCCGCCCGCCCGGGCGCACCACCCGACCGATCTCGGCCAGGGTGCCGGGAAGGTCGGTGAAGTTGCGCAACGCGTAGCCGCAGGTCGCCCCGTCGACGCTCCCGGTGGCGAAGGGGAGGGTGAGGGCGTCGGCCTGGACGCGATCGGCGACGTCGTGGGCGTGGACGAGCATGTTGTAGCTGAGGTCGGTGGCGATCGGGCGCAGGCCCTGGCGGGCCAGCTCGCGACTGAGGTCGCCGGTTCCGGCGGCCACGTCGAGCACGACGCTGCCGCGCGCCAGGCGCAGGTCGGCGACGACCCGTCGCCGCCAGCGCGCGTCGAGACCGACGGTCATCACCCGGTTCACCAGTTCGTAGCGCCCGGCGATGGCGTCGAACATCGCGCGCACCTGGCGCGTCTTGGCGTCGCCCTGGGGGAGCGTCGTCACGTCAGCGGTAGAAGCGGGTCAGGGTCTGGGCGACGCAGGCGGGCTTGTCCTGGCCCCGGATCTCCACGGTCACGTCGAGGGCGACCTGGACTCCGCCGGCGACGTCCTGCACCGACGCCAGGGTGGCGCCGGCGCGCACCTCGCTGCCCACGCGCACCGGGGCGGTAAAGCGCACGCGGTTCGAGCCGTAGTTGACGCCCATGGAGACGCCCTCGACCCGAAGGATCGCGCCGACGAGCACCGGAATGAGCGAGAGGGTCAGGTACCCGTGGGCGATGGTCCCGCCGAAGGGTCCGGCCGCGGCCCGTTCCGGGTCGACGTGGATCCACTGGTGGTCACCGGTGGCGTCGGCGAAGAGGTCGACCTGATCCTGGGCGATGACCCGGTAGTCGCAGTAGCCGAGGTGCTCTCCGATGTGAGAGGCCAACTCGTCGAGGGGAATGGTCGTCGCGGCCATGGCGAGGCCAGACTACCGGTCGGGCGGGGTGGGACCGAGTCTCTAGACTCGTCGCGTGTCCTACGTGGAGCCCCACCACCGACAAGTGGCCAACGGAGGGTTCCGCGCCGCCCTCTTCGGTCTGGCCGACGGACTGGTTACCAACGTCTCGCTGATCCTGGGCTTCGCCGGGGCCAATCCGGGTCACAACGTCGTGCGCCTCGCGGGCCTCGCCGGGCTGGTCGCGGGGGCCTTCTCGATGGGCAGTGGCGAGTACCTCTCGGTGCGCTCCCAGCGCGAGCTCTTGCTCTACGAGATCGAGGTGGAGCGACGGGCCCTCGCCTCGTCTCCCGAGGCCGAGCGCGTCGAACTGCGTCAGACCTTCATCGACCAAGGCATCAGCGAGGAGCTGGCGGAGCGGCTGAGCACCGACCTCATGCGCGACCCCGAGCTCGCGCTGCGCACCCACACCCGCGAGGAGCTCGGGGTCGACCCGAGCGCCATCGGGGCGCCCTGGACCGCGGCGCTGTCGTCGTTCGCGCTCTTCTCCCTCGGCGCCCTCGTCCCGCTGCTGCCGTGGCTCGTGACGTCCTCGGGCCAAGAGGTGTGGTGGTCGGTCGGACTCACCGCGGTCGTCACCGCCGCCGTCGGGGCCGGGGTCGGCCACTTCACCCGGCGGGGACTCGCCTACGCCGCGGGACGCATGCTGCTCATTACGGGTCTCTCGGCGGCCGTCACCTACGGGATCGGCCACCTGGTCGGCGTCGGTTAGCTCGATCCGACGAAGCGTACGAGGAGGTCTTCACGCTCCAGGGTGAAGCCGAGCGACGCGTAGAGGTGCCGGGCCGCTTCGTTGGACTCGTCCACGAACAACACGGCGGAGGCGACGTTGCGCCGGACGAGGACCTGGAGGCCCTGGGTGACCATCACCCGGCCGAGTCGTCGACCCTGAACGGCGGGGTCGACCGAGACCACGTAGATCTCCCCGAAGCGATCCGGGTGCAGTTCGTGGACCTTGGTCCAGCACGACGCGGCCACTCGGCCGTCGAGTTCGAGCACGAGGAAGCCCGAAGGGTCGAACCACGGCTCGGCCATGCGCTCGGCGAGGTCGGCCTCGTCCCAGGCTCCCTGCTCCGGGTGGTCGGCGAAGGCTGCGTTGTTCTGGGCCAGCCACGCGGTGGCGTCGCGCGAGGGCTCGAAGGTGCGCAGCACGGCGCCCTCGGGCACCGGCTCGGTGGCGACGGGGAGGCGCACGCGCAAGAGTTGGAGCATGCGCACGGCCACCCCACCCAAGGGAGCCTCGGCGCGGTCGCGGGTCCACCAGTCGATCACGTCGTGGCGTTCGCGTAGCGCGGCGAGCAGCGCCGGGTCGACGCCGCCCCCGCACATCTCCACGGTGGTGTGGGCACCGGTCGTGGCCGACGCGTAGCCCACCAGGCCACCGTCGTGGGCGAGCCAGTGCTCGGCCCGTCGCCCGTGCACCACGGCCCGTCGCCGGCCCTCGTCGATGGCCTCGCGCCCGAGATCGGCCTCGGTGCGGTCGAGCAGGCTGAGTACCTCGAGTCGCTCCGGCGAGGTCAGCGAGGGCAAACACCGCCAGGCGATCGGCACGGTGGAACCCTACCGGGGCGACGACGCTACGCCACGCGTTGGGCGATGCGTCCCAGCCGGCGCACGAGTGCGCCGACGGTGCGCTCCGCGGCGACGAGCTCGGTGTAGGTGTCCGGCGCGAGGTCCTCGCCGTCGTGTTCGACGAGGGCGCTGATGCGCGCGGCGACCTCGGCCATCGTCGAGGCGATCGTGTTGATCTCGGTCTGGGTCGACATGGAGCCTCGAGCGGGTCGGTTGGGGACGGTCGGCGCCTAGCGTACTGGTCGTGACCGTCGAACCCGAGCCCGCTACCGCCCGGATCGCCTGGTCGGCCCTGGTCGTGGCCGGACCGGAGGCCGAGTCGTTCCTCTCTGGTCAGCTCACCCAGGACGTGGTGGGGCTCGACGAGCCCCGGTGGAGCCTGGTGCTCCAGCCCGACAGCACCGTCGTGGCGCCCGTCCAGGTCACCCGTCGCGCCGGCGACCTCGTCGTGGTGCTCGAGCGTGACCTGGCCGAGGCGACCCTCGCGCGCCTGACGCGCTTCAAGCTGCGCGTGGCGTGCACGCTCGAGCCGGTCGAGTCCGTTGAGGGACCCTTCGCGACGCTGGGCGAGCGCGTGGCCGCGCGCTGGCCGGGAGCGCCGGAGACGCGCGGGCTCACCCCGCACGGCCTCGGCCGGCGGGTGCTCGAGTCGACGGTGTCGTTCACCAAGGGGTGCTACACCGGCCAGGAGCTCGTGGGACGCCTCGACGCGCGGGGCGCGCGCGTGCCCTGGCGGATGGTCGTGGCGAGCGGTCCGAGCGTCGCGGCGATCGAGGCGGTGCTGGTTGGTCGCGGGCCGGCGGGGCCCAGCGGGGTGACGACGGTGATCGAGCGCGCCGGCGCGATCGAGGCGCTCGGGATCGCCCACCGCACCCTCGGGGCCGGAATCTACGGCGAGGTCTCGCTCGTCGAGGTCGACGAGGTCGGAAGCGACGCTGAGTAGGGTGGGCCTTCGTGGGGGCGGTCCATGCGACTAGCGGCTGAGGGCCTCTTCGTCAAGGTCTCGGGTGTCACCACGGAAGAGGACGCCCTCTTCGCGGTGGCCCTAGGGGCGAACGCCGTCTCGTTCGACGTCTCACGCAGCGAGCGCCAGGTCCCGGTGACGACGGTGGGCGATATCGTCAAGCGCCTCCCCCAGGGCGTGGTCGCCGTGGGGGCCTTCCACCACGAGCTGCCCCAGCGGGTCATCGAGGTGGCCAACGCCACGGGCCTCGCGGCCGTGGAGGTGTCCGGGCCGATCGCGGTGGAGGACCTGGTCTACGTGAGCGAGCGGGTGAACCACCTGCTGCGCGCCGTGCCCTACGACGCCGAGCGGCTCTCCACCGCCGGGGGGGTCGACTACCTGCTGGTACCCGACCTCGACGAACCGTCGGCCCTCGGGTCCTGCCTCGACCTGCTCGCGCAGTCGGGCCCGCGCACGCCGGTGATCGCCGCCGGCGGCCTCGACCCCGAGAGCGTCATCGCGGTGGTCCAGCACTACCCGGTCTTCGGGGTCGACGTGCGGGCCGGGGTCGAGCGCTCTCCGGGCCAGATCGACCCGGTGGCCCTGGGGGAGTTCGTGGCCAACGCGCGCTGGGCCTACGACCACAGCGAGGTCGAGCGCCACTTCGACGAGTGGACGCTCTAGGGCCGGGCCCGACGCAGGATCACGCTGCCGTTGTGACCGCCGAAGCCGAAGGAGTTCGAGAGCACCACGTCGAGCGTTGCCGCGCGCGGCGCCCCGATCACCACGTCCAGGGCGATCGCGGGGTCAATCGTGGTCGTGCCGGCGGTGGGCGGGATGACCTGGTGCTGCAGGGTCAGCACCGAGGCGACGGCCTCCAGGGCGCCGGCGGCGGCCAGCGAGTGGCCGAGGTGGCCCTTGATCGAGGTGACCGGCGGGGCGCCCTCGGCGAAGACGGCGCGCACCGCCACGGACTCGGCGAGGTCGTTGAGAGGCGTCGAGGTGCCGTGGGCGTTGATGTGCGACACGTCCTGGGGTGCGAGGTCGGCGTCCTCGAGCGCCAGGGTCATCGAGCGGATCGCGCCGCGGCCCTCGGGGTCCGGGGCCGTCAGGTGGTAGGCGTCGGCGGTCGAGGCGGCGCCGACGACCTCGGCGAGGATGGTGGCTCCGCGCGCGAGCGCGTGGTCCCACTCCTCGAGCACCAAGACTCCGGCCCCCTCACCCATCACGAACCCGTCGCGCTCGACGTCGAAGGGACGCGACAGTCCCCGAGTGGAGAGCGCCGTCATGTTGCGGAAGCCCGCTTCGGCGATCTCGACGATCACGGCCTCGGCGCCGCCGGCGAGCACGACCGGGCAGCGGCCCGTCGCGACGAGGCGCGCCCCGTTGCCCACCGCGTGGGTCCCCGCCGCGCAGGCCGTGGTCACCGTCTCGGCCGGTCCCCCGAGACCGAAGCGCATCGACACCGCGGCGGTGGCGGCGTTGGGCATCATCATGGGCACCATGAAGGGCGACACCCGGTCGCGCCCCTTGGTCGTGAGCACCCCGACCTGCTCGAGCACCGTCTGCAGTCCACCGATGCCCGTCGTGACGACGCTGCCGCCGTCGAGGAGGGGTCCTTCGAGGCCACTCTGGCGCCACGCCTCGTCGGCCGCCATGAGGGCGTAGAGGGTGAACGGGTCGAGCCCTCGCGCGACGCCACCGCGT
>JAKCEK010000083.1 GCA_021838005.1 Actinomycetes bacterium
GGTGACACCAATAGGGCGATCAGCTTGCCTCGTTCGGTGACTTCGACGACTTCGCCCGCCTTAACTTGCTCGAGGTAGCGGCTGGCGTGCTGGCGAAGCTCTCGTATTCCAATTCTGGTCACCTCACAATTGTAGCATAACGAGTGCTACAATCCTTGGTTGCAAGATAGATCGCGGCTTTCGATGCGCCTACTGCTGTCTTGGCGTGCCCAAAACGGATTCGTCGCGGTTCGTTTTGTGTGACCCAAGGTCCACCAGCGCGCGTGGGGTCCCGAGAGGACTCGCTCCGGACGTCGAGCGGTCCAGCTAGTCACGTTCGTCGGGATCCGCGTCACTGAATCGGATTCCGCTGGTGGCGAGCTCGGAGCCGTCCGCTCCGATCAGGTAGGCGTCGTAGCCGTCGATCGAGGCGACGATGTCGAACGCCTCAGTACCCCCGACCGCCACGGCCGTCGCGAGGGCGTCGGCGAGGGTCAGGCTCGGTCCGGTCACCGTGGCCGAGGCCGGAGGGGGACCGACACGGCCGATCGGGTCGAACAGGTGCCGGCCGCGCTCGTACTCGCCCGACGTCGCGATCGCCCGGTCGACCTCCACGACGGCCGCGAGGGCGTCGGCGCGCCAGGGGTGGCGTACGCCGATGCGCCAGGGGCCGCCCTGGATCGGCTCGCCGTGACAGGCGATGTCGCCCCCGCCGTTGACGACGGCCGAGGAGATCCCGGCGTCGACCAGTACCGCGAGCGCGCGTTCGAGCGACCAGCCCTTCACGAGACCCGTCGGGTCGACGCCCCCGGGTACCGAGAACGCGTCGAACCACCCCTGAGAGAGGGTGCGAGCCGCCTCGCACAGGTCGAGGACCTCGGCGACCTCGGCGGGGGCGTCCTCGAGCCGTAGCTCGCCGCGACGCAGCCGGCTCATCGGGCTCTCCGGCTTCCACGTGCTGAACGTCTCGTCGTCGCGGTGCAGCAACGCCGTGGACGTGGTCACCGCCTCCCAGAGCTCGGACTCGGTGAGGGTCGGCGCCTCAACGTGGAAGGAGACGACGGTGCCCATCACCTCCTCGGTGTGCACGATCTCGGCCATCGGCGCCTCGGCCCGGCCGGCTACTTCTTGTGGAGCTTGTCGAGGGCCGACTGGAGGGAGTAGATGTACGCCTCGCTGGTGTAGGTCGCCCCGGAAAACCCGCTGACCCGCGCGCTCTGGGCCGAGAGGACCTCGTGGCGCAGGAGCGGGATGACCTGCTGGGCGATCTGCTGGGAGTAGGACTCGGCCGTCTGGAGCCCGACGGTGTCGACCCGGGTGATCGTCGAGCCGTTGAGCGTTACCCGCACCGCGAGCTTTCCGTAGCCGTACTGGTAGGTGGTGCCGAGGGCACTTCTCACGCCCGTCGGTGGGCTGCCCGAGCCGCTCGCGGCGGCCGTCCCGGGGTTGGACGCCGGGGTCGAGGTCGAGCCCGAGGGTGGGGTTGCGGGCGGGTTGGAGGCCGGGGCGCCGCCTTGGAGCAGTGGCACGTGCGAGCCGCCCAGGTCGAAACCGAGCACGCCGGCGAGGCCGCCGACGGCCGCCACGACCGCGATCGCGGCCCGCTTCATCGTCCGACCCGGACGGGGGGATCACATGGCATAGACATCGGCGTGCACCGCCTCCTGAGGAACCTTGAGGAGGGCCAGCAAATGCGTCACGCTCATCACGAAGCTCTCCGAGCCCGAGACGTAGGTGTCGCGCTTTCGGAGATCCCCGATCAGCTCGGACAGGTGTTCGACGGGCTGGGCGGTCCGGGGTCCGACGACCTCGTGGAGTCGCCCGCCGTGCCACTTAACGAGCTCGGCGATCTCCTCGCGCAGGACGAGATCCTCCTCGCTCGAGGCGCGCAGCACCACGACCGGTCGCGTCCCCTTGGGCAGGTCCTCGAGGAGGGAGCGCACCGAGGTGACCCCGATCCCACCGGCGATGAGGGCGACCTTGCGGGTGTGCAGGGCGTGGGCGGTGAAGGTGCCGTAGGGACCCTCGAGGGCGACCCGGGTGCCCACGGGCAGGCGAGCGAGCGCCGAGGTGAAGTCGCCCACGCACTTCACGGTCAGTCGCAGGTAGGGGGGCTGGGGCCGGGCCGAGATCGAGAAGGGGTGGGCCTGCCACCACATCCCGCGGGCGAGGAAGCGCCACTCGAAGAACTGCCCGCCCGACACGGCCAGTCGCTCGAGGTGGCGACCCCGCAGGATCACGGTCACGACGTCGGGCCCCTCGGGGCGGATCTCCTCCACGACGAGGCCGTGGCGGATCGAGCGGACGATCGGGAGCCCGACGCGGTAGGTCAGGACGAGCCCGGCCGTCGCGGCCCAGGCGACCGACCAGACGAGTTGGGTCACCGGGTGGCCGACGAAGGAGGGTCCGAGCACGATCTCGTGGGCGAAGGCCAGAGCGAGCGCCAGGTACATGAAGAGGTGGAGCCCCCACCAGTTCTCGCGCTTGATCCGTCGGCGGATCGGGTAGAGCGAGGCGATCGAGACGGCGACCATGAGGACGAAACCGGCCGTGGCGATCCCCATGTCGGGGAAACCGTTCACCAGGGGGCCGATCTCGTGGAGGATCCCGGAGCGCGCGGCCTGAGCGTAGCCGATGGTCAGGATCACCACGTGGGCGATGATGAGCGAGATGGGCCAGGGCGCGAGGCGCCGGTGCCAGCGCAGGAGGGTGTCCTGGCCGAGGACCCGCTCGACGAAGGGGATCCGGCTGATGAGCAGCACCATGACGAGGGCGAGGTAGGTCCCGGCCAGACCCGTGAGGTTGCCGAGGAAGAGGGCGACGCCGCCGCGGGCGGCGAGCTGCTGGTGGCTGGTCGCGGTGAGGGCGATCCCGACCGAGAGGCCAAAGCCCACGGCGACGAGCGCGACGGCGAGGTCGACGAGCAGGGGTTGGGGGGCCGGCGAACGCGGCGTGCTCGCCACGGCCCGCGGGGTCTCGCCGGACCCGTCCGGACCGAGGGTGAGCAGGCCCCCCGGGCGTGGGGGCGCGGACGTGGGCTTCGCGGTCACGTTGTTAGCGTGCTCGGCCAAACTAAGGGCGACATGAAGGCCCGATAAGCCTTGTGACAACGTTGCCCACCCCGCGCTCGGCGGTCGACGACCATGGGGAATGTTACGCTCGGGGCGACGAGGACCGCCTCCCACGGCCGGTTCGCGCGGCGGGCCTTAGCGGATGCTTATGTTCGACTGGGAGACTTCGCGGGTGCACTTCTCGCGGCGGAGCCCCGGCGAGACGTCGGGCCCGGCGTCGCGCGCCCCGCGGAGGCACCCTTCTCACCCGCGTCCCCTGAGAGGCCCCCGATGAGTACCGATCCCCACGCCCCCCAGTCGCCCGAGTCCGCCTCGGGCCGGTCCCGCCTGAAGACGGCCGTCGCCATCCGGACCCAGGCGAGGAAGTGGGGCCGGCGCGCCGAGACCTGGGACCGCCACAACGACGCCGGCATGGCGAAGGTGGCCGCGGCCGCGATCGAGCGCTGCACCCTGCGCGAGGGCATGGACTGCGTGGACCTCGGGTGCGGCACGGGCCGTCTGGCCCTGGTGCTCGCCCAGGGTGGGGGGAACGTGCTCGGGGTCGACGTGAGCCCGGCGATGATCGAGAAGATGGAGGCGCGCGCGCGGGCCGAGGGGCTCGCGACCGTGCGAGGAGTGGCGACGCCGATCGAGCGATTGACCCTGCCCGCACAGAGCGTGGACCTGGTGACGACCAACTACGCGCTGCACCACCTCGTCGACGCCGACAAGGCCAAGGTCGTCGCGTCAGCCTTCGAGTGGCTGCGGCCCGGGGGCCAGCTAGTGATCGCCGACATGATGTTCGGCCGCGGCGCAACCACGCGCGATCGCGAGATCATCGCGAGCAAGGTGCGCTCGATGGCCAAGCGGGGTCTGCCCGGTTACTGGCGAATCCTGAAGAACGTGGGTCGGTTCATGCTGCGCCTGCACGAGCGGCCGATCTCCACCGACGCGTGGGTTCGCCTCTACGAGGAGGCCGGTTTCCGCGACGTGCAGGTGAACGTCGTGGTGGCCGAGGCCGCGGTCGTGAGCGGGGTCAAGCCGGGCCCGGTGAACTGACGGGTCTCTCGCCGGCCCCCAGAGGTCAGCGCGGCGGCGCCCCGGGACACGCACCGGTGAGCGGTGCCAGGTGCGCCGAGACACTCGGCGCACTCGTGAAACCCGCGAGCCCGGGGACCGTCCCGTCGCGCCCCATGCGGCCGAGGGCCGTCGACGAGCCCTTCAGGTAGGCGTTCAAGAAGTCGACCGTCACCCGTTCGACGACCGTGCGCGCCGGTCCCGCGGGGAGGTAGGCGCCGGTGTGGCTCGCGCCGAAGAGCGATAGGTAGTGCTTGGGTGAGGGCGCCGCGTCGTAGATCTGCACGCTGCAGGCCGGCGGGTTGATCGTGTCCGCGGTGCCCTGGACGACGAGGAGGGGAACGGTCGAGGGACCGGCGAAGTACCGGCCCTCGAACGACGCGAGCTCGGCGCCCGAGAGAAGGATCGCCGCTTTGATTCGAGGGTCCGTGCAACACGTGTTGGCGACGGTGGCGAGGCTCACGTCCCCGCCGTCGGAGTGGCCGATCACGGCGATCGCGTCCGCGCGGACGAGGCCCGAGAGGTCGCCGCCGGGCGAGGCGGACAGGCCGAGGATCGAGGTGATCACGTAGCGCAGGTCGGCCGGGTGGTTGACGATGTCGCTCTCGTTGAGCCCCCCGGGCTCGGCGGGGTCGGTGAAGGGGTAGACCGGCGCCGCCACCACGTAGCCGGCCGCGGCCCACGCGTCGAGGAGCGCCGCGTAGGCCTGGGGGGAGATGTCGTAGCCCTCGGAGAACACGACGAGCGGGTAGGGCCCCGGCGAACGCCGCGGGGCCGCGCCGGCCGCGGGCGCGCCACCCGGGGGGCCCACCGAGGGGAAGTAGACGGTGGTGGGCAGGATCCTCACCCCCGCGCCGAAGGGCTCTCGCAGGGTGAGAGAGAGCGTCCCCACCGCGAAGGGGGGACCGCTGGCCGCCACCGTCGTGGTCGTCGGGTGCGTCGTCGTGGTCGAGGCCGGGGTCGCCGGTGGACGGGACCGACTGGCGAGCACCGCCGCGACGGTGCCGATGGCGAGCAGGACGACCACCGTGCGAAAGAGCGCACGCCGTCGTGCCCGCTGGCGCCGACGACGCGCCCGCTGGGCTAACGAGGGCACGGGAGTGGCGATGTCGGATCGACGCGGGTCATGCTCCGTCGCGCCCTCGGGAACGTGTCAACTTGGTAGGGTCTCCCCATCATGCAGGCGGGCTGCTCTGTCGCTGGCGTTGTCCATCGTACCGGTCGTCGATGACCGGGGCCGTGCAGATCCGACCGCTCACCCGCGGGGACCTCGCCGAGGCGTCGGCCCTGCACCGGAAGATCCTCGACATGGAGTTCCTGGTGCGCTGCGGGCCGGGCTTCATGCGCGCCTACTATCGCGCCTGGGTCGAGGCGCCCGGAGCGATCGCACTCGTCGCGCGCGACGAGGACGGCGTCCTCCTCGGCGTGCTGCTCGGTGCCACCGACCCGGCCATCCACGTGCGCGCGATGGTGCGCCAGAGTGGGGCGCGACTCGCGTTCCGACTCGCCCTCTACGCTGCCGGCCATCCGGCGCTCGCGCGGGACCTCCTCGTGACCCGCGGGCGCCGCTACGTGCGCGGCGTGGCGCGTCTGGCGGCCGCACGGCTCACGCGGACACGTGAGTCGCCGAGCGAGTCCGGTGGCGCGCGCTCGGGCGAGATCACCCACGTTCTGGTGCGGGCCGACCGCCAGGGCTCGGGCGTCGGTCGCGCCCTCCTTTTCGCCGCGGTCGCCGAGGGCGACGCGGCCGATTTGGACGAGTTGGTGCTCGTCACCCCGCCCGACCTTGCGGCGGGGGGCTTCTACCAGCACCTCGGGTGGCGTGTGGACGGGGCGATGACCAGTCGGAGCGGCGAGGCCTTCGTCCGGTACCGCTACCTCCTGCGCGGCGGCGGTCGCGGCGACGGCGGGAACCCCCCGGGGCCCCGGTAGGCCCGGACCGCCTCGCGGGCGCGTCGGCGCCGGCGCAGCGTGCGGCGCCGGCGCGCCACGAGCCCGACCAAGACGAGCAGGGCGACGAGGATCGCGAGCGCCCCCACGAGGTCGCGCACCGACGAGTTCGGCCGAGCGCGGTGGTGGACGGGGTGCGTCGGGTGCTTCGGAGGGGTCGTCGTCGTGGTGGTCGCCGGGGTGCGTCCCTGGGCGAGCACGCGCTCGGCCGCGGCCGCCCCGGGGCACCCCGCCGTGGGGGTGGCCGCCACCAGTGGGGCCAGAGTGGGCGCCTCGGGGATCCCGAACAGGGTGGTTGGGATGGCGTCGGCCATCACCGTCTGGCCGGCGGTGTTGGGGTGGAGGTTGTCGACGGTGTAGTACGGGGCGAAGGGGGTCGAGGGCCGGCACGCGCCGTTGTACACGTCACCCATCACGGCCGCGAGGTCGATCGTCCCGTCGAAGCCCGATCCCGGCGAGAGGATCCAGGCGTTCACCGCGTCCATGGTCGCCTGGTCCGACGGGGTCCACACCTCGGGCTCTTCGCCGTTGCCCCCCAGGAAGGTCGCCCGGGGCAGCAGGGTGACCCCGAAGATCCTTAGGCCGTGGGCGTGGGCCCGAGCGATGATCGCCCGCATCGCGGCCTCGATGCGGGGGGCCGTGCCGTAGGGCGCGATCGGGTGGGCGAGGTCCGACCCGCCCGCTCCGAACCAGATGTCGTTGGTCCCCATGAACAACACGACGTCCTTTGCTCCGGGCAGGGCGAGCGCGTCGGGCCCGACTCGCGTGACGCCCGGGACGCCCCCGTCGAGCTCGGCGAAGGTGGTCCCCTTGGGGAAGACCGAGACGGTGTTGCCCGCGATCCCCTCGTCCACGACGGACACCTGCTCGCTCGGCGCCAGACGGCCGATCCGGCGCTGGAGCAGGGTGGGCCAGCTCAGCCCGGCGTTGTTGAACCCTTCGGTGATCGAGTCACCGAAGGCCACGACCGTCCCCTGCGCCGCCGAGCCCGCGACCGCGATCGCCGAGAGCCAGCGCATGTTGAAGTCGCCGTAGACGAAGGGGGTCGCCGCTGGGTCGGACGTCACGTTGCCCGCGCCGTCGCGCGTCCCGTAGGAGTCGATGTGTCCGAAGCAGCAGTTGTGGATGCTGACGACCGCCGAGCCCGAGATCGACAGGCTGATCGCCAGGTTCTCGCCGGCGTGGACCTGCAGGGCGATCGGGTCGCTCATGACCCGAGCGCCGGCGGGGATCGTCACCGAGGGATGCCCGGCGAAGGTCACCGGGACGATCGAGCCCGGGACGACGGCGGCCCCGCTCTGCTGGACGCCCACGGTGATCGCGTCGAACGTGGTGGGGGTGAGGCTCCAGGTGTTGGAGAGCTGGATCTCGATCGATCGACCGCCGACCGCGACCCGGGCGATGTCGCGGAACGTCGCGTTGTTCGCGGGCACCGGTGTGAGGGCGTGCTCGGTGAAGTAGTAGTCCATCGGTGAGGTCCACGCGGTGAGCCAGCCCGACCCGGTCGACGCGGGGACGGTCGTCGTCGACGCGGTCGTGGAGGTGGTGGTACTCGACGTCGTGGTCGAGGAGGCCCCAATCGCCGAGACGAGCACGACCACCGTTCCTACGATGATGGCCAGTGGGGCGAGCAGTGCCCGGAGGGCTCGCACCGCGGGCGAGCGTCGACGCGGCCTCATCGATTACGGGCGCTCGAACGGACGATGCCCGTCCACCCCGCCCGGGACCGTTGCCCCGGCGCCACGAGGGGACGTCCCGGGACGCCGGATCATCGCCGTGGCGTGGGCGCGGGTGGTAAAAGAGGCGTGCACAATGCTCCCATGCTAAGTGATGGGCCGCGCGCGTCAGGGTGCTCCGACCCGCGGAGTCGCACTGTGTCGACGAGGGCGCAGGGTGGAGGGGTCGGGCTCGGGGGGCGCGAGATCGGGTCCGCTACGTACCCTTCCTCCGATGGGCATCGGTCACGGGCTCGCGATCCTCGAGGGCCACTCCGCCGAGGTGCGCTACAGCGAGGGCGCGCCACCGCGCAGGTCTCGGCCGAACTCGTCGCGGAGGCCCGCGAGGACCTGGGCACCCGGTGTGGGAGACTCCGACCCGACGTGGCGGTGGTCGTGGCGAGCGAACGGCACTCGGTCGGTCCCACGCCATACGGGCCGGCGTTCTTCAACGACGACGCCGGTCAGGTCCGCCCGGGCGTCGTGGTGACGGCGGCGGGCCCGGGTCGTATTGGCGTGACAGGGGCGAGGCAATCCGTGAGGCGTCGCCGCGGGGCCACCGGCGCCGCCTCACGACCTACCCCGACGGGTCCGGCGGCTTCGACCTCCAACCGCACGTCGACCTC
>JAKCEK010000084.1 GCA_021838005.1 Actinomycetes bacterium
CCCGCGCACCGACGAACTCACCACGTCGTCTCCCCCGGATCGCACCCTCGACGAGCGGGCCGAGAGTACACCGGGTGCACCCGAGACCGGTGGCACCGGCCCCCGACCACTCAGGTAGCGGGGTCGACCCGGCCCAGGGCCCTAGATGAGGCCCAGGGCGCGGACCTCGTCGCGCTCGGCGAGCAGCTCGTCGGTGGTGGCGGCGACCCGCTCGCGAGCGAAGTCGTCGTGGGCGAAGCCCTCTTTCACCGTGAAGCCACCCGCGCCGTCGGCGACGACCGGCAGGCCGAAGGTGAGCCCCTCGGGCACCCCGTACTCGCCCCGGGTCGTCACCGCGACCGAGACGCAGTCGTCCGCCGGCGTGGGGGTGGTGAGCGAGACCACGGTGTCGATGGCGGCGTTCGCGGCCGAGGCGGCCGAGGAGAGCCCCCGGGCCTCGATGACGGCGGCCCCGCGCTTCTGGACGGTCGTGAGGAACTCCCCGCGCAGCCAGCCCTCGTCACCGATCACCTCGGGGGCCGGGCGGCCCGCCACGGTCGCGTGGGCGAAGTCCGGGAACTGGGTCGAGGAGTGGTTGCCCCAGATCGCGAGGTTCTTGACCTCGACGACGGGCACCCCGGCGCGCTTGGCGATCTGGGTCTCCGCGCGGTTCTGGTCGAGGCGGGTCATGGCGAACCAGCGCTCCGCGGGCACCTCGGGGGCGGCCGAACGGGCGATCAGGCAGTTGGTGTTGCAGGGGTTGCCCACCACGAGCACCCGCACGTCGGAGGCGGCGTGGGCCGCGATCGCCCGGCCCTGGGGCTTGAAGATCCCACCGTTCACGCTGAGGAGGTCCCCGCGCTCCATGCCGGCCTTGCGCGGGATGGAGCCCACGAGCAGGGCCCAGTTGGTGCCGTCAAAGGCGGTCGCCAGGTCGCTCGTCGCCTCGATCGAGGTGAGGAGGGGGAAGGCGCAGTCGTCGAGCTCCATGACGACCCCCTCGAGGGCCTTCATCGCGGGCTCGATCTCGAGCAGGCGCAGCGCGACCGGGGTCTCGGGCCCGAAGAGGGCGCCCGAGGCGATCCGGAACAAGAGGGCGTAGCCGATCTGACCGGCGGCGCCGGTGACGGTGACGGTGACGGGGGGCATCTCTCCTCCTCTTTTTGCGACTAGAGACGCTCGACGATGGCCTGGGCGAACGCCGAGCACTTGACCTCGTGGGCGCCCTCGGTGAGCCGGGCGAAGTCGTAGGTGACGATCTTCTCGGCGATGGTGGCCTCGAGGGCCCGGACGATGTCGTCGGCCGCCGCCTGCCAGCCGAGGTGCTCGAACATCAAGACCCCCGAGAGCAGGACCGAGCCGGGGTTGACCTTGTCCTGACCGGCGTACTTGGGCGCCGTGCCGTGGGTGGCCTCGAAGATCCCGTGACCGGTGACGTAGTTGATGTTGGCGCCGGGCGCGATGCCGATCCCCCCGACCTGGGCGGCCAGGGCGTCCGAGAGGTAGTCGCCGTTGAGGTTCGTCGTGGCGATCACGCTGAACTCGCGCGGGCGGGTCAGGACCTGCTGGAGGGCGATGTCGGCGATGACGTCCTTCACGAGGATCTTGCCGCCGGGCTCGCCGTTGCAGTCGTTCCAGCCGACGGCCTCGTCGGCGAACTCCTCGCGCACGAGCTCGTAGCCCCACCTCATGAAGCCGCCCTCGGTGAACTTCTGGATGTTGCCCTTGTGCACCAGGGTCACCGACTCGCGCTTCTTCGCGACCGCGTAGGTGAGGGCGGCCCGGATGAGCCGCTTCGATCCGTAGGGCGAGATCGGCTTGAGCCCGAGGGCGCTCGCCTCGCGCACGTCCCAGCCGAAGGCCTCTTTCACGTAGGCGCGCAGCTTCTCGGCCTCGGCGGTGCCCGACTCGAGCTCGAGCCCGGCGTAGACGTCCTCGGTGTTCTCCCGGAAGATGACCATGTCGACGTCCTCGGGCCGCTTCACCGGCGAGGGGACGCCGGCGAACCAGCGCACCGGGCGCAGGCAGACGTAGAGGTCGAGGATCTGGCGCAGCGCGACGTTGAGCGAGCGGAACCCCCCACCGATCGGGGTCGTGAGAGGGCCCTTGATGCCGATCAGGTACTCCCGGAAGGTCTCGACGGTCTCGGCCGGCAGCCAGTCCTTGGTCCGGTTGTAGGCCTTCTCGCCGGCCAGGACCTCCTTCCAGTGGATGGTCTTGCCGTGCTTGGTCGCGGCCGCGTCCATCACGAGCTGCGCGGCCGGCCAGATGTCGACGCCCGTCCCGTCCCCCTCGACGTAGGGGATGATGGGGTCGTCGGGTACGTGGAGGGCGCCCGCGGCGTCCATGGTGATCTTCTGAGCCATGGCGCCCATCCTACGACGGGCCCCGCGGGGGTCCCCTAGGGACCTCGGTCCCTAGGGGAAGAGGGCCCGGTGGATCTCGCGGGTCGCGCTCGAGCGGTTCAGCGTGTAGAAGTGCAGCCCCGGCACGCCGGCCTCGAGCAGCGCCTCGCACAGCTCGGTGGCGGCGGCCACCCCCTCGGCGCGCACCGCCCCCGGGCCACCGCGGTCGTGGGCCGCCTCCAGGCGCTCGACGAGCCACGCGGGCACCGCCGCTCCCATCGCGGCCATGCGGGCGACCCCCGAGAGGGTCGTTACCGGCATGATCCCCGCGAGGACCGGCTTCTCCAGGCCCAAGTCGGCGAGCTCGAGCACCAGGCGGGTCCACTCCTCGGGCTCGAAGAAGAACTGGGTCACCGCGAAGTCGGCGAGGCGAAGCTTCTCGGCGAGGCGTCGCCGGTCGCTGGCGCGGTCGGACGAGCGGGGGTGCCCCTGGGGGTGGGCCCCCACCCCCACGCAGAAGGGACCGGTCTCGCGCACGAGCTCCACGAGGTCGCTCGCGTGGCGCAGCTCTCCGGTGGGCGCCGCGCCCCCGGGGGTGTCCCCGCCCAGGGCCATCACGTTCTCGACCCCCGCCTCGACGTAGTGGGCCAGGAGCTCGCGCATCTCGGCCCGGCCGTGGCCGACGCAGATCAGGTGGGCCATGGCCGTGAGCCCCTTCGCCTCGATCGAGGTCACGAGGTCGAAGGTCCGCTGGCGGCTGGCCTCGCCACCGCGGTAGGTCACCGAGACGAACGACGGCGCGAGATCCGTCAGCTCGACGAGGGTCGTCTCGAGGACGAGACGCTCCTCGTCGCCCTTGGGCGGGAAGAACTCGAAGGACCGGGTCAGCCCGCGGGCGACCAACTCGTCGACGCGCACGGGCCTAGCCGGCTCGCCCGAAGTCGTCCTCGAGGCGCTCGATGTCGTCCTCGCCGAAGTAGGTGCCGGTCTGGACCTCGACGAAGGTCACCGGCTCGGCGCCCCGGTTCTCGCACCGGTGGGCCTGGCCCACCGCGATGTCCACGCTCTGGCCCGGGAGGAGCGTGATCTCCTCGCCGTCGAGGATGACCGTCGCGGTGCCCGCCACCACGAACCAGTGCTCGGCGCGACGGCGGTGGCGCTGGTAGCTCAGCCGCTTGCCGGACTCGACCACGAGGCGCTTGACCTTGTGGTCGGCCCGCTCGTCGTCGAGCACCCAGTAGGCGCCCCAGGGCCTCTCGTCGAACTCGCGGCCGCGCTCGTCGCGGGTGGTGTCGTCGGCGGTGGTCATCGTGTCCTCTCGGCGGCCAGCACGGCGTTGCGCAACAGCATGGCACGGGTCATCGGCCCGACACCACCCAGGCGTGGCGTGATCCAGCCGGCCACCTCGGCGACGCCGTCGGCGAGGTCCGAGAGGAGCCGGCGGCCCTCGAAGGAGGTACCCGCCCCCACGACGGCCGCGCCGGGCTTGACCATCTCGGGCGTGACGAGTCCGGCCCGGCCGGCGGCCGAGACCACGACGTCCCCGCCGCGCACGAGCCCGGCGAAGTCCGCGACGCCGGTGTGCACGACGGTCACGGCGGCGTTGCAGTGGGGTCGCTTCATCGCGAGCAGCAGCGCGAGCGGCCGGCCTATCGTGAGGCCCCGGCCGATCACCACGACGTGGCGCCCCTCGACCGGGACGTCGTAGGCGGCGAGGAGCTCGACGATCCCCTGGGGCGTGCAGGGCAGCGGCCCCGGCGTGCCCATGACGAGCCGGCCGAGGTTCACCGGGTGCAGCCCGTCGACGTCCTTCTCGGGCCGGACCCGCATCAAGACGGCCGACTCGTCGACGCCCTCGGGCAGGGGCAGCTGGACGAGGATCGAGTGGACGGCGGGGTCGGCGTTGAACCGGTCGATGACGGCCTCGATCTCGGCCTGGCCGGCGCTCGCGGGCATGTGCACGTCGAACGAGCGCACGCCGATCTCGGCGCACTCGGCGACCTTCATCGCGACGTAGCGGGCGCTCGAGGGGTCGTCGCCCACGAGGATCGTCCCGAGCCCCGGGGTCACCCCGGTCGCGACGAGCCGCGCCACACGCTCGGCCAGCTGCATCTTCACGCCGGCGGCGACGCGCTCCCCGTCGAGTAACTGGGTCATGATCCTCCTCGGCCTAGTGGCGGAAGTGCCGCTCGCCGGTCATCATCATGACGATCCCCGCGGCGTCGGCGGCCGCGACGACCTCCCCGTCGCGCACCGACCCGCCGGGCTGGACGACGGCGGTGACCCCGGACTCGGCGAGCCTCTCGAGCCCGTCGGAAAAGGGGAAGAAGGCGTCGGAGGCGGCCGCGCCCCCGCGGGCCCGCTCCCCGGCCTTGGCGACGGCGAGCTCGGCCGCCACGACCCGCGACTGCTGGCCGGCCCCGACCCCGACGGCGACGCCGTCGCGCGCGACGACGACCGCGTTGGAGGTCGTGCGAGCACAGACGCGCCAGGCCACCACGAGGTCGACCATCTGGGCCGGGGTGGGGGCCGCCGCCGTCGCACACGTCCACGTCGAGGCCGCTCTCACCAGCTCGTCGGCGTCTTGGACGAGGGCGGTGTCGCCGAGGGTGCGCACCGAAACCCCGAGCGGCTCGGGCGACGGCGCCGCGAGGAGCCGGGTCGCCTTGCGTCGGGCGACGAGGGCCTCGACCGCCCCGGGGCTGAACCCGCTCGCCACGATCACGTCGGCCTGGGGCCCGGCGGCCACGGCGCGGGCGAGGTCGTCGTCGACCTCGCCCCCGATCGCCACCACCCCGCCGAAGGCGCTCTGGGGGTCGGCGGCGAGGGCCCGCGCGAAGGCGTCGTGCGGGGTCTCGGCGACCGCGGCCCCCGAGGCGTTGGCGTGCTTGATGATGGCCGCGGCCCGCGAGCCGGGCACGTCGGCGGCCAGCTCGTGGACGAGCCGCCACGCGGCGTCGGCGTCGAGGTAGTTCAGGTACGACAGGGGCGAGCCCCCGAGCTGGGTCACCGCGTCCCACCACGGGCGGGTCCCGGCGCGGCGGTAGCGGGCGGCGTGCTGGTGGGGGTTCTCGCCGTAGCGGGTGGCCGTCACGCGCTCGAGGTCGAGCACGAGCCGCTCGGGCAGGCTCATCTCGTCGGCGAGCCAGGCGGCGATGCGGGCGTCGTAGGCGGCCGTCGTCGCGAAGGCCACTTGGGCGAGGCGGCGGCGCGTCGCGAGAGAGGTGGCGCCGTCGGCGCGCAGCTCGGCGAGCACCGCCTCGTACTGGCCGGGGTCGGTGACGACCGTCACGTGGGCGTGGTTCTTCGCCGCGGCGCGCACCATGGTGGGCCCGCCCACGTCGATGAGCTCGATCGAGGGGTCCGAGGCGAACGGGTAGAGGTTCACGACCACGAGGTCGATCGGGGTGATCGACTGCGCCTCGAGTTGGGCCCGGTGCTCGGATCGGTCGAGGTCCGCCAGGATCGCCGCGTGCACCCGCGGGTGCAGCGTCTTTACCCGACCGTCGAGCATCTCGGGAAAGCCGGTCAGCTCGGCGACCTCGAGCGTCGCCAGGCCGGCCCCGACGAGCGCGGCGGCCGTCTGGCCCGAGGCGACGAGCTCACAGCCCAGCCCGGCGAGGCCCCGAGCGAACTCGACCAGCCCGGTCTTGTCGTAGACGCTGAGCAGGGCCCTCACGCCGGCTCCCGCGCCGCGGCGAGGTCGGCCGGCTCGCCCCCGGCCTCGAGGAGCGACAGCGCCCGGGTGACGACCTCGGGGTAGAGCGCGCGCTCGACCGCCTTGATCCGCTCGTGGAGGCTCGCCTCGTCGTCGCCCCCGAGGACCGCCACGCGCCGCTGGGCGAGGATCGGGCCGTCGTCGAGGTCCTCGGTCGCGAGGTGCACCGTGCAGCCCGTCTCGGCGACCCCGGCCGCGAGCGTCGCCGCGACGGCGTGCCAGCCCTTGAAGGCGGGCAGCAGGCTCGGGTGGGTGTTGAGGACCCGGCCCGGGTACGCCGCGAAGAAGGCGGGCGCGAGCACCGTGCCGAAGCCGGCCATCGCGACCAGCCCCACGCCGCGCTCGCCGAGGGCCGTCGCGAGCTCGGCGCTGTAGCGCTCGCGCTCGAAGCCGACGCCGAACCCCCCGAAGTCCGTCCGGTCCACCAGGAGCGCCTCGACACCCGCGGCGCGCGCGACCTCGAGGCCCCGGCAGGCCCGGTCGCTCGCCACGACCCGCGGGACGAGTCCGGCCGCGAGGAAGGCCTCGAGGATGGTCCCCGAGCCCGAGACGAGCACTCCGAGCGCGACGCTCACAGCTAGAGGGCCCGCACGATCTCGACCATCGCCTCGCCGGCCTCGGTGGGGTTCTGGCAGACCCTCACCCCGGCGTCGGCCAGGGCGGCCATCTTCGCCTGGGCGGTCCCCTTCGAGCCCGAGATGATCGCCCCGGCGTGGCCCATCTTGCGCCCCGGGGGGGCGGTCACGCCGGCGACGTAGGCGACGACGGGCTTGTCCATGTTCTGGGCGATCCACTCCGCGGCCCGCTCCTCCTCGGAGCCGCCGATCTCGCCGATCATCATCACGGCCCGGGTCTCGGGGTCGGCCTGGAAGGCCTCGAGGCAGTCGATGAAGTTGGTGCCCGGCACCGGGTCCCCACCGATGCCGACGCAGGTCGTCTGGCCCACGCCCTTCTGGCTGAGTTCGTAGAGCGCCTGGTAGGTCAGGGTCCCCGAGCGCGAGACGATGCCGACCGGCCCGCCCGCCCGGGCGATGTCACCCGAGGTGATGCCGATGTTGCACTTGCCCGGGCTGATGATCCCCGGGCAGTTCGGCCCGAGCAGGCGCACCCCGGGGTGCTCTTCGACGAGGCGGTTGTAGGTCAGTGCCTCGTCCTGGGCCGGGATGCCCTCGGTGATGCAGACGATGAACTCGATCCCACCCTCGGCGGCCTCGATGATGGCGGCCGGGGCGAAGCGCGGCGGCACGGCGATGAAGCTCGCCGTGGCGCCGGTGGCCGCGACCGCCTCACGGACCGAGTCGAAGACGGGGACGCCCTCGACGTCGGTCCCGCCCTTGCCCGGGGTGACCCCGCCCACGACCTGCGTGCCGTAGGCGCGGTTGCGCAGTCCGTGGAACCGGCCCTGGGACCCGGTGAGTCCCTGGACGATGACGGTGGTCCTCTCGTCGACGAAGATGCTCACGACTCTCCTAACGGGCCAGGGCCACGGCGCGGCGCGCGGCCTCCAACATGGTGGGCTCGGTGATCAGCCGGTCGTTCAGGTGCGGGGCGAGGATCGCGCGACCCTCGAGCGCGTTGGTGCCGTCGAGGCGCAGCACGATCGGCGAGGCGATCTCGACGCGCGCGAGCGCCTCGAGGACGCCCCGGGCGACCTCGTCGACCCGGGTGATGCCCCCGAAGATGTTCACGAAGATGCTCGTGACCTTGGGGTCGGCGTTGATGACCTCGAGGGCGGCGGCCATCACGTCGGCGTTGGCGCCGCCGCCGATGTCGAGGAAGTTCGCGGCCGAACCCCCCACCTGGTTCACCACGTCGAGGGTCGACATCGCGAGGCCGGCGCCGTTGGCGATGATGCCGACCGAGCCGTCGAGGCCGATGTAGTTGAGCCCCCGCTCGCGCGCGTGTCGCTCGCGCGGGTCCTCGAACTCGTCCCCGCGGAACTCGTCCCACTCGGGGTGGCGGAACGCCGCGTTGTCGTCCAGGGTGACCTTCGCGTCGAGCGCGTGGACCTGGCCCCCCGGGGTGAGGATCAGGGGGTTGACCTCGGCGAGGTCGCAGTCGCCCTCGGTGTAGCAGCGATAGAGCGCCACGAGCAGGTCGGCCGCCTGGGCGCGGGCCGCCTCGTCCAGGCCGGCCTCGGCGACCCAGCGTCGGGCCGTGGCGAGGTCGAGCCCCCGCACGGGGTCGATCGGGAGCATGGCGATGGCGTCGGGGCTCTCGACGGCGACCACCTCGATCTCCACCCCGCCCTGGGCGCTCAGCATGAGA
>JAKCEK010000005.1 GCA_021838005.1 Actinomycetes bacterium
CCGGTATCGAGCGACGACGACGGAGAGATCCCAATGAACAACGGAAGTGAGATGCGCCGCATCGTGACCGCCTGGGTCATCGTGTCGGTGATCGGTGACCTGCTGTGGTGGTTCCTGGTCGGCCCGCACATCCCCCCGGGGAACATGACCACGTCGGCTCACTGGAACCAGTTCGACTTCAACATCCTCGCCGTCACGGCCCTGCCGGTCGTGTTCATGGTGTGGATCTGGCTGGGCTACGCGATCGTGAAGTGGCGCGACAAGCCCGGGGTCCCGGACCCGATCGGCGGCGAAGCCGCCAAGGCCAGCCGGGGCGTGCAGGCCGGCTGGATCACGATCACCTCGATCGTGGTGATCTCGGCCGCGATCTACGGCACGATCGCCCTTATTGGCGACCACGGTTCGGGCGGCGGCGAGGGGCCGAACCCGGTGTGGGCGCCCGTGGGCGCGATCGCGGCCAACACCGCAGCCATCCAGGGCAAGGCCAGCTGGTCGCCCGCGGGCAGCCAACCGCTCGTCGTCCAGGTGATCGCCCAGCAGTGGAAGTTCAGCTACCGGTACCCGGCCTTCGGCGGCATGGAGACCAACCGGCTCATCATCCCGGTGCACACCGACGTCGTCTTTGACGTCACGTCGCTCGACGTGATCCACGACTTTTGGGCCTACCAGTTGAGCGTCAAGGCCGACGCCAACCCCGGGGTGAACAACGTCGCCTTCGCCGACACCCGCCAGACCGGCCAGTTCATGGTCCGCTGCGACGAGCTCTGTGGCATCTGGCACGGCGCGATGTACAACAGCGGGCGGGTCCTCTCCAAGACGGCCTTCATGGCCTGGGCGACCAAGACCGAGGCGCAGAACGCGCAGAACACCAAGTACCTGCCGCCCTTCGCCTGGACCTACACCCCGGACGCCAACGGCGCGGCCGGTGGCCTCTACCCCGACGGCAACGTCACCCCCTACAGCCCGTACGACGTGTACGGCGCCAAGCAGCCGGCCTCGTGAGCCGGGTCCGAGTAGTGCCCGTAATGCGTGATCACTGTCAAGAAATGGAGATGGTGCGATGACAATTAGCGCCGAGCGACCCACCGAGGCGACGGCCGGCACGGCGAGCCCCGCAGGACCTCGATCGGGGACCTCGTGGACGAACCGGCCGGGCTGGATGAGCCAGCACCTCGGCACGGCCATCGTGCTGGGCTTCCTGGGCTACCTCTTCGGCCACTGGTGGGGCAACTACCTGGCGAGCGGGTACACCTACATCGCCAACAACGGGCAGAACGGCGTGGCGGACTTCCTCGGCCTCGCCTTCATGGTGCTGGGCTGGCTACTCGGGATCGGGGCGCTGAACTACCCGATCATGAAGCTCTTCGGGCGCGAGGCGCGCGAGGAGGCGCCGGTGCCGGGACTGAGCCGGTACTTCCGCTACACGCTCGACCACAAGGTGGTCGGCATGCAGTACGTGGTGGGCGTGCTCATGTTCCTCTTCACCGGCGGACTGCTCGCCATGGCCATTCGCACCGAGTTGCTCAACCCCACGGTCCACATCTTCAACCCGGGAACCTACATCGAGATCGTGTCGGAGCACGGGACGATCATGATGATGATGGCGACCTCGATCGTGGTTGGCCCGCTCGGCAACTACCTGGTGCCGCTCATGATCGGGTCGCGACGGATGGCCTTCCCGCGCATTGAGGCGTTCAGTTTCTGGATCTTCACGGCCGGTTACCTGGTCATCTTCTCGGCGCTGTTCTACGGCGGCTTCCCGACGGGGTGGACGGGTTACGCCCCCCTGCAGAACCAGGCCGGACCGGGGATGATCTCCTACCTGTTCGGCTTCGCGGTGATCGGCATCGGAATGATCTGCGCGGGCTTCAACATCGCGGTCACCATCGTGAACTACCGGGCCCCGGGGATGACCTGGAGCCGGGTGCCCATGTTCGTGTGGTCCATCCTGGCGACGGCGTCGCTGCTGACGCTCGCCACGCCGGTCCTGTTCACCGCGGGCCTCTTTGGGATCCTCGACCACGTCGTGCTGACCTCGTTCTACGTGAACGAGCACGGTGGGAGCTCGTACCTGTGGGAGAACCTCTTCTGGTTCTTCGGCCACCCCGAGGTGTACATCATGGCCCTGCCGGGCTTTGGCATCGTGGCCGAGATCGTGCCCGTGTTCACCCGAAAGCCGCTCTTCGCCTACAAGGTGGCGGCCGCGGGCATGATGGGTGTGGCGCTGCTCTCGTTCTTCGTCTGGCAGCACCACCTCTTCCAGAGCGGCATAAACCCGGACATGCGGCCCCTGTTCATGCTCACCACGGAGTTGATCTCCATCCCGACCGGCTTTATCTACCTGGTCGGCATGGGCTCGCTCTACAAGGGCAAGATGCGCCTCGAGATCCCGATGCTCTTCTCGCTCGCCCTGTACTTCAACTTCCTGATCGGTGGTATCACGGGTGTGTTCCTCTCGGACGTCCCGGTGAACGTGACGGTGCACGGCAGCTTCTTCGTGCTCTCGCACTTCCACTACACGATCATGGGCGGCCTGATCTTCGCCTTCATGGCGGGCCTCTACTTCTGGCTGCCCAAGATGACGGGGCGCATGATGAACAAGAAGCTGGGACTCTGGCACTTCTGGACGATGTTCATCTTCTTCAACCTGACCTTCTTCCCGATGTTCATCATCGGCCTGCTCGGTCAGCCGCGCCGGGTCTTCGAGTACGCCCACAACCTGCAGGGCCTCAACGACTTCTCGTCGATTAGCGCCTTCTGCCTCGGGGCGTCGTTCCTGTTGTTCTTCTGGAACCTCATGTACTCGATGATCATCAACCCGCAGAAGGCGCCGGCGAACCCCTGGGAGTCGCTCGGCCTCGAGTGGCAGACGGCGAGCCCGGTCCCCGTGTACAACTTCGAGCGGATCCCGGTCATCGTCACCGAGCCCTACCGCTACAGCGAGCCCGGGGCCCCGGCCTACGCCGACTTCGGCGGCGGTGGCTCGGGCACGGGTTCTGGCTCGGGCACGGTCGGCAGTTCGGTCCAAGAGTAAGTGGAGAGCACTGACATGACAGACACCTACAAGGACTCGCTGGCGCCGAACGAGACGCCCGAGGAGCGCGAGTACGAGTTCCGCGCGCACATCGGCTCGCTCTGGACCGGTGGTCGCCTGGCGATCGGCATCTCGACGTTCCTCTACGCGTCGGAGGCCTTCGCGTACTTCTACCTGAGGACGAGCAACAACTCCCACCTGTGGCGGCTCCCGGGTCAGCTCGCCCCGCTGTACTACGGCTGGACCGTGCTGATCTGCCTGCTGCTGATGTCGGGGCTCGCCATCTACGGCCAGTCGCGGCTGCGCAAGGGCTTCACCAACGACTTCCAGGTCACCGGGTGGACGGGCGTGGCGGCCGGACTGATCGCGCTCTTCTTCCAGTGCTGGGAGCTCGTGAAGCTGCCGTTCTACCCGGGCTCGAGTGGCTACTCGTCAACGTTCATGGGCTTTGTCGTGATGAACATCATGACCATCGTCTTCGCCACCTTCTGGATGGAGACGACCGCGGCCCGAGCGCTGCGCATGCGCAAGGAGCTCGGCGGGACCACCCCCGAGTTGTCCTCGGCCCACACCGCGCGCTCGTTCCGGGCGAACGTGTCCTCGATGACCTACTACATGGGGTTCGTCGCTATCGTGAGCGTCATGTTCTTCTTGATGTTCTACGTGGCGTGAGGATCGGAAGCTAAGGAGAGTTGGCTGTGGACATCTACATTGGCCCTCAGGTCCAGACGATGGTCGTGCTCCTCGGGGTTCTTTTCGGGGTGTGCATCTGGGGCTACTTCCAGTCCCATCACCACAACACTGAGAACTAGACGCCAGCGGGCTCTATGGCGTCTCGGGAGAGGTTGGTTCGCGACGCCGCACTGATCTGCGGGGTGATCGTGTGGATCGCCTTCGTCGTGCCGCCGCTCGGCGGCTGGGCCGGTCGCTTCGAGTACGTCAACTCCTTGCAGTTCGGGGTCTTCGCGTACGGCGCACCGGCCCTGCTCGTCGTCGGGGCGCCGTGGCGCCTGACCCGGGCGGGCCGGTCGTTCCTCGCGGGTGAGCGCACCCCGACCTGGTTCAGCCGGTGGTTGGCCCGGCGCGAGTCGGACGGGCGAGAGCGGCGGGCGGTCGTCGCGACGATCGCCTTCGTGGTCCTGGAGATCGTCTGGCGGATCACCCCCGTGGTCGACGACGTGTCGGCCCACTCCTGGGGACGGCTGCTCGAGGGCCTGTCGTTCCTCGTCGCCGGCGGCGCGCTCTTCCTCTCACTCGTGGAGTCGCCGCCGCTCGCCCCGGGCACGAAGCGGGTGGCGCGGATCTTCATGGCCGCGGTCTCGATGTGGACGATCTGGATCATCGGCTACATGGACGGCATGACCGGGGCCGGGTGGTACCACGTCTTTCACCACGTGGCCGGGCGGGGTGTGTCGGTCATCGCGGACAAGGAGCTGAGCACCGGTGTGCTCTGGGTGACCTCGGCCGCGACCTTCATCCCGATCATCTTTTGGAACCTCATCCACTGGCTCCAGTCGGAGTCCACACCCGATGAGGAGATGTACGACCTGGTCCGCGAGGACCGGACGAGGGGCTTCTTCGGCCCCGCGCGTTGATCAGCCGCGAGACGGCGGCGTCACGACCGGCAGGTTCGGGGTGATGAGGGTGGTCCCCAGGATGCGCTCGGCCTGGGCGATGTCGCCGAGGACGTGGAGCCGCTCGGTGTCGAGTTCGTGGGCCTGGTAGTCGAGGTTCGCCTTCAGGCCGGCGTTCGACGGGTCGTCGATCAGCTGGCGGATGTCCTCGATGGCCTTGAGGGCGGTGCCGCTGATCCAGTGGTCGAGGGCGGTGTGGGCGGCGTCGACGTGATGGCCGGCGGCGGTCAGGGTGATCTGGATGTTGTTGGTCAGGTCGTAGACGGGCTCCCCGGCGAAAGAGCACGGCACCTCGTCCTCGGCGATGTAGGTCTTGGTCGTCGCGAGCTGGGACGGGTTGAGGGTCCCGGCACTGAAACGCTGGTAGAGCTGGAAGCTCTCCTTGACGGCGAAGGCGCACTCGCGTGCGTCGCCCCTCATCTGGGTGAGCACGGCGTTCTGGGCGGCGACGTCCTGGGGAACGGTGATCCGTCGGGGCAGGTCGGTCGCGACCGAGATCGCCGCGACGACCACCACGGCGCTGGTCACGAGGATCCACGGTCTGCGGTACCACGGCGCTCGCTCGGTGGCGAGCGACGGGGCCGGCATCGTCGAGGGGTCGTACTCGTCGTGGGGTGCGTCGAGTCGTTCACTCACGGGACGAGACTACCGGCGGTCTGGGCGATGCCCTCGGCCCAGCGGGCCGTTGCGGCGGCGCTCAGCGTGTAGCCGGCCGGGGTGGCGGTGGCGAAAGGAGACGCGAGGTCGACCAGGCCCCCGCCGGGACCGACGAAGTAGAGCAGGTTGTTGTGGGACACCTGGCTCACCTTCTTGCCGGTCGTGATGGTGATCCCGTAGGCCGACCACACGGCGTTGATCACCGAGAGGGGGCCGGTCAAGAAGCGCACGTTCGCGAGTCGGGCGAGACCGGTGCGGGCGAGCGCCGGGGGGTCGGCGGCGACCCCGAGATCGTGGGGGTCGGTGTTCACGACGGCGAAGACGACCGAGCGGGCCCTCGCCCCGAGGAGCTGGTCGGCGCGGCGGATCTCGGCGCCCAGCACGGGGCAGACGTCGGTGCAGGTCGCGTTGAAAAAGGCGAGCACCACGACCTTGCCGCGGCGCGCGCCGAGCGACCACCGCTCGCCCGCCTGGTCCGTGAGGGTGAAGCCCGGGGCGCGCGCGACGCCGATCGGGTGCAGGCGCATGAAGGCGTCGATCTCCGAGGTGAGCTTCTGCGTCGGGCCCGTCGACGGGGGCGTGGTCGTGACGGTCGGGGCCGGCGTCGTGCCCATCTGGCCGAAGTAGTAGTCCGCGGCGAGGCCGGTGATGCCGAGCAGGACCAGGCCGATCACGAAGCGGCTCACGTAGCGGCTCGACGCCTTGGGCGTCCCCTCGGCCAGGGCGCGGCGACGCTCCTCGTCGGTGAGCCCGGGGAACGCGCTGACGCGCTGATCGTCGGACATCTCGGAGATCGGTGCCTCCCGTGCGCTCTCGCTCGGCGATGGTCGGTTGGCCCACGCTAGCACCGGCGCGTGCGCGGCGATCGGGGCGTTGAGTCGGCGAGGGTCGCGAACTAGCCTCGCCATCGTGAGCGAATCGCCTCGCGACACGGTCCCCGTCGGCTCGCCGTCGCGCCCGCGCGGCACGGAGGCCCTACGCCTGCACGTGACGCTGCTCGTCGGCCTCGCGCTGTGCGGGTTCGCCTTCTGGTTCGAGCTGCGCCGCGCCGAGGGTGGCAACGAGTTGAGCTGGGCCTACGTCTTTGAGTGGCCGCTGCTCGGGGCGTTCGCCGTCTACATGTGGTGGAAGTTCCTGCACCCCGACCGCGACGCCGCCCGCCAGGCGGCCCGGGCCCGCCGCCACCCGGCCAAGCCCGTCGTCGAGCCCCAGTACGAGGGCATGCTCGCCGCCTGGGAGGAGCACCAGCGCGACCTCGCGGCTCGCCAGAAGGCCGAGGACGCGACCGAGCGCCCGTGGCGCCCGGGGGGAACCCCGTGAGGGCCCTCACCCAGGGGTGGAGCTTCGACCCGACGATCTACGCGCTGGCCCTCACGGTCGTGGCCCACGAGCTGGGTCTGCACCGACTGGCCCAGCGCTCGTCTGAGAAGAACCGCCGGGCCCGCCGCCGGCGCGCGTGGGCGTTCTACGCGGGCCTGGCGCTCTTGCTCCTCACCATCGACTCGCCCATCGACTACTGGTCCGACCGTTACTTCTACGTCCACATGATCGAGCACATCATCTTGATGTTCTTCGTGCCGATCCTCGTGGTGTGGGGGGCGCCGTGGAACCCGCTCCTCTTCGCCCTCCCGGTGCGCTGGCGGCGGGCCACCGGGCGCTTCTTCTACCTGAGCCCCCGGGCGCGGGCGTACCGGGCGGTGGGGCGACTGGTGCGCAACCCGTGGTTCGCCCTGGCGCTCATGAACGTCGTGATGCTCGGCTGGCACGTGCCGCGCCTGTTCGATCTGGCCGAGACGAACACCGTCGTGCACATCGTCCTCATGCACGGCAGCTACGTCGTGGCGGGGACCCTCTTCTGGCTCCAGATCGTCCCCTCCTTCCCGATGACCCCGAAGAAGGGGTACGTCTGGCAGGGCAGCGCCATCTTGGTGACCAACCTGCTCATGACGTTGCTCGCGATCTCGATGAGCATCCTCACCTCGACCAGTTGGTACAGCGTGTACGACCACGTCCCCGGCGTGACGCTCTCGCCCTTCGCCGACCAGCAGATCGGCGCGGCGATCCTCTGGATCTGTGGGGACTTCTGGGCCCTGCCGGGGATCTCCTACGTCATCCGCAAGGCCATCCGCACCGAGGGGTCGGCCGGCGCGATCATCGACCGACTCACCGGACGGGCGTCGTCCCTCGAGGGTCCGGGCCACTGGCCGGTGGCCCGCGTCGAGGGCCCGGTCACGGTCACCTCCGAGACCGAGTAGCGCCGTCCTGCTACCATCGTCGCCGACGTCGTGAAGCGGGTCCCGTGAGGCCCGTACGACCGGAGGCGATGTGACCGAGAGCACGGAGGGACCGCGCACCCCCCGCGGGACCGCGAGAACCCTCCTGTCGTCGTCCGACGTGGCCCGGGCGCTGCGCCGCATGGCCCACGAGATCCTCGAGCGCAACCCCGAGGCGCCCCTGTGCGTCGTCGGCCTCCGGCGCGGTGGGGTGACCCTCGCCGACCGGCTCGCCACCGAGCTCGCCGAGATCGGCGCCGCCGGGGTCGAGGTCGGCCAGCTCGACGTCGCGTTCTTCCGTGACGACCTGGCGGCGCGACCGGTCACCGGCGCCGGCGCCACGGCGCTGCCGGACCTCGAGGACCGGGTGGTGGTGCTCGTCGACGACGTCCTCTACACCGGGCGCACCGTGCGCGCCGCGCTGAACGCCCTCGCCGAGTGGGGCCGGCCGCGCGCGGTGCAGCTCGCGGTCCTCGTCGACCGCGGTCACCGGGAGCTGCCCATCCGGGCCGACTTCGTGGGCAAGAACGTCCCCACGGCCCGCGAGGAGTCGGTGCGCGCCACCCTCGACGGCGTCTGGCTGGAGCGGTCGTGAGCGTCGAGTCGATCCGCGGGCGCAGCCTCCTCGGGCTCGAGGACCTGTCGCGCGAGGCCGTCCTCGAGGTCCTCGACACCGCCGAGACCTTCGTCGAGGTCCACAGCCGCGAGGTCAAGAAGGTGCCGGCGCTGCGCGGGCGGGTGGTCGCCTCGCTCTTCTACGAGGAGTCGACCCGAACCCGGCTCAGCTTCGAGACGGCGGCCAAGCGCCTGTCGGCCGACGTGCTCTCGCTGGCGGTGGCCTCGTCGAGCGTGAAGAAGGGGGAGTCGCTGCGCGACACGATCGCCACGATCGACGCCCTGGGCATCGACGCGGTCGTGATGCGCCACGCCGCCTCGGGCGCCGCGCAGGCCGTGAGCCGCTACGTGCCCCACGTGCGAGTGATCAACGCCGGTGACGGCCTCCACCAGCACCCGACCCAGGGGCTGCTCGACGCCTTCACCCTTCGCCAGGTGCTCGCCGAGCGAGCCGGGCTCGACGGCCCCGCGTCGGGGTCCTCGCTCTTTGAGGGGCTGAACGTCCTCATCGTCGGCGACATCCGCCACAGCCGGGTCGCGCGCAGCGACGTCGCGGTCTACACCACCCTCGGGGCCACGGTGCGCCTGGCCGCGCCCGGGACCCTCCTGCCCCCGGGGGTGGAGAGCTGGCCGGTCGAGGTGGTCGGCGACCTCGACGAGGCGCTGGGGCTGGCCGACGTGGTCTGTCTGCTGCGCCTGCAGCGCGAGCGCGGCAGCGGCACCTTCGTCCCGGGTCTCGCGGAGTTCACCCGGACCCACGGCCTCACGATCGAGCGCTACGCGCGGCTCAAGTCCACGGCGTTCGTGATGCACCCCGGCCCGATGATCCGCGGGGTGGAGATCGACTCGGCCGTCGCCGACGCCCCGAACGCGCTCGTCGAGCGACAGGTGGCCAACGGCGTGCCGGTGCGCATGGCCGTGCTGTACCTCACCGTCGCCGGGCTCGGACGGGAGGCGGTGTGAGGGTCGTCGTGCGCGGGGGCGAGGTCGTGGGCCCCGACGGTCCGGCCCGCGCCGACGTGGGGGTGGAAGACGGCCGGATCGTCATCGTCGGACCCGACCTCGAGGCGCCCGGCGACGCGAGGGTCGTCGACGCGTCGGGCTGCTGGGTCGGACCGGGCCTGGTCGACCTGCACACCCACCTGCGCGAGCCGGGTCACGAAGAGGCCGAGACGATCGAGAGCGGCGCGCGGGCCGCGGCCCGAGGCGGCTACAGCGCGGTCGTGGCGATGCCCAACACCGAGCCGGCGCTCGACACCGCGGCGATGGTGGCCTTCGTCCAGGCGCGCGGGCGCGACGCGCGCGTCGAGGTCGCCGTCGCCGGGGCCATCACCCAGGGCCGACGCGGCGAGCTGCTCGCCCCGATGGCCGAGATGGCCGCGCTCGGCGTGCGCCTGTTCACCGACGACGGACGGGGCGTCCAGGACCCCCTGGTGCTGCGCCGGGCGATGGAGTACGCGAGGGGCCTAGGCGTGCGCGTGGCCGAGCACTGCGAGGACGATCGCCTGGCCGCCGACGGCGTGATGCACGAGGGGGCCCTCTCGGGCCGCCTCGGCCTGGTCGGCCGTCCGGCCCTGGCCGAGGAGCTCATGGTGGCCCGTGACGTCGAGCTCGTGCGCCTCACCGGCTGCGCGTTGCACGTCATGCACCTGTCGAGCGCGCGCGCCCTCGCGATCGTCACCGCGGCCCGCGCCGAGGGGCTGCCGGTCACCTGCGAGGTGACCCCTCACCACCTCACCCTCGACGAGACCGCGGTCGAGGGCTACGACCCGTTGTTCAAGGTCTACCCGCCGCTGCGTCCCCGAGCCGACGTCGAGGCACTCACCGCGGGTCTGGCCGGCGGGGCCATCGACGCGGTCGCAACCGACCACGCCCCCCACGCGCCCGAGACCAAGGACCGCACCTTCGACGAGGCGCCCCCCGGGATGCTCGGCCTGGAGCACGCCGCCGCCCTGACCCTGGAGGCCCTCGGGGGCGGCGACGAGGCCGCGGCGGCCTTCTTCGCGCTGCTCAGCCGTCGCCCGGCGCGCATCGCCGGGCTCGACCGCGCCGACGCGCGCTCGGGGCTCGGCGCGCACGGCGGCGCGCTCGTCGCGGGCGAGGACGCCAACCTCGTGGTCTTCGACCCGCGGCGCCACTGGCGCGCGAGCCGCGACGAGCTCGCGAGTCGCGCCCGCAACACCCCCTACCACGGCCGGGCGCTCACCGGCCGAGCCCGGGCCCTGCTCGTGGCCGGCCGGGTCGTGCTCGACGGCGAGGAGCTGACGTGAGGGAGCCGGCCCACCTCGTGCTGGCCGACGGCGCGGTGTTTTCCGGCGAGGCCGCCGGCTTCTCGCCGCGCGACGGACTCGCCACGGGGGAGTTCGTCTTCAACACCGCCCTCTCGGGCTACCAGGAGGTCATCACCGACCCCAGCTACGCCGGTCAGGTCGTCGCCTTCACCTACCCCCACGTGGGTAACTACGGGGTCACCCCCGCCGACGACGAGTCGGAGCGCCCCTGGTGCCGGGGGGTCGTCGTACGCGAGCTCAACCCCGTCCCGTCGAGCTGGCGCGCCCGAGAGGACCTCGAGGCGTTCCTCGTGCGCCACCGGGTGCCCGCGCTCGTCGGGGTCGACACCCGCCGGCTCACCCGGCACCTGCGCGCCCACGGCGCCCTGCCCGGCGCCTTCGGCACCGCGCCGCTGCCCACGCTGAAGGCGGTCGCGCGCGAGGCCCGCGGCACCGACGACACCGACTTCGTGACGACGGTCACCACGCGCGAGGCCTACCGGCGCGGGGACGTCGGGCGCCACGTCGTCGCCGTCGACTACGGCATCAAGCGGACGATGGTCGACCAGCTGGCCCGGCGCTTCCGGGTGAGCGTGGTGCCCGCGACCACGACGGCCGACGAGGTGCTCGCCCTCTCGCCCGACGGCGTCTTCCTCTCGAACGGTCCCGGCGACCCGGCGGCGCTCGACGGGCTCGCGGTCGAGCTCACCAGACTCCTCGGTCGGGTGCCGGTCTTTGGGATCTGCCTCGGCCACCAGCTCCTCGCCCGCGCCCTGGGTGGGCGGACCTACAAGCTGCCCTTCGGCCACCACGGCTCGAACCACCCGGTGAAGGACCTCGCCACGGGGCGCATCGAGATCACCGCGCAGAACCACAACTACGCCGTCGAGCCCGAGTCGCTCGAGCGGGCGGTCGTGAGCCACGTCGACCTCAACGACGGCGTCGTCGAGGGCCTCGCGCTGCGCGCGGAGCGGTGCTTCTCGGTCCAGTACCACCCCGAGGCCGGTCCGGGGCCCCACGACGCGCGCTACTTGTTCGAGCGCTTCGCCCGACTCGTCGACACCGGCGAGTGGTGGGAGGGCTAATGGCGCGCCGCGACGATCTCTCGACGATCCTGGTCATCGGCTCGGGGCCGATCGTCATCGGCCAGGCCTGCGAGTTCGACTACTCGGGGACCCAGGCCTGCCAGGTGCTGCGCGAGGAGGGCTACCGCGTGGTCCTGGTGAACTCGAACCCCGCCACGATCATGACCGACCCGCGCACCGCCGACGCCACCTACGTCGAGCCGCTCGACGCCGACGTGCTGGTCTCGATCATCGAGCGCGAGCGACCCGACGCCCTGCTGCCGACCCTCGGCGGCCAGACCGCGCTCAACCTCACCATGGAGCTCGTGCGCCGCGGCGAGCTCGAGCGCCTCGGGGTCGAGGTGATCGGCGCGCGGCCCGAGGCCATCGAGACGGCCGAGGACCGCGAGCGGTTCAAAGAGGCGATGGCCGACATCGGCCTCGCCGTGCCCGAGTCGGACTTCGCCCACGCGGTGGACGAGGCCGTGGCGATCGCCCGGCGCATCGGCTGGCCGATCATCGTGCGCCCGAGCTACATCCTCGGTGGCGCGGGTACGGGGATCGCCGAGGACGAGGCGACCTTCCGACGCCTCGCCGCCGAGGGCATCGCCGCCTCGCCGATCGGCGAGATCCTCGTCGAGCGCTCGATCGCCGGCTGGAAGGAGTACGAGCTCGAGGTGATGCGCGACGTGCACGACAACTGCGTGGTGGTCTGCTCGATCGAGAACCTCGACCCCATGGGCGTGCACACCGGCGACTCGATCACCGTCGCGCCCCAGCAGACGCTCTCGGACGTCGAGTACCAGGCGATGCGCGACGACGCCTTCGCGGTGCTGCGCCGGGTGGGCGTGGAGACCGGGGGTTCCAACGTCCAGTTCGCGGTGAACCCGGCCAACGGCCAACGCCTCGTGATCGAGATGAACCCCCGGGTCAGCCGCTCGAGCGCGTTGGCGTCGAAGGCGACGGGGTTCCCGATCGCCAAGATCGCGGCCCGCCTGGCCGTGGGCTACAGCCTCGACGAGATCACGAACGACATCACCCGACTCACCCCGGCGAGCTTCGAGCCGACCATCGACTACGTCGTCACCAAGATCCCCCGGTGGGCCTTCGAGAAGCTGCCCGGGGCGACGCCGCACCTGGGCACGCGGATGCAGTCGGTGGGCGAGGTCATGGCCATCGGGCGGACCTTCGCCGAGAGCCTCCAGAAGGCGGTGCGCTCGCTCGAGCAGGGGAGGCTGGGCTTCGCCCTCGGACCCGACGGCGAGTTCGCGGGGCTCGACGAGGCGTCCCTCGCGCGCCGCTGCGCCGTGGCGACGCCCGAGCGGCTCTTCGCGCTGCACGAGTCCCTGTGGCGCGGGACCCCGGTCGAGGACCTCGCGGCGTCGACCGGCATCGACCGGTGGTTCCTCGACCGCATGGCCGAGATCGTCGAGCTCGAGCGGACCCTCGTGGGCGCTGACCTCGCGCGCCTCGAGGCGACCGCGTGGCGGCGGGTGAAGCGCGCCGGGTTCGCCGACGCGCAGATCGCCCACCTCGCTGGGGCGGACCCGGACGCGGTGCGCGCGTGGCGCGAGGCCGCCGGGGTGAGGGTCACCTACAAGACCGTCGACACCTGCGCGGCCGAGTTCGCCGCGACGACGCCCTACCACTACAGCACCTACGAGGACGACTCCGAGGTGGCGACCTCGGCGCGGGACCGCGTGATCATCCTCGGCTCGGGCCCCAACCGGATCGGCCAGGGGATCGAGTTCGACTACTGCTGCGTGCACGCCGCCCTCACGCTGCGCGAGCTCGGCTACGAGACGGTCATGGTCAACTGCAACCCCGAGACGGTCTCGACCGACTACTCGACCTCCGACCGCCTCTACTTCGAGCCCCTCACCGCCGAGGACGTCGGCAACGTCATCGCGGCCGAGCGGGCGGCCTGCGCGGGGGGCGCGCGCGTCGCCGGCGTCGTCGTCTCGCTGGGGGGTCAGACGCCGCTCAAGCTCGCCCCGACCCTGGACGAGGGCCTCGTGCTCGGCACCCCGGTCGCCTCGATCGACGCGGCCGAGGACCGCGAGCGCTGGTCGGCCATCTGCACCGGACTGGGCCTGCGTCAGCCGCCGGGCGACGTCGCGACGACCTTCGCCGAGGCTCGGGCGGTCGCCAAGCGCGTCGGTTACCCCGTCCTCGTGCGGCCGAGCTACGTGCTCGGCGGCCGGGCCATGGAGATCGTCTACGACGACGACGCGCTGGCCCGGGTGATGGGGGACCTCACGAGTTCCCACGGGGCGCTGGCGCGCGAGGGCGGGGTGACCCGCGAGCGGCCCATCCTCATCGATCGGTTCTTGGAGGACGCGACCGAGGTCGACGTCGACGCGGTGCGCGACGACGCCGGGGAGGTCTTCGTCGCCGGGATCATGGAGCACGTCGAAGAGGCCGGGGTGCACTCGGGCGACTCGGCCTGCGCGCTGCCCCCGGTGAGCCTCACCCCCGCGACGATCGCCACCCTGGACGCCCACACCCGAGCGCTCGCCGAGGCGCTCGGGGTGGTCGGGCTGATCAACGTGCAGTACGCCGTCCAGGGCGACGAGGTCTACGTGCTCGAGGCCAATCCCCGGGCCTCGCGCACGGTGCCCTTCGTCGCCAAGGCCACCGGCGTGCCCCTGGCGGCGGTCGCCGTGCGGGTGATGGTGGGTGAGCGCCTGGCCGACCTGCGCGCCGCGGGCCTCGTGCCCGAAGCCACCCCCGTGCCCGAGCACGTGTCGGTCAAAGAGGCCGTCCTGCCCTTCAGCCGGTTCCCGGGGGTCGACACCGTGCTCGGGCCCGAGATGCGCTCGACCGGGGAGGTGATGGGCATCGGCGAGACCTTCGGCATCGCCTTCGCCAAGTCCCAGCTCGCCGCCGGCTCGCGCCTGCCCGACGCGGGCCGCGTCTTCTTCTCGCTCGCCGACGCCGACAAGGTCGCCGGCCTGGCGCTGGCGCGCCGTCTCCACCAGCTCGGCTTCGAGTTGGCGGCGACCGTGGGCACCGCCGGCTTTCTGCGCAGTCACGGGGTCGAGGTCGCGACCCTCGTCCCCAAGGTGGGCCAGGGCGACCTCGGGGTCGACGCCGTCGAGCTGATCGCCTCGGGCGGAGTCCAGCTCGTGGTGAACACCCCGACCGGCTCGACGGCCCGCAGCGACGGGGCGGCCATCCGCACGGCGTGCGTCGGCCACGGGGTGCCGTGCCTGACGACGCTGGCGGCCGGCTTCGCCGCAGCCCGGGGAATCGAAGAGACCCGCCAACACGGCTGGCGCGTGCGCTCGCTCCAGGAGCTTCACGGTGGCTGACCTCTCCACGCGGGTCGGCTCGCTCGCGCTCGCCTGCGGGGTCCTCACCGCCTCGGGCACGGCCGGGGTCGGCGACGAGCTCGCCGGCTACGGGGAGCTCGACCGGCTCGGGGCGGTGGTCGTGAAGTCCCTCGCGGCCTTCGCCTGGCCCGGCAACCCGGCGCCCCGGCTCGCGACCTGGGGCCCCTCGATGGTCAACGCCGTCGGCCTCTCGGGGCCGGGGGTCGCGGCCTGGCGCGCCGACGGCCTCGTGCGGCTGCGTCGGCGCGGCGCGACGGTCGTCGCCTCGATCTGGGGGCGCAGCGTCGCGGAGTTCGAGGCCGCGGCCGCCGACCTCGCCGGCGCCGAGGTCGCGGCGGTGGAGGTGAACGCGAGCTGCCCCAACCTCGAGGGTCGCCGGGGGATCTTCGCCCACTCACCCGCCGCCACCGCGGCCGTCGTGGAGGCGGCCGCGGCCGCCGGCCTGCCGCGGTGGGTGAAGCTGAGCCCCAACACGCCCGAGCTCGTCGAGGTGGCCGGAGCTGCCCTGGCGGCCGGGGCCGAGGCCCTGGTCCTGGTGAACACCGTGCTCGGGATGGTGATCGACGTCGAGGCCCGACGCCCGGTGCTCGGCCACGGCGGCGGCGGGCTGAGCGGCAGTGCGATCGCCCCGATCGCGCTGCGCGCGGTCTACGAGTGCCGCGAGGCCTTCCCCGAGGCGTCGATCGTGGGCGTCGGCGGGATCGCCAGCGGCGAGGACGCGGTGGCCATGGCGATGGCCGGCGCCCACGCGCTCGAGGTCGGCACCGCGACCTTCGCCGACCCGCGCGCGCCCTTTAGGGTGCGCGACGAGCTCGAGGGCTGGCTCGACCGGCACGGCGTCGCCTCCCTCGGCGAGATCGTGGGGGTGGCCCATGGCCGCGCGTGAGACCTTCGGGGTGCGCCTGGCGGAGGCGATCGAGGTCCGGGGCCCGCTCTGCGTGGGGCTCGACCCGAGCGCCGCGACACTCGCCGCGTGGGGCCTCGACGACTCGGCCGACGGGGCGCGCTCCCTGGCCCTGACCACCATCGAGGCCGTGGCCGAGACGGCCGCCGCCGTCAAGGCCCAGGTGGCCTTCTTCGAGCGCTTCGGCTCGGCGGGCTTCGCCGCGCTCGAGCGGGTGGTCGAGGTCGCCCGTGAGGCGGGGGTGCTGCTCATCGCCGACGCCAAGCGCGGCGACATCGGCTCGACCAACGAGGGCTACGCCCAGGCCTGGGCGGGGGAGGGCTCGGCCCTGCGCGCCGACGCGGTGACCCTCCACCCCTACCTCGGGGTCGCCTCGCTCGCCCCGCTGCTCGCGGCGGCGCGCCACAGCGGCACCGGGACCCTCGTGCTCGCGGCCACCTCGAACCCCGAGGGTCGGCGGATCCAAGAGGCCCTCTACGAGGGTCGCAGCGTCGAGGCCGGGGTGTGCGCCGCGGTCGCGGCCCTCAACGCGGTGGAGGGGTGGGGGTCGGTCGGGGTCGTGGTGGGCGCGACGCGGGCCCCCCTCGGGTTCGACCTGGCCTCCCTGGGCGGGCCGATCCTCGTCCCCGGCGTCGGGGCCCAAGGAGCCGGACCGCGGGAGGTGGCGGCGGTGGCGGCGGGTTGCTCGCGCGCGAGCGTCCTCGCGAGCGTCTCGCGCGGCGTCCTCGCGGCCGGCCCGTCGCGCCGGGCCCTGCGCCAGGCGGCCGAGCGCTGGCGCGACGACCTGGCTGAAGTCCTCTAGCCTGATCACCCGGCGCGCAGTAGTCTGAGCCCGTGGTCCCAACTCCTCCGTCCCTGACCCAGCAACAGCGCGTCGAGGCCTCGCGGCTCGCGGTCGCCAACCGTCGACGTCGGGCCGAGATCAAGCGCCTCGTCAAGACCGGCCAGCTCTCCTTGGAGGAGTTGTTCGAGCTCGCCGCGCGCGAGGAGTGCATCGCCCAGATGCGTGCCTACGACCTCATCAGCGCCCTGCCGGCCATCGGCGAAGTGAAGGCCGAGCGCATCATGAAGGCCGCCCAGATCGCCAAGACCCGGCGCATCCGGGGGCTCGGGCCCAAGCAGCGCGCCGAGCTGTTCCGGGCCCTTGTCCGGTGAGCCCCTCGTCGTCGTCCTGATCGGCCCGGGCGGCGTCGGTAAGGGCACCCTGGCGCGCCGCCTCGTGGAGCGAGACGGCCACCTCTGGCTCTCGCGCAGCTGGACGACCCGCCCGCCGCGGCCCCACGAGACCGACGCGGACTACGCCTTCGTGGGGCGCGAGGAGTTCGCCCACGCGATCGGCGAGGGCCGGTTCCTCGAGTGGGCCGAGTTCCACGGACAGCTCTACGGGACGCCCCGACCGACGCCCCCCGCGGGCAGCGACGTGCTGCTCGAGATCGACGTCCAGGGCGCCGAGCAGGTCCGGCGTGACTTCCCCGACGCCCTGGTCGTCCTGGTGACCGCGCCCACCGAGGTCGCGCTCGAGGAGCGCCTGCGCGGGCGCGGCGACGAGGACGCCCACGTGCGCGCGCGCCTGCGCAGCGCCCCCGAGGAGCTGGCCCGGGGGCGGCGCCTCGCCGACCGGGTGGTCGTCAACGACGACCCGGACCGGGCGGCCGGGGAGATCGTCTCTATACTGGAGGGGCTGCGTCGAGCCCGACGCACCCCCTCCTGAGGACAAGGACACCCATGGCCGAGCGCCCCACCCTCGTCGACCCACCCATCGAGGACCTCCTCGCGAAGGTCGACGCGTCGCGCTTCACCCTGGTCGCGGTGGCCTCGATCCGGGCCCGGCAGATCAACGAGTACTACAACGGACTGGGCGCCGGCCACGGCGGGGTCATCCCGCCCCAGGTGACCAGCCTGTCGAACAAGTCGCTGTCGATCGCCATGGAGGAGCTCTTCGAGGGCAAGCTCGAGTATCGCCGGCCGACCCCCGAGGAGATCGAGGCGGAGCGCGAGGCCGCCGAGGCGGTCAGCGAGGACCGTGGGGACGCGCTCGACCTCGACGCGTTCAGCGATGCCCTTCGCGACTCCTGAGCCTGAGCCCTACCGCATCGTCCTAGGCGTCGCCGGCGGCGTCGCCGCCTACAAGTCGGCCGAGTTGACTCGTCGGCTGCGCGCGCGCGGCTACGAGGTCCACCCCGTGCTCACCCGCGAGGCGCAGCGCTTCATCGGCTCGGCGACCCTCGCGGCGCTGGCCGGGCGTCCGGCGCACACCGAGCTGTTCGACGACCCCACGACCCCCATCCCGCACACCCGGCTCGGCCAGGGCGCCGACTGCGTCGTGGTGGCCCCGGCGACGGCCCACCTGATCGCTCGCTACGCCCTGGGCCTGGCCGACGACCTGCTCACCGCGACCCTGCTCGCGACCCGGGCCCCGGTCGTGCTCTGCCCGGCGATGCACACCGAGATGTGGGAGAACCCCGCGGTCGGTGAGAACCTGGCGACGCTGCGCCGGCGCGGCGTGCTGGTGCTCGGCCCCGACGAGGGCCCGCTCGCCGGCGGGGACGAGGGTCCGGGTCGCCTCGTCGAGCCCGAGGCGATCGCCGCGTTCGTCGCGCGCGTGCTCGAGGGCTACCGCGGCGCCCTCAGCGGGCGGCGGGTCCTCGTGAGCGCGGGGGGCACGCGCGAGGCGCTCGACCCCGTCCGGGTCCTCACGAATCGCTCCTCGGGCCGTCAGGGCGTCGCCCTGGCCGAGGCCGCGGCCCGCCTCGGGGCGGCGGTGACCCTGGTCACGGCCGGCGCCCACGAGGTCGCCCCGGACGTCGCGCGCCGGGTGGCGGTGGTGCGCGTGGAGAGCGCGGCCGAGATGCGCGACGCGCTCGCGCGCGCCTTCGACGACGCCGACGCGCTGGTCATGGCGGCGGCCGTCTCGGACTTCACCCTCGAGGCCCGACCCCAGAAGATCAAGCGCGGCGACGGCGCGCCGACCCTCGTGCTGCGCGACGCCCCCGACGTGCTGGCCGGGCTGGCGGCCGTTCGTCGGCCCGGCCAGGTGCTCGTGGGCTTCGCCGCCGAGACGACCGACGTCGAGGCCAACGCCGCGCGCAAACTCCGGGCCAAGGGCGTCGACCTGCTCGTCGTCAACGACGTCACCGCGCCCGGGGCGGGCTTCGACCACGAGACCAACGAGGTGGTCATCCTCTCGCGCGACGCGCCGCCCGAGCGGGTGCCACTGACCTCGAAAGCGGCCGTCGCCGAGGTCATCTTGGCTAGGGTGGCTGCGTTGCTGGACCGAGGAGCCCGATGAGCGACCGCACGCTGTTCACCTCTGAGTCGGTGACCGAGGGCCACCCCGACAAGATCGCCGACCAGATCTCCGACAGCGTGCTCGACGCCATCGTCGCCCAGGACCCCGACGCGCGCGTCGCCTGCGAGACGCTGCTCACGACGGGGCTGTGCGTCGTGGCCGGCGAGGTCACCACGAGCGCCTCGGTCGACATCACCTCGATCGCGCGCCGGGCGATCCTCGACATCGGCTACGACGACGGCGCGAAGGGCTTCGACGGGCGCACCTGCGCGGTCCTGGTCTCGCTGGGTCGCCAGAGCCCCGACATCGCCGGCGGCGTCGACCGGGCCCTGGAGCTGCGCGACGGCACCGGGGGCGAGGACGAGCTCAACGCCCTGGGCGCCGGCGACCAGGGGATGATGTTCGGCTACGCCTGCGACGACAACGAGGACCTCATGCCCCTGCCGATCTGGCTGGCGCACCGGCTCTCGATGCGCCTCGCCCAGGTCCGGCGCACCGGGCTCGTCCCCTACCTCCGCCCCGACGGCAAGACCCAGGTGACCATCGCCTACGAGGACGGCCGCCCCGTCGGGGTCGACACCGTGCTCGTCTCCACCCAGCACGAGGACCACGTGAGCCACGCCACCATCGAGCACGACGTGATCGAGCACGTGCTCACCCCGGTCCTGCCCGGCGACCTCGACCACCGCTCGATGCGCACGATCGTCAACCCCTCGGGCAAGTTCGTCCTGGGCGGGCCCCACGCCGACGCGGGCCTCACGGGCCGCAAGGTCATCGTCGACACCTACGGCGGGATGGCCCGCCACGGCGGCGGCGCCTTCTCGGGCAAGGACCCCTCCAAGGTCGACCGGTCGGCGGCCTACGCCGCGCGCTGGGTGGCCAAGCACGTCGTGGCCTCGGGGGCGGCCCGCCGCTGCGAGGTCCAGGTGGCCTACGCCATCGGCATGGCCCGGCCGGTCTCGGTGAACGTCGAGACCTTCGGCACCGAGCGGGTCGACACGGCCACCATCGCCAAGGCCATCGACGCGCTGTTCGACCTGCGCCCGGCCGCGATCATCCGCGACCTCGACCTGCGCCGCCCGATCTACGCGCGCACCGCCACCTACGGCCACTTCGGCCGTTCCGACCAGGGTTTCACCTGGGAGCAGACCCCGCGGCTGGACGACCTGCGCCGCGAGCTCGACCTGGCCTAGTGGCCGGGCTCGTCCGGGTCCTCACCGAGGTCGCCCCCCTCGAGCGGGGCTTCGACTACCTCGACGGCGGGCTCGACCTCGCCCTCGGCGACCGGGTGCGCGTGGTCCTGGGTCGCCGTTCGGTGCGGGGCTGGGTGATCGAGGTCGACGTCGCCGAGCCCGAGCGCGACGTCGACGGGCTGCGGGCGGTCACGGCGTCGCTCGGGCTCGGCCCGCCGCCCTCGGTGGTCGAGCTCGCGCGCTGGGCGGCCTGGCGCTGGTGCGCGCCCTGGAGCCGCTTCCTCTCGACCGCCACGCCGACCCGGATCGTGCGCGAGCTGCCGGTCGCCCCCCCCGCCGCCCCGGCGTCCCCGCGGGCGACCTGGGCGCCCGGGCTCTACCACCTGGCCCCCACCACCGACCCGCTCGACCTCGTGCTCTCGGCCTACGAGGCGACGCGCGCGCGCCCGGGGTCCCTGCTCGTGGTCGTGCCCCACGGGGGGTGGGCCACGCGCCTCGCCGCGCGCCTCGCGCGCCGGGGGGTCGCGGTGGCGCACGAGGACTGGGCGAGGGCTCGGGCCGGCTGGCCCGTCGTCGTGGGCACCCGCTCCGCGGCCTTCGCGCCCGTCGCGCGTCTCGCCGGGGCCGTCGTGCTCGACGCCGACGACGACGCGCTGCGCTCCAGCGCGGCCCCGACCTGGGACGCCCCGACGGTGGTGGCCGAGCGGTGCCGGCGCGACGGGGCCCCGCTGTGGGTCGGCGCGCTCTGGCCCGCGGCGGGCCTCGTCGGGCGGGGGGGCTACCGGCGCGACCCCGACCTCGTCGGCGGGTGGCCGCGGGTCGTCGTGGTGGACCGGCGCGATCGCGATCCCCACGAGGGCGTGCTCGCCCCCGTCGTGCTCGAGGCCGCGCGCCGCGCGCTCGCGAGCGACGAGCTGGTGGCCCTGGCCGTCGTGCACCAGCGCCTCGGCACGGGCCGGCTGCTCGCCTGTGGTCGCTGCGGTGCACTGGCACTCTGTCCGGTCTGCGGCCAGGCCGACGCCGAGGCCGCCGACGCGTTGCGCTGTCCCGACGGGCACGCCCGGGCGCGCTTTTGCACGGCGTGCGGCTCGACCGCGCTGCACCGCGTGCGCTCGGGCGTGACCACCCTCGCGCGCGAGGTCGCGGCCCAGCTCGGCGTGGCGGTCGCCGAGGTCACCGCGGCACGCCCCTACGACGACGTGGCGCGCGTGGTGGTGGGCACCGAGGCCCTCTTCGCCTCGGTGCGCCGGGCCGGGGCGGTCTGCGTCGCCGACGCGGACCAGTACCTGCTCGCCCCGCGCTCGACGGCCCGTCGCCAGTTCGTCCACGCGCTCGCGCGCGCGGGACGGCTGGTCGGCTCGCGGAGCGAGGGGCGCGCGGCGATCTACGTCCAGACCCGCCGCGGCGGCGACCCCGTCCTCGAAGCGGCGGTCGCGGCGCACTTCGAGGAGCTCGTCGCCGAGGAGGCCGCCGAGGCTGAGTTGCTGGGCCTCGCGCCCTTCGGGGGCGAGGCCCGCCTGTCGGGCGAGGGCGCGGCCGAGCTGGCGGCCGAGCTCGGGGCGCTCGGGGTGAGCGTGCGCGAGGGGTCGGGGGGCTTCGTCGCGCGCGCCCGCGACGTCGCGACGCTGTGTGACGCACTGAGTGCGTGCGCGGCGCGACGGCGTTGTCGGGTCGCCGTCGCGGGGGGTGACGGGTAACGTGGACCGGTGAGCCTGCTGCCGATTCGCGTCTTCCCCGACCCGGTCCTCACGACTCCCGCGACCCAGGTCACCGAGATCGACGGGGCGCTGGCCTCGCTGTGCGACTCGATGATCGAGACCATGTACGACGCGCCGGGCGTGGGGCTCGCGGCCAACCAGATCGGCGTCGCCCAGCGCTTCTTCGTCTACGACGCCGGGGACGGTCCGCGGGTCGTGATCAACCCGCGGATCGTCGAGACCTCAGGGGAGTGGGAGTACGACGAGGGGTGCCTCTCGGTGCCGGGGATGGGCTGGCCGATCACCCGGCCCGGGACCGTCCACCTGGTGGGCCTCGACCTTCAGGGCCACGAGCTCGACGTCGTGGCGACCGAGCTCGAGGCCCGGATCTTCCTGCACGAGACCGACCACCTCGACGGGCGCCTGCTGCTCGACCGGCTAGACGACGACGAGCGCCGCGAGGCGCTGCGCGAGCTGCGCGGCCGGCGGCTGCGCCTCGGTCGGCGCGCCGACTAGATGCGCCTCGCCTTCTGCGGCACGCCGCGCGCGGCGGTGCCGACCCTCGAGGCCCTGCTCGGCGCCGGCCACGAGGTGGCCCTCGTCGTCACCCGCCCCGACCGCCGACGCGCCCGGGGCGGGTCGCCCGAGCCGAGCGCGGTCAAGCGCGCCGCCCTCGAGCACGGCCTCGCGGTCACGAGCCGGCTCGCCGACGTCCTCGACGCCGGCGTCGAGCGCGGGGTCGTCGTCGCCTACGGCGCGCTCGTGCCGCCCGCGGTGCTCGCGGCGGTGCCGATGCTCAACGTCCACTTCTCGCTCCTGCCGCGCTGGCGCGGCGCCGCCCCGGTCGAGCGGGCCATCCTGGCCGGCGACGCGCGCACCGGGGTGAGCGTCATCACCCTCGACGAGGGCCTCGACACGGGGCCGGTCCACGCGCGCGCCGAGGTCGAGGTCGGCCAGAAGGACGCTCGCTCGCTCACCGACGAGCTCGCGGTGCTCGGGGCGCGCCTGCTCGTCGGAGTCCTGGACGACCCCGCGGCGCTGGCGCACGCGCGCCCCCAGGCGGGCGAGGCGACCTACGCGAAGAAGCTCGGCCCGGCCGAGCGGGCCCTCGACCCCTCGATGGCGGCGCACTACGCGGCGCGGGTGGTGCGCCTGGGCGGGGCCCACTTCGAGTGCGCCGGCCAGCGGGTGATCGTCGAGCGCGCCGCGCCGAGCGCGCGGCGCCTCGCGGCGGGCGCCGTCGATCTCGTCGAGGGAAGGGTCGTCGTCGGGTTCGCCGACGACGCGCTCGAGCTCGACGAGGTCCGCCCGGCCGGACGGGGCTCGATGGCGGCGTCGGCGTGGTGGCGCGGCCGTCGCGCGGGCGCGGCCCCGACGTGGTCGAGCGGCGCGGGCGACCCCCTCTAGGCTGAGCGCGTGACGGCGCGCGACCCCGGTGAGGTCGGGGCGTTGCGCGTGGCGCCCTCGATCCTCTCGGCCGACTTCGGGCGCCTGGGCGCCTGCGTGGCCGAGGTCGACGCCGAGACCGACTGGCTCCACGTCGACGTGATGGACGGCCACTTCGTGCCCAACGTGAGCCTGGGGCCGCCCGTGGTGGCGTCGTTGCGGCGCTACAGCGAGCGGTTCTTCGACTGCCACCTCATGGTGAGCGAGCCCGGCCGGTTCCTCGAGGCCTTCGCGCGCGCCGGCGCCGACGGCTGCACCGTGCACGTCGAGGTCGGCGGCACCGACGCCCTCATCGACCAGATGCGCGGTCTCGGACTGCGCGTCGGGCTCGCGGCCAACCCCGACACGCCCTTCGCGGCGGTCGAGCCCTACCTCGCACGGATCGACCTGCTGCTCGTCATGACCGTCGTCCCGGGCTTCGGCGGGCAGTCCTTCATGGGCGAGGTGATGGACAAGGTGGCGGCGGCGCGCGCCGCGATCGACGCCGGCCGGCTCGCGCTCGACCTCGAGGTCGACGGCGGGATCGACCCGGTGACGGCGCCGCGGGCCGTGGCGGCCGGGGCCAACGTGCTGGTCGCGGGTTCGGCGATCTTCTCGCGGCCCGACCCGCTCGGGGCGGCCGGGGCGCTGCGCGCCGCGGCCGCGGCGGCGCGATGATCGACCTCGAGGGGGCGATGGCCACGGCCGTCGCCACGGCCGCCACGGCCCGCCTCGAGGCGCCGCCCAACCCGTGGGTGGGAGCGGTGGTCGTCGACGACCTCGGCGAGGTGCTCGCCACCGGGGCGACGTCCCCGCCGGGCGGCCCCCACGCCGAGGTGGTCGCGCTGTCGGTGGCCGGCGCGCGCGCGAGGGGCGCGACGCTCGTGGTGACCCTCGAGCCCTGCGCCCACACCGGGCGCACGCCGCCGTGCGTGGAGGCGATCGAGGCGGCCGGGGTCGCCCGGGTCGTGGTGGGGGTCACCGACCCCGACCCGCGGGTCGCCGGAGCGGGACTCGACCGGCTGCGCGCGGCCGGGATCGAGGTCGTCGAGGGCGTGGGCGCGCCGGTCGTGGCCGACCAGCTCGCCGCGTACCTCACCCACCGGCGCACGGGCCGGCCCTACGTCGTGGGCAAGGTGGCGGCCACCCTCGACGGCGTGGTCGCCGCGGCCGACGGCACCAGCCAGTGGATCACCGGCGAGGCGGCCCGCGCCGACGCCCACCGACTGCGCGCCGAGAGCCAGGCGATCCTCGTGGGGGCGGGCACCGTGCGCGCCGACGACCCGCGCCTGCGCGCCCGGCTGGGTGAGCGGACCTTCGAGCCCCTGCGCGTGGTGCTCGGGCGGGCCCCGGCGTCGGCCCGGGTGCGCCCGTGCCTGGAGCGCTCGGGCGAGCTCGGCCCGATCCTCGACGAGCTCGGCGCCCTCGACGTGCTCCAGTTGCTCGTCGAGGGCGGCCCCCACACGCTCAGCCGCTTCGTCGACGAGGGCCTCGTGGACCGGCTGGTGTGGTACGTCGCGCCGGCCCTCGCGGGCCCGGCGGGCCTCCCGGCCCTGGTCGGGCTGGCCACCCCTACGATGGAGTCCCTGAGGCGCGGCCGCCTGGTCGCCGTGACGCGCCTGGGCGAGGACGTGCGGCTCGACGTGGAGGTCTGATGGCGCTGGCGACGATCGACGAGGCGATAGCCCAGATCCGCGCGGGCGGGATCGTGGTGGTGGTCGACGACGAGGACCGCGAGAACGAGGGCGACCTCGTCATGGCGGCCGAGGACGTCACCGCCGAGTCGATGGCCTTCTTCCTCGAGCACACCTCAGGGGTCGTCTGCGCGCCGCTGGAGAGCGAGCGGGCCGACCAGCTCGACCTGCCGCTCATGGTGAGCGCCAACACCGAGAGCCAGCGCACGGCCTTCACCGTGTCGGTCGACCTGCGCCACGGCACGACGACCGGCATCTCGGTCCACGACCGGGCGGCGACGGTGCGCGCCCTGGTCGACCCGGCGACCCGACCGGCCGACCTGAACCGCCCCGGCCACGTCTTCCCCCTGCGCTACCGCGAAGGCGGGGTCTTGAAGCGGGCCGGACACACCGAGGCCACCGTCGACCTCTGCCGGCTGGCCGGCAAGGCGCCGGTGGGCGTGCTCTGCGAGGTCGTGACGACCGACAAGTCCGACATGGCCCGCCTGCCCGACCTCGAGGCCTTCGCCGAGCGCCACGGGCTGCCCCTCGTGACCATCGCCGACCTCATCCGCTACCGGCGCCGTCACGAGAAGCTGGTGCGCCGCGTGGCCGAGGCGACCCTGCCCACCGAGTACGGCACGTTCAGCGCCCTGGTCTACGAGAGCGTGCTCGACCACGTGCAGCACATGGCCCTCGTCTACGGGGACCTCGCGAGCCGGCCCGACCCGCTGGTGCGGGTCCACTCGGAGTGTCTGACCGGTGACGCGCTCGGCTCGCTGCGCTGCGACTGCGGGCCCCAGCTGCACACGGCGCTGGCCAAGATCGCGGCGGAGGGCGCCGGGGTGGTGGTCTACCTGCGCGGCCACGAGGGTCGCGGGATCGGCCTCGGCCACAAGATCCGCGCCTACGCCCTCCAAGAAGAGGGGCGCGACACCGTCGACGCCAACCTCGACCAGGGCCTGCCGGTGGACTCGCGCGAGTACGGGATCGGCGCCCAGATCCTCGAGGACCTCGGGGTGCGGGCCATGCGGCTCATGACCAACAACCCCGCCAAGTACGGCGGCCTCGAGGGGTTCGGGCTGCGCATCGTCGAGCGCGTCGCCCTCGAGAGCCAGCCGACCCCCTTCAACATCGACTACCTGCGCACCAAGCGCGAGCGGCTCGGACACCTCCTCGAGGGGCTCGATGAGCTCGAGTGACAAGACCCTCCTCGACCCCGCGGCGCTCGAGCGCCTCGCCGGGCGGGTCGGTCGGTTCCTCGACCCCGCCCCCGAGGGCCGGGGCCGCCGGGTCGCGATCGCCTGCGCCCGCTTCAACGGCGGGGTGACCACGCGCCTGCTCGAGGGCGCCCTCGAGGCGCTCGGCGAGCTCGGCGTCGATCCCCACGACGTGAGCGTCGCCTGGGCGCCCGGCGCGTTCGAGCTACCCCTGGTCGCCCGCGCGCTCGCGGCCGGCGCGCCCGACGCGGTGATCGCCCTCGGCGCGGTGATCCGCGGGGACACCGGGCACTACGACTTCGTGGCGGGCGAGTGCGCGCGCGGCCTCCAGGACGTGACCCTCTCGACCGGGGTGCCCGTCGTCTTCGGGGTGCTCACGACCGACACCGTCGACCAGGCGCTCGAGCGCTCGCGCCCCGGCGAGTCCAACAAGGGCCGCGAGGCCGCCCGCACCGCGCTCGCGATCGCGGCCCTCCTGCGCGCGATCGGCGCGCGATGAGGGTCGAGGGGGTCGTCACCGCCTTCGACGAGGCGCGTGGCGACGGCGAGGTCACGACGCCGCGGGGCGAGCGGCTCTACCTGCACTGCGTCGCGATCGCCGACGGTAGCCGACGCGTCGCGGTGGGCGCGAGGGTCGTCGGGGAGCGCCGGGTCGGGCGCCTCGGGGCCGACGAGATCGGGTCGGTCGAGGCGCTCTAGGCGCCCTTTTTCAGCACGGGGGGCGGACCGAGGGTGACGAGCGCGGCCGAGCGCACCGTCGCGGCCTCGATGATGGCGGCCTGCATCACCTGGAGGGCGGCCGAGCGCTGGGCGGCGGAGTGCGCGCCGCGGGTCGAGTGGCGGAACTGGACCCGGGCCTGGGTCACGGCCTGGCGGAAGGCCGCGTCGATCTGGGCGGCCGCCTGGCGGTAGACCTTGAGTTCGCACTCGTAGAGCGTCTCGGCCGGGCTCTGGCTGTCGCCCTTGGCGTCGTTGGGGCGCGGCGCGGCGCCCGAGACGAGGGCGGTGCAGCTCGCGTACGCGCCGGTCGGCGGGGGGAGCGTGGTCGTGGTCGTGGAGTCCGCGTGGCCGTCGGCCTGGGCGACGGCCGGGGTCGCGAGGATGACGAGGCCGACCACCAGGGCCAGGATCACCCGCACCACGACACGTCTCACCTGGACCAACGTAGTGAGGCCCGTCTCAGAACGGGCTGTGAGGATCCTGGAAAATCGGTGAGAATGGGGCGCCGCCCCGACGGGTCGTCGCGGCCCCGTCCGGTACGCTCGCACCGGGGAAGGGGAGGCATGGCGACGATCCTGGTCGTGGACGACGAGCCCGGTGTGCGCGACGTCCTCCAGGACGCCCTCGAGGGGGCCGGCTACGACGTCGTGACGGCGGCCAACGGGGCCGAGGGGCTGGACCAGCTGCGTCGCCACCACGCCGACCTGTGCGTGCTCGACATCAACATGCCCACCGTGAACGGCTTCGAGTTCGTCGAGCGGCTGCGCGAGTCGGGCACCACGACGCCGATCCTGATGCTCAGCGCGCGCGACTCCAGCGGCGACGTCGAGCGGGGGCTGCGCCTCGGGGCCGACGACTACGTGAAGAAGCCCTACAACCTCCAAGAGCTGCTGTTGCGAATCGCGGCGATCATGCGCCGGGTCGCCCACGAGGGCGAGGACGAACGGGTGATGACCTGCGGGTCGCTCGTGATGAACATCGACCGCCACGAGGTGACCTACGCCGACGAGGCCGTCGACCTCTCGGCCACGGAGTTCCGACTGCTCCAGGTCCTGCTCGAGCACGCCGAGCGGGTCGTCACGCGCGAGCAGTTGCTGCGCGACGTGTGGAACATCGACTTCGACTCCGAGACCTCGGTGCTCGACACGTACATCTCCTACGTGCGGCGCAAGGTGCACCGAGACGGCTTCGCCCCGATCACCACCGTGCGCGGCGTCGGCTTCAAGGTGGTGGAGCCCCCGGCGAACCCGTGAGGATCGCCACCCGGCTGACCCTGCTCTTCGTCTCGGTCACGCTGGTCGTCGCGGTCGCGGTGGGGTGGCTGGCCCTCTCGGTGGCGAGCCACGCGCGCTACCAGACCCTCTACGACCAGATCAACGCCGTCGTCGACGCGGGGCTGCGCAACCCCTCGACGGCCCTCAATAACGCGCTGTACGTCAACCAGTACAACAACTTTGACCTGGCCCTCGTCGTGGTCTACCCCTCGGGCAAGACCTCGGAGGTGGCCGAGCCGTCGGTGCCGCTCCGGGTGGCCCCCACGATGGCCGACGTCGCGGCCTCGCGCGCCCAGGTGGTCGCGGCCCCCGGCCTGCCCGGCTTCGCGATCCGCTCGCTCGACATCGGCGGCGGCGACTACCTGGTGGTCGCGGGCTCGACCCGGGCCATCGCCCGCCAGACCGAGCACGAGGTGCTCGTCGTGGTCTTGGGCGCGTTCCTCATCGCGCTGGTGGCCGGGGCGCTCGCGCGCGTGGTGATGCGCCGGGACCTGCGCGCGATGGGCCGGCTGATCGACTACGCGGTGGCCGTCGCCGACGGGGCCGAGGTGGGCGAGGTTCCGCCCTCGACGGGCAGCCGGGACCTCGCGGACCTGCGCGACGCACTGGCGGTGATGGTGCGCGCGCTCGCCGAGCGCATCGAGATCGAGGCCCGCAGCGCCCGCACGATGCAGGAGTTCATCGACGACGCCTCCCACGAGCTGCGCACGCCGCTCACGGTCGTCAAGGGCTACACCGACCTCCTGGTCCAAGGGGGCCAGGGGGAGGCCCAGCGGGCCCGGGCCCTCGAGCGCATGGGCCGCGAGATCGCCCGGATGGAGTTGCTCGTGCGTGACCTCCTGCTCGTCGCCCAGCTGCGCGAAGCCCCCCACCACCCCGACGAGGAGGTCGACGTCACGGCCGTCGTGCGCGCCCGGGCCGAGGAGTTCGCCCTCGAGCACCCCGAGCGTGACGTCGAGGTCGTGGTCGACGACGGGGTCGTCGCCTCGACGCGTAGCGACTACCTCGAGCGCCTCCTCACCAACGCCCTCACCAACGTCGAGCGCCACACCCCCGCGGACGCCCCCGTGCGCGTCGGACTCTCGGCCGCGGGCCCCCTCGCCCGGCTCGTCGTCGAAGACGGCGGCCCGGGCCTGCCCGTCTACGGCGAGCGGCCCCGGCGCTTCCAGCGCTTCGACGAGTCGCGCTCGCGCGACACCGGGGGCTCGGGGCTGGGCATGAGCATCATGGCCGACATCGCCGAGTCGATGGGGGGGCGACTCGTGACCGCGCCGAGCGACCTCGGCGGGCTGCGGGTCGCCGTCGAGTTCCCGCGCGCCTAGGCGGGCCGGGTCGCCGCGCGCACGTAGGCCTGCTGGAGCTCGGCCAGGGCACGGCGGTAGAGGTCGGCGTGCTCGCCGAGGCGCTCCCCACCGGCGCCGACCACGGCGGCGACCGTGTCGATCACGAGCTGGGCCGCGTCGAGGCGCGGGGGCTCCTCAGCCAGGCGCAGCGCCGCCACCTGCAACAAGACGTAGAGGTGGTTGGCCAGGATCGTCTCGACCGGCGTGTCGCGCAGGTAGGCGGCCTCGTGGGCCACGGCCTCGTCCTCGGGGGTGGGGCCGGTCGCGGTCTCGTCGGTCACGGCGCCACGGTAGCGGTCCGCACGACGCCGGTCTCAACCCGGGACGGACCCCGATCGCCCGGCCCGGCGAGTCGCCCCCGGCGTCTGCTAACCTGGTCCGACAGTGCAGCAAGCGGGTCCGACGGGTTCGGGCCCCACCCGGCCACCGACGTGCGCCGTGGTACCGGTCCCCGAGTCCCGCAACCTGCGGCGGCGCCGACGGCGTCGCGTCGAAGAAGGAGTGGGCTATCGCAACAACACCGGGAGACCGTCGCGTCAACGACCGCATCCGCGTGGACACCGTCCGGCTCATCGACAACGAGGGCAATCAAAAGGGCGTGGTGTCGACCCGCGAGGCGCTGGCGTTGGCCCGCAGCCTGGACCTGGACCTCGTGGAGATCGCGCCGACGGCGCAGCCCCCGGTGGTGCGGATCATGGACTACGGCAAGTTCAAGTTCGACGAGGCCCAGCGGGCCAAGGAGTCGCGCCGCAAGTCCCAGAACGTGGGCATCAAGGAGATGAAGTACCGGCCCAAGATCGGTGCCGGGGACTTCGAGACCAAGACGCGACTCGTCGAGAGGTTCCTCGGCGAGGGTCACAAGGTGAAGATCACGATCATGTTCCGCGGTCGCGAGTCGGCTCACCCCGAGCTCGGCAAGAGGATCCTCGACCGGATCGTCGAGCGACTGGCCGACGCGGCCCGGGTGGAGGCGGCGGCCAAGCTCGACGGGCGGAACATGACGATGGTGCTGGGTCCGGACAAGCGAACCCGGGCGAGAACGAGCGAGGACGCCACGACCGGCGCCGCGGACACGAGCGAGGAGGGCTGAGATGCCGAAGATGAAGACCGACACCGGCGCGAAGAAGCGCATCAAGATCACCGGCACCGGACGGCTGCGCCGGGGCAAGGCCTTCCGGGGCCACCTCATGGAGGGCAAGAGTTCGGTGCGCGCGCGGCGCCTCGGCCGCGAGGCCGACGTCGCGCCGGGCCAGGCCAAGCGCGTCAAGCGGATGATGGGCCTGTAGGCGTCGAGACGAGGGAAGAGAGACTGACATGGCACGAGTGAAGAGGGCCGTCAACGCCAAGAAGCACCACAAGGCCGTCCTCGAGGAGGCCAAGGGCTACTACGGCGACCGCAGCCGGACGTTCCGCGCCGCCAACCAGGCCGTCCAGCACTCCGGGGTCTACGCCTTCCGGGACCGTCGGGCGCGCAAGGGCGAGATGCGCAAGCTCTGGATCCAGCGGATCAACGCCGGGGCCCGCGCCCACGGCCTGAGTTACAGCCGCTTCATCGCCGGGCTCAACGCGGCCGGCATCGAGGTCGACCGTCGCATGCTGGCCGACCTCGCGGTCACCGACGCCGCCGCCTTCGCCAAGATCGTGGCGCTGGCCGCCGACGCCCTGGCGAAGTAGGCCGCGATCGAGGCGCTGGGGGCCGGCCACCAGCGCGTCCGCCGGCTGCGGCGCCTCGCCGCCAAGCGGGCGCTGCGCTGGCGTGAGGGCGCGTGCGTCCTCGAGGGTCCCGACCTCGTCGAGGCGGCCCTCGCGGCCGGCGCCGAGCTCGAGGCGCTCTACGTCGACGCCGCCCGGGCGGACGACCCGCGACTCGAGGCGCTCGTGGCGCGCGCCCGAGACGCCGGCGTGCGAGCCTTCGCCCTCGCCCCCGGGGTGCTCGAGCGCGTGGCCGACGCGGTCACGCCCCAGGGGATCCTCGCCGCGGCCCGCCTGCCGGTGGCGACCCTCGAGGCGGTGCGCCCCGGCACGGTCCTGGTGCTGTGCGACCTGCGCGACCCGGGCAACGTGGGCACGCTTGTCCGCACCGCCGACGCCACCGGCGCGGCCGCGGTGGTGCTCTGCGGCCCGGGCGTCGACCCGACCAACCCCAAGGCGCTGCGCGCGAGCGCGGGCTCGATCTTCCACGTGCCGGTCGTGGTCGCCGAGCTCGACGACGCGCTCGCCGACCTGCGCGCCAAGGGCGCCCGGGTCCTCGCGAGCGTCGCGCGCGGCGGGGTCGACCCGTGCGCGTGCGATCTCACCGGGCCGTGCGCGCTGCTGATCGGCAACGAGGCGACCGGCCTCACCGAGGCGGACGTGGCGCGCTGTGACGGGTCGCTCACGATCCCGATGGTCGGGCGCGCCGAGTCGCTCAACGCGGCGATGGCCGGGGCGATGCTCGCCTACGAGGCCATGGTCCAGCGCCGTCACGGGCGGGCCTCGCGCACCTTCTAGCCTGGGGGCCACATGTCCGACGACCGCCCCGACCTCGCGGCCCTGGCCGACGACCTGGTGAACCGGGTCAACGCGCTGGGGTCCCTCGACGCCCTGCGCGAGGCCGAGGCCGGCCTCGTCGGGCGGCGCTCGCCCTTCGTCGAGGCCCAGCGCCGCCTCGGCGCCCTCGAGCCCGAGGAGCGTCGGCGCGTCGGCGCGGCCCTCCAGGAGGCCCGCCGGCGCGTGGAGGGCGCCTTCGAGGCTCGCCGCGGCGTGCTCGCCGCCGAGCAGCGCCGTCGGGCCCTCGAGGCGGATCGGCTCGACCTGGGTGACGTGGTGGACGCGACGGTGCGTCGGCCCGTCAGGGTCGGCCACGGCGGGCTCATCGCCGCGACCCAGCGCGAGCTCGAGGACGTCTTTGTCGCCATGGGCTTCACCGTCGAGGAGGGGCCCGAGGTCGAGAGCGACTGGTACAACTTCGAAGCCCTCAACATGCCTCCCGCCCACCCGGCGCGCGGGCTGTGGGACACCTTCTACGTCGATCTCGGCGCGCCCGAGACCGTGGTGCTGCGCACCCACACCAGCCCGACCCAGATCCACCTCATGGAGCGCGCCACCGCCGCGGGCACCCTGCCGATCCACTCGGTGATGCCCGGGCGCTGCTTTCGCCGCGACACCCCCGACGCGCGCCACCTGGTGGCCTTCCACCAGATCGAGGGCCTCGTCGTCGACGAGGGGATCACCTTCGCCGACCTGGCGGGCACCATCGAGTCGTTCACCACCGCGTACTTCGGCCCGGCGATCACGTCCCGGCTGCGGCCGGGCTTCTTCCCCTTCACCGAGCCGTCGGCCGAGTTCGAGGTCACCTGCACGGTCTGTTCCGGTGGGGGCTGTCGGACCTGCTCGATGACGGGCTGGGTCGAGCTCGGCGGATGCGGCATGGTCGACCCCGCGGTCCTGGCCGCGGTGGGGATCGATCCCGAGCGCTGCCACGGCTTCGCCTTCGGCTTCGGCATCGACCGGTGCGCCATGATGCGCTACGAGATCGCCGACCTGCGGGCCCTGACCGAGAACGACGTGCGTTTCGTGGAGCAGTTCTCGTGAGGATCTCGCTCGACTGGCTGGGGGACTTCGTCGACCTGCCCGAGTCGCCCGAGGAGCTGCGCGAGGTCCTCGACGACCTCGGCCTCGTGGTCGAGGGGATCGAGCGCGTCGGGGAGGGCCTCGAGGACGTCGTGGTGGCGCGCGTCGAGGAGATCGCGGCGATCCCCGGGGCCGACCGGATTCGTCGGGTCGTCGTCGAGGGGATCGGCAGGGTGCC
>JAKCEK010000085.1 GCA_021838005.1 Actinomycetes bacterium
CCTCGACCTCGAACGCGTCGTCCTCGGGGGCGGGCTCGGCGCCGAGGCCGACCTCTACGCCCCGACGGTCCTGGAGGACCTCGGGGCGCGCCTGGAGGGCGCCGCGGCCCGCGCACCGCTCACGGTGGTGCCGGCCGCCTACGGGACTCGAGCCGGCGCGGTGGGCGCGGCCCGGCTCGGGGCGTGCCCGTGAGGCTCGGGGTCGTCCTGCCGACCTTCGCCGAGGACGCCTCGGAGGCCCTGGCGCTCGCGGCGCGCGCCGAGCTCGCCGGGATCGACGCGGTCATGGCCTTCGACCACCTCTGGCCGGTCGGTGAGCCGACGCGGCCGGCGCTCGCGCCGCTGCCGGTGCTCGCGGCGGTGGCCGCGCGCAGCGAGGCGCTGTTCGTCGGCCCCCTCGTCGCGCGCGTGGGCCTCGTCTCGGCCGCGCACCTGGTGGGCCAGATGCGCGCGCTCGAGCTTCTCGCGCCCGGTCGGGTGATCTGCGCGCTGGGGACCGGGGACGCCACCTCGGTGGAGGAGGAGGCGGCCTACGGGCTCGCCCCGCGCTCGCCGGCCCAGCGCCGCGCGCGCCTCGACGAGGCGCTCGTCGCTCTGGCCGGGTTCGAGGAGCGCTGGTGCGGCGCCGGCGGAGCGGAGACCAACGCCCTCGCCCGGCGCCACGGCGCCGCGCTCAACCTCTGGCGGGCCAGCCCGGGTCGGGTGCGCGAGGCGGCGGCCGAGGGCCCGGTGACCTGGGCCGGACCGCTCGAGGGGGGCGAGGCGCTGCTCGACGCGCTCGAGCACGCCGGCGCCGCGTGGGCGGTCGCCACGCGAGCGCGCGACCTCGAGGCGCTCGAGAGGTGGCGCGCGTCGGGCTGACTCACTACGGTTGATGGATGGAGTTCCGCCGCGTCACCGGTCTGCCGCCCTACGTCTTCGCCCAGATCAACGGGCTCAAGGCCGAGGCCCGCGCCGCCGGGCGCGACGTGGTCGACTTCGGCTTCGGCAACCCCGACCTGCCGAGCCCCGACGTCGCGGTCGAGAAGCTCGCCGAGTCGGCCCGCAACCCGCGCAACCACCGCTACAGCGCGAGCCGGGGGATCCCCAACCTCCGCCTGGCGATCGCCCGACGCTACAAGGCCCTCTTCGACGTCGACCTCGACCCCGAGACCCAGGTCGTCACGACCATCGGCGCCAAAGAGGGCCTCACCCACCTGATGTGGGTGCTCTGCGAGCCCGGCGACTGCGCGGTCGTGCCGAGCCCCAGCTACCCGATCCACCTGGCCGGGCCGGGCTTCGCCGGGGCGCGGGTGATCACGGTGCCCGTGGCCGACCCCGCCGCGAGCGCGCTCGATCCGGGCGAGCAGTTCTTCGCCGGCCTCGAGGAGGCGGTGCGCACGGCCCCCTCGCGGCCGCGCGTGATCATCGTGTCGTTCCCCCACAACCCGACGACGGCCTGCGTGGACCTCGCCTTCATGGAGCGCCTCGTCGCCTTCGCGGCGGAGAACGAGATCGTCGTGTGCCACGACTTCGCCTACGCCGACCTCGGCTTCGACGGCTACCAGCCGCCCTCGATCCTCCAGGTGCGAGGGGCCGAGGCGTGGTGCGTCGAGCTCTACACCCTCACCAAGTCCTTCTCGATGGCCGGCTGGCGGGTGGGGTTCTGCGTGGGCAACCCCGAGGTCGTGGCGGCCCTCACCAAGCTCAAGAGCTACCTCGACTACGGCACCTTCCAACCCGTGCAGATCGCGGCGATCGTGGCGATGAATGAGGCGACCGACTACCCGGGTCAGCTGCGCGCGGTCTACCAGGGCCGGCGCGACGCCCTGGTCGAAGGACTCAACCGGATCGGCTGGCCGGTCGCGGCCCCGCGCGGGTCGATGTTCCTCTGGGCGCCGATCCCCGAGGCGTATCGAGAGCGGGGCTCGCTCGATTTCGCGACGCTGCTCATCCGCGAGGCCGACGTCGCCACGAGCCCCGGGATCGGCTTCGGGGCGAACGGCGACGACCACGTGCGCTTCGCGCTCATCGAGAACGAGATGCGCACCCACCAGGCCGTGCGCTCGCTGAAGCGGGCGCTCACCAAGCTGGGCTAGGGCCGGCCGGCGCCGGGGACCTCGACCGCGCAGGACTCGACGCGCCCGAGGCGACGCCCGTCGAGCTCGAAGCGGCTCGAGGTGGGGGCCGTCATGACAAAGAGGGTCGTGCGGTCCTCGCCACCGAGCATGCAGGCGAAGGCGTTCTGGGTGCAGGTGACCTCGTCGAGCACCTCGCCGCCCTCTCGGACCCGCAGGCACCGCGGGCGCAGTGCGTCGGCGAGCCAGATCGCGCCCTCGGCGTCGAGGCACATGCCGTCGGTGGCGACGAACTCGAGCGGGGCGAAGACCCGCCGGTTCGCGAGGGTCCCGTCGCCGGCGACGTCGAACGCGCTGAGGCGAAAGGCCAGCGTCTCGCCGATGATCAGGGTCGCGCCGTCGGGGGTGAGGACGGTTCCGTTGGGGAAGGTCATCCCCTCGATCACCTGGCGCACGTCGCCGGTGGGGCCGAGCACGACGAGGCCGGTGGTGGGGATCCCGCGCTCGTAGAGCCCGGCCGGGCCGAGGTCGCGCAGGTCGGCGTCGAGGTCGAAGCCGAAGTCGCCCACGTAGATCGTCCCGTCGGCTCCCACGCAGAGGTCGTTCAGCCAGAAGCCGCAGAAAGGGGTGAGGTCCGCGAGCACCCGGTCGCCGCCCTCGCCGACCCGGTGCACGGTGTGGTCGGTCATCGAGGCGTAGACGAGGTCGCCCTCGGGGGTCCAGCCGAGTCCCGAGGGCTGGGTCGCCACCTCGAGCTCGAGGCGCTCGTCGACGCCGGTGGCGTCGAGGGAGTAGACGGCGCGTCGGTAGAAGTCGCTGAACCAGAGCCGCCCCTCGTTCCAGCGCGGCCCCTCCCCGAAGCCCAGTCCCTCGCGGATGATCGTCGTGGTGCGCATCTCCCCCCTCAGGCGCGCAGCGCCTCTCGCCGCCAGGCCGCGTACGCGGCCTCGAGCACGTCGCTTTCATCCTCGCGCGGGGCGAAGCGGGCCGCGGGTCGCCACCGCGCCGCCAGCTCCTCGAGCGAGTCGACCGATCCCGCCCCGAGGGCCGCCACGCTCGCCGCGCCGCGCGCGGTCGCCTCGAGGGTGCTCGAGCGCGCGACCGGCAGGCGCGAGGCGCTCGCCTGGAGCTCGAGCAGCAGGTCCATCACCGCGGCGCCCCCGTCGGCGCGCAGCTCGGCCGGCGCCACGCCGGCGTCGGCGAAGGCGTCGGTCATCGCGCGCACCTGGAAGGCGAGGGCCTCGACGAGCGCTCGGGCGATCTCGGCGCGCGTCGTGCTCCGGCTGAGCCCGGTGATCGTGCCCCGGGCCCCGGGGTTCCAAAAGGGCGAACCGAGCCCGGCGAAGGCCGGCACCACGCGCACGCCCCCCGCGCCGGAGACCGAGCGCGCGAGCGGCTCGATCTCGCCGACCTCCTCGACGAGGCCGACCTCGGCGAGCCAGGCGAGCGCGGCCCCGGCCACGAAGGCCGAGCCCTCGTAGGCGTAGTGGACCGGCCCGTGCGTCCCGAGGTCCCAGGCGACCGTGGTGAGGAGCCCCTCGGCGAGCGCCGGCACCACCGTGCCGGCCTGGGCCAGCACGAACGAGCCGGTGCCGTAGGTCGCCTTCACCTGCCCGGGCGCGACGCAGGCCTGACCGAGGAGAGCGGCCTGCTGGTCGCCGAGCACCCCGGTGATCGGCACGCCGGCGAGCTCGGCCACGGCCCCGGCGTGGACCTCTCCGAAGAAACCGGCGGAGGGGCGCACGCTCGCCAGGCGCGTGACGTCGACGTCGAAGAGCTCGCCCATGGCCGACGACCAGTCGAGGGTGGTGAGGTCGAGCAGTGCCGTGCGCGAGGCGTTCGAGGGCTCGGTCGCGAAGACCCCGCCGTCGGGCCCGCCGGTGAGGTTCCACACGAGCCACGTGTCGACCGTCGCGTAGACCGGGTCCGGTGCGCCCTCGCCCGCGCCGTGCTCGGCCAGCCAGGCCATCTTGGTGGCCGAGAAGTAGGGGTCGAGCACGAGTCCGGTCGCGGCGCGCACCGCGGCCTCGCGCCCGGCCCCGCGCAGCCTCGCGCAGGCCGGCTCGGTGCGCCGGTCCTGCCACACGAGCGCCGGGGCGAGGGGCCGGCCGCTCGTGCGCTCGAAGGCGACGGTCGTTTCGCGCTGGTTGGTGATCCCGAGGGCGACGACCTCGTCGCCGGCGGCGCGGCGGCGCCGGGCGACCTCGGCGAGCACGTCGTGGGCGAGGGCGGTGATGGTCGCGGGGTCCTGCTCGACCTCGCCGGGTCGGGGGTAGGCGACCGGGAGGTCGCGGTGGGCCCCGTCGACCGGCTCGAGCTCGGGGGAGAAGGCGACCGCGCGCACCCCGGAGGTCCCGGCGTCGAGGGCGAGGGTCAGGCGCACAGCCGAAGACTAGGGAATCCCCGGCCCCCCGTCGGGGAGCGACCGATGGGGTGGGGGAGTGAGAATGTGTTCAGGAAGGTGGTTGACACCGTGTAATTACAGTGCTGTAATGACACAGCATCTTGCGACGAGGTGGCGGGCAACCACTACATCTTGTGGCTCGGGGGGACGTGACCGGTAGGATGGTTCCCCCACCCAGGACGTCGGGGGACTCGCAGTGTCGGAACCGATCACGGGAGAAGAGAGAATGGCTATCGCACCGCAGCGCCTGGGGATCGGCATCCGCCGGTACTTCACCACCGAGGGTCGCCACCCCTACGACGAGGTCATCTGGGAGAGGCGCGACTCGCGCATCACGAACTTTCGCGACGGGTCGGTGGCCTTCGAGCAGCTCGGCGTCGAGGTGCCGGTGTCGTGGTCGATGAACGCGACCAACATCCTCGCCCAGAAGTACTTCCGCGGCGCCCTCGGGACCCCCGAGCGCGAGACCTCCCTGAGGCAGGTCGTCGACCGCATCGTCGACACCATCACCGCCTGGGGCGTCGAGGGCGACTACTTCGCCGACGAGGAGGAGACCGAGGCCTTCCGCGCCGAGCTCAAGCACCTCCTCGTCACCCAGAAGGCGGCCTTCAACTCGCCGGTCTGGTTCAACATCGGGGTGAAGGGCGTCCCCCAGCAGGCCAGTGCCTGCTTCATCCTCGCGGTCGACGACTCGATGCGATCGATCCTCAACTGGTACACCGAAGAGGGCATCATCTTCAAGGGCGGCTCCGGGGCCGGGGTGAACCTCTCGCGCATCCGTTCGAGCTACGAGCCCCTCGAGGGCGGCGGCACTGCGAGCGGCCCCGTCTCGTTCATGCGCGGCGCCGACGCCTCGGCGGGCACGATCAAGTCCGGCGGCAAGACGCGCCGCGCCGCCAAGATGGTCATCCTCGACGTCGACCACCCCGACGTCGAGGAGTTCGTCTGGTGCAAGGCTCGCGAGGAGCAGAAGGCCCGCGTGCTGCGCGACGCCGGCTTCGACATGGACCTCGACGGCAAGGACATCACGTCGGTCCAGTACCAGAACGCCAACAACTCGGTGCGGGTCTCGGACGCCTTCATGGAGGCCGTCATCGCCGACGGCGACTGGGAGCTCACGGCCCGCCACGGCGGGGGCGTGGTGCGCACCGTCCGGGCGCGCGACCTCTGGCGTCAGATCGCCCAGGCGGCCTGGGAGTGCGCCGACCCGGGCCTGCAGTTCGACACCACGATCAACAGGTGGCACACCTCGCCCAACACGGCGCGGATCAACGGGTCGAACCCGTGCTCGGAGTACATGCACATCGACAACTCCGCGTGCAACCTGGCGAGCCTCAACCTCATGAAGTTCTTGCACGACGACGGCCGCTTCGACGTCGAGGCGTTCACCGCCGCCATCGACGTGGTCTTCACCGCCCAGGAGATCCTGGTGGGCTCGGCCGACTACCCGACCGAGAAGATCGGCGAGAACTCCCGCAAGTTCCGCCAGCTCGGACTGGGCTACGCCAACCTGGGGGCCCTGCTCATGGCCTCGGGCCTCGCCTACGACTCCGACACCGGCCGGGCCTGGGCGGCCGCGATCACGGCCCTCATGACCGGCTACGCCTACGCGGTGAGCGGCCGCACCGCCGGTCGCATGGGCCCCCACGAGGGCTACGCCGAGAACGCCCAGCCGATGCTCGAGGTCTTGCGCATGCACCGTGACGCGGCCTACCGGATCGACGAGCGCCTGGCGCCGGCCGAGCTCCTCCACGCCGCCCAGCGCGCCTGGGAGGAGGCGGTCGACCTGGGGAGCCGCCACGGGGTGCGCAACGCCCAGGCCTCGGTGCTCGCGCCCACCGGGACGATCGGGCTGTTGATGGACTGCGACACGACCGGCATCGAACCCGACCTCGGGCTCGTGAAGTACAAGAAGCTGGTGGGCGGGGGCAACATGGCCTTCGTGAACCAGACCGTGCCGCGGGCCCTCGCCTCGCTCGGCTACACGCCCGACGAGGTCGCGGCCATCGTCGCCTACATCGACGAGAACAAGTCAATCGTTGGTGCGCCCGCCCTCCAGCCCGAGCACCTTCCGGTCTTCGCCTGCTCGATGGGCGACAACACGATCCACTACCTCGGCCACGTGAAGATGATGGGCGCGGTCCAGCCCTTCATCTCCGGGGCGATCTCCAAGACGGTCAACATGCCCGAGGACGTCACCGTGGACGACGTCGCCGACTTGCACCTCGAGTCCTGGCGACTCGGGGTCAAGGCCGTCGCGATCTACCGCGACAACTGCAAGGTCGGCCAGCCGCTCTCGACGGCGAAGAAGGACGGCGAGGCCGCGCCGAGCGTGCTCGGCACCGTGAGCGAGTCCGAGGTCGTCTCGCTCTACGGCCGGGTCGCCGAGCTCGAGGCCGCGCTCGCCGCGGCGCGCACCGAGGGACCCTCGGTCGTGGTGGGCGCGGTGCGCGAGCGCCTGCCCCGTCGGCGCACGTCGTCGACCTTCGCCTTCCGGGTCGCCGACTGCGAGGGCTACGTCACGGTCGGGGAGTACGAGGACGGCCGGCCGGGTGAGGTCTTCATCAAGGTCGCCAAGCAGGGCTCGACGCTCGCGGGCATCATGGACGCCTTCTCGATCTCGATCAGCCTCGGACTGCAGCACGGCGTGCCGCTGCGCACCTACGTGCGTCAGTTCGCGAACATGAAGTTCGAGCCCTCGGGAATGACCGACGACGCCGACCTGCGCATTGCGACCTCGCTCGTGGACTACATCTTCCGTCGTCTGGCCCTCGACTACCTCACGCTCGCCGAGCGCGAGGAGCTCGGGGTGCTCTCGACGAGCGAGCGGATTCAGCCCACGCTGCCGACGGTCGCGGAGCAGGCGACCCCCGACGAGCCGCTGGCCCAGCCGACTCTGCTCGACGTGACCGAGAAGCCCGCCGAGAAGGTCGCGCCGAGCCCGGCGCCGTCGGCACCGAGTTCGGTGCCGGGGCTGATCGCTCGATCCGAGCAGCGCGACGCGCCCCTGTGCTACGCCTGCGGCAACCATATGCAGCGCGCGGGCTCGTGCTACGTCTGCGCGAGTTGCGGGGCGACGAGCGGCTGCTCGTGATGTGAACTTGCACCAGGTGACGGCCCCGAAATTGCACCAAGTGACACGGGTTCTTGCGCGAAGTGACAAGGCGATTTCATGAGGTGACTGAGCGAAGGTAAGGCTCGCCGCAGGCGACGGTGTCCAGCCCCGGACACGAAGGTGTCGGCTGCCCGATGATGGAGTGCCTCACCAGGGTGGCACCTCCGACCCGTGCGCGTCATGCTCCGGTCTCGTCGTGGACCTCGTCGGCGTCGATTTGATCGAACAGCCTCAGGTACTGGTCGTATCGAAACACGCGGTTCCGAGCCTGGCCGGTGATTTCGCGCAGTAGACCAGTGCGTTCGAAGCGCGCGAGGATGCTGTTCGCCGTCGCTGGCGTCACTCCCACGGCCTGACTCACCCACTTAGCGTTCACCAGCGGCTGGGTGAAGAGCCGATCCAAGAGCGCGAGATCGTTGACGCCGCCGCCTGCAGCGCTCAGAACTCGGCGGTGATCCTCCCGCACGGCGTGAACCCGGCGCGCAGTCTCCGCTGCCTCCTGAGCTGTGTCCCTTACGCCCTCGAGGAAGAAAAGCATCCACGATTCCCAGTCGCCCTTGAAGCGAACGTCGGTCAGTAGCTCGAAGTAGCGAGTCCGCCTTCGCCGCAGGTAGGTGCTCAAGTAGAGCACAGGGACACCGAGGGCGCCCC
>JAKCEK010000086.1 GCA_021838005.1 Actinomycetes bacterium
CGAGCGCGACGTCGCCACGATGACACCCTGGGAGGCCGTCGACAGCTTCCTGCACGCCTTCGTCACGTACGCCTTCGGCAAGCGCCGGTTCCTCACCGAACTGCGCGAGGCGTTCGAGAAGAACCCTGAGCTCAAGTGCGACGCCCGCGAGCGGCTCGAGGCGGCGATCCGCCTGGTCGTCGAGCGCGGCCAGGGCGCTGGGGTCGTGCGCACCGACGTCTCCGGCGACGAGGTCTTCGGCCTCGTCGGGCCGATGTGCACGAGCGCGTCGCTCACCCGCGAACAGTGCGAGCGTCTCGTGGGGATGATCCTCGACGGGCTGCGCCCGCCGGCGCCACCGGCGCCCTAGCGCCTCGCCCGGGCGGCCGTCCAGTCGGGCGGGCGCTTCTCCAAGAAGGCGGCGATGCCCTCCTGGGCCTCCGCGCCCAGGGCGGCCTCGGCCATGACGGCCGTCGCGATCCCGTAGGCGTCCTCGACGCCCAGGTCCATCTGCTCGTAGAAGGTCCGCTTGCCGACGGCCTTGGACTCGACGCCCCCACGGGTCACCCGGGTCACCAGCGCGGCCGTCGCCTCGTCGAGCTCGTCGGCGGGCACGACCCGGTTGACCAGTCCCCACTCGAGGGCCGTCGCCGCGTCGATGGGATCGCCGCTCATCCCCATCTCGAGCGCCCGACGGCGTCCGACGACCCGGCCCACCGCCACGAGCGGCGTCGTGCAGAAGAGCCCCCCGCGACCGCCCGGCGTGGCGAAGGTGGCCCCCTCGCTGGCGACGGCGAGGTCGGCGGTGGCGACCAGCTGGCAGCCGGCGCCCGTCGCGAGCGCGTGGACCCGCGCCACGACCGGCTGAGGCGTCTCGCGGACCGCGCGCATCAGCCGCTCGCAGGCGTCGAAGAGCCCGCGCACCTCGGCCGCGTCCTTCCCGGCCATCTCACCGAAGTCGTGGCCCGCGCTGAAGAGGCGCCCCTTGGCCCCGAGCACGACGCCCGTCGCGTCGCTCGCCGCCACCTCCACGAAGGCGTCGGTGAGCTCGTCGATCATCTCGCGGGTGAGGACGTTGAGCCGCTCGGGCAGATTGAGCCAGAGGGTGGTGGTCGCGCCCTCACGCTCCACCAGGACGGTGCGGTACTCCTTCACGTCGCCTCCGCTCTCTCGCCCCACGCTAGGCCCCCTGGCGACGTCGCGTGCGACCACCCGGCCCCGGTGCCGCGCCGTGGGGCGGCGACTCCCCGCGTGACGCTCGCGACGGCGGGGCCATCGGCACTAGTCTCCGGCGAGACCGGATCCGGGTGGGGGGTCGAGTCACGGGCGCGCGCGATGCATCACGTTCCAGGGCCACGTCGAAGATGGCGATCTCACTCGACATCCTCCTCGTGACCCCGACGGTGGGCACGACCCGCGCGAGAGCCGGGTCCGCGTCGCGCTCGCGCCGGGTCCGCCGGGTCATCGACGCCGTGACCCACCGATGACGCGCTACGCCCTCGACCCCGTGACCCTGGTGCGTCTGGCCGACGAGGGTCTCACGCCCGCCCCCGACCTCGAGCTGGTGGCTCCCAACTCCCTACGCAGCGACGCGCTCGCGATCGTGCTTCGACGCGTGCGCGCGGGCCGCACGACCGAGCGCGACGCGCTCGAGTTGCACCAGCGCATGACCGGGCTCAGGGTCCGGCTCCTCGGCGACCGTGTCTCGCGGCGCACGGCGTGGGACCTGGTGGTGGCCCACGGGTGGGACGACCTGGGTGACGCGGAGTACCTGGCCGTCGCGAGGCTCCAGGCCGACGCCCTCGTCGCGGGCGACCCCGGGCTCGTCGCGCGCGCCGCGGGGATCGTCGAGGTCGCGGACTTCGCCGTCCTTCGGGCGTGACGCCGGGCGGCGGGGCCCACGGCGAGCGCGGGGTCCCGCCCGTGGTGCGGCTGGAGGGATTCGAACCCCCGACCCTCGGTTCCGTAGACCGATGCTCTAATCCGCTGAGCTACAGCCGCGTGCGACAGGCGTCCCATGCTAGCCGTCCGGGCCGGGGGCCCGCGACGGGGGTGCGATCGACCCGCGCCGGCGAGCCGCGAGCGACGCTCCCGACCCGCGCCCGACGAGCGGTCGCCGGGCGCGGGGACGGGTCACCATCGGTACCAGCGACCCCGGCGACCGACCCGCTCACCCCGGCCGACGGCGAAGCCGATGAGCCAGAAGAGCAGGACGAGGACCGCGACCCACCACAGCACGTGGATCGCGAACCCCAGGCCCCCGAGCAGGAGGGCCAGCAGGAAGATTATGAGTACGGGCATCGTGACCTCCTCGAGTGGTTAGTGGATACGGTCGTCTCGTCGCACGACGTTGCCCTGACCGTCCTCGATCACGGTCTCGCGGTGGCGAAAGCCCGTGCGGTTCATCGTGGCGATCGCGAACGACACGACGACTCCGACCGCACCGACCACCATGAGGATCACCCCGACCGTGCGCACGTCGAACCCGTGCTGGTAGGGGCTGGCCGTGACGGCGAAGTCCAGGATGGCTCCGACCGCGATGAGGACAATGCTCGAGATGACACCGCCGATCATGGGGGTCCCCTTTCGTCGCGCGCGCCGGGCGACCGGGGTCGCCTCGGGCGCGGGTTGTTTCGAGGGAACCACGCTACGGAGCGACTCTGACAAGGGCCTTAGAGCAGCCTGGGTGTCGTCTTTGAATTATAGTACCTGATCAGGGTGGCCCTAACGGCTCCTCCTACCATGCGGGGGTGACCACGCTCGACCTCAACGGACTCCTCGGGGCGGCCGAGCCCACCATGGTCGAGATCCGCCACGACCTGCACGCCCACCCCGAGCTGGCCTTCGCCGAGCACCGCACGTCCGGGGTCGTCACCGCGCGCCTCGCTGAGCTCGGCTGGACCCTGCACCCCTCGCCCACCGCGACCGGGGCGGTCGCCACCCTCGAGGGGGCGAGGCCGGGCGCGCGGGTGATGCTGCGCGCCGACATCGACGGCCTCCCGGTCGACGAGGAGGTCGACGTCCCGTGGCGCTCGGTGGTGCCGGGCGTCATGCACGCCTGCGGCCACGACGTGCACACGGCGGCCCTGCTCGGGGTGGCCGAGGTGCTCGCCCGCGCGCGCGAGCACCTCGCCGGCTCCTTCACCCTCGTCTTCCAACCGGCCGAGGAGGCCATCGGCGGGGCGCGGGCCATGATCGCCGGCGGACTGCTCGAGTCGCACCCCGCCGACGCCCTGCTCGGGGCCCACGCCACCTCGGTCCTGCCCCTCGGGGTCGTCGCGACCCGACCGGGGATCCTGATGAGCCGCGGCACCCTCTGGCGGGTCCGGCTCGAGGGCGCGGGCGGACACGGCGCGATGGCCTCGACTCGGGGCAACGTAGTGCTGGCGGCGAGCGCGCTCGCGCCTCGCCTCGGCGCGGTCGCCGAGGACCTCGTCTACGAGGGGACCGGCTGCGCCTGCTCGGCCGGGGTGCTCGCCGCGGGCACCAAGGAGAACGTCGTCCCCCGCCGCGCGCACCTGGCCGGGACGCTGCGCACCTTCACCGAGGACCAGTTCGACGAGGGCCGACGGCGCCTCGAGGACCTCGTCACCGCGATCGCCGACGAGTTCGAGGTCGCGGCCGTGCTCGACGTGACCGACTCGACACCCCCCGTGGCCAACGACCCCCGGGTGACGGCCGTCGTGCGCGCGGCGGCCGCCCGGCTGCTCGGGGAGGGCGCCGTCCTCGAAGCCCCGCCGGTCACCCCGAGCGACGACGTCTCAGAACTGCTCGCCCGGGTGCCGGGCTGCTACCTGCTCGTGGGCGGCGCGCTCGCCGACGGCACCTCGGGCATGCACCACGGACCCGACTTCGCCCTCGAGGACGCGACGTGCCGGGTCCAGGCTGGGGTGCTCGCCGCCGGGGCGATGGCGCTCGGCTCAGGCGAATAGGCGCGCCGCGCCGCGCAGCGGCGCGTCGTTGCCGTTGATCACGACCCGGTAGGGGTGGCCCTCGAAGAGGGCCGGCGCCACCCGACGCGCGTTGCCGCCGGCGACGTGGACCGTCGTCGCGGAGAACTCGGCGGCGAAGCCGTCGGCCACCGCGACGAGGGCCCGGAGCCACGCCGCCTCGTCCAGGGCGCGACCCCGCTCGCCGAGGGTCTGGTCGTAGGTGCGCCCGTCGCGGAAGACCTCGGCCCCCACGTCGCGCACCCTCTGAAGACTCCCGTCGTGGGCGAGGGCGAGACCGCAGCCGGTGCCCAGGGTCAGCACGAGCTCGACGCCGTCGGTGCCCACGCAGCCGAGTGCCGCCAGGGTCGCGTCGTTCACCACGCGCACGTCGCGCCCGGAGCGCTCGCGGAGCTCGTCCTGGAGCGCGAAGCCCTCCCAGCGGGCCTCGAGGGCCGGGTCGACCTCGGTCGTGACCCCGCCGGGTCGCGACAGGTTCCCGGGACGCACGACGTGGCCGTCGCGGAACTCCCCCGGGAAGCCCACCCCCACCCGGCGGCACCCGCTGCGGGTGATGCGCTCCTCGATGAACCCGACCAGCCGCTCGGGCGTGCACGGGTACGGGGTGGGCCGGCGCCGCGGGGTGCGCAACAGCACCCCGTCCTCGTTCACGTGGGAGAACTTGATGTTCGTGGCCCCGACGTCGACGGCCAGGATCTGGTCTCCGATCAGCAGGCTCTCGTACGCCACGGGTCGATGGTAGTTACCCCGGGGGGACGATCCGGGGGCGCAGGGCGCGCTGGCGCCACCACGGCACGAGGGCCACCTCGAGGGCGGGCCGGTGGCCCGCGACAACCACGGCCCGACCCGGCCGGCGGGTGCGCAGCCCGCCCCCCTCACGCGCTCGGGACCGCCCCTCGCGCCCCGGGCCCGTTGGCGGCGCCGGCGGCGCGAGCTCGGGCAGATAGCGCGTGGCCGACGGGTCGCTCAACCCCGAGAGGACCACGCGCGTCGCGTGGTTGTTCACGATCGTCGCCGCCCGCTCCCCGAACCGGGCGCGCAACTGGGCGAAATCCTGCACCACGGTGAGGAGGGTTACCCCCAGCCCCGACACCGTCGAGGCGACCTGGTCGAGCTCGTCGAGCGAGGCGACGTGGGCGGCCTCGTCGAGCACCACGAGGAGCCGCTCGGCCCGGCCCTGCTCGCTGCGCCTCTGCTGGAGCTCGAGGACCCGGCGCAGCGCCCCGCGAAAGAGCGGCTCGTAGTGGCGCTGGTCGGCGCGCGGGGCGCACAGGTAGAGGGTGTGGGGGCCCTCGAGCACCGGCCCCACCCGGGCCAGGGGCTGGGGGAACTGCCAGGGTGCGAGCATCGCCTCCGCCGTCGTGACGACGCCGTCGACGGTGCGCCCCTCGTGCTCGAGCAGATCAGCGACCAGCGTGCGCGCCGGCCCCGGTCCGGCCGCCCGCACGTAGCCCACGAGGTCGCCCGCGACCGCGGCGGCGACCTCGAACACCGTCTCGCCCCGCTCCAGGGCGAGGACCATCACGCCGGCGACGAGCTTGGCCGCGAGCGCGTTCCAGAACTCCGCGTCGGGCCGACCCGGCCCGAGGGTGAGGTCGCGCGCGGCGCGCAGGGCCCCCCTCAGGTCCGCGACGCCCTCGAGCGGGTCCCAGGTGAGGCCGCCGTCGCGGCCCGGCTCCAGGGTCTGGACCCGACCGAGGCGTTCGCGCCACGGCCCCGTCGCCGCAACCACGTCGCCCTTCACGCTCGCCACCACCGCCGGCCCGCTCCAGCGCAGGAGGGCCGGCACGACGAGCGAGGTGGTCTTGCCCGACTGGGTCGGCCCCACGACCAGCAGGGCGTTGCGCGGGCCGAGGCGCACCGGCGGGCCGAGGCCGAGCCCGGCCACGACCCGGCGCCCGAGGTAGGGCCGGTCGTTCACGCGCCGCGGGCCATGGCGGCGTCGGTGGCGATCACGGCGTAGTCGCGCTCGTCGGGTGTCACCCGCACGATCGAGCGGAACGGCCCGTAGCGCACGAGGGCCGTGCCGCGCGCCATCGAGGTGAGGTAGCGCTCCTCGAGCGCGCTCAAGCCCAGCGCCCCGCGCATCTCGGCGGCCTCGTCGGGGGGCTGGCGGAAGAGCCAGGCGGTCTCGCACTCGCGCAGCAGGCCCCGGGCCCGCTCGAGCTGGGCCGTGCCGAGGTCGCCGCTCGCGCGCACGTCGCCGAAGCGATGCACCACGAGGAGGTGGGCGAGGCCCCGGGCGCGGGCGAGCTTCCACGAGCCCCGCAGCCACGAAAGGGCGGCCGGCTCGCCGAGCAGGGCCCACGCCTCGTCGAGGACGAGGTAGCCGGTCGTGGTGGCGTCGCCCACGACCCGCTGGGCCGCCGCCACGACGCTCAGCGCGGCGAGCGGGAGAGACGTCGAGGACCACTGCGCCGACAGGTCCACCACGACGAGGGGCCCGTCGAGGGCGAGCGGCGGCCCCGCGCCGTCGAAGAGGCCGGCGAGGTCCCCCTCGATAAGTCGGTGGAGGCTCAGGGCGAGGGAGCGCCGCGCGGTGGGCCTCTCGTCGCCCAGCTCCGGGGCGACGGCCTCGAAGAGGGCCCGCAGCAGCCGACGCGGGCGCGCCGGCGCGACGCTCGACCAGACCCGGTCGAGGGCGTAGTGCTGGTCGTCGCCCAGCGGCGACCCCTGGGCCCCCGCCAGCAGGGCCCGCACGAGGTCACGGCCGTCCTCGGCGTCGACCGGGTCGCACCAGCCGTCGACCCCGAGCACGACCGGCTCGACGCCGTGGGCGCGGGCGAGGTCCGCGTACTCGCCCTTGGGGTCGACGACCACGACCCGCCGGCCGCGACGCAGTGCCCGGGCGGCCATCATCTTCACCACCGTGCTCTTGCCCGCGCCGATCGCGCCGGCGACGACCACGTTGGGGTTGGTGACGAGCCCGGCCCGGTAGGCGTCGACGGGATCGAGCGCGAAGGGGCCGCCGAAGACGGCCCGGCCCACGTCGTCGCCCGCGAGCCCCGGTCCCGCGTCGTGGGCCGGCACGCGCAGGTCGACGAGGTCACGGGTCGTCGCCCAGTGGGTGTCGGGGCGCCCCACGCCCCGGCCCCGGGACGGGGCACCCGGCAAGGCGGCGCGGTACCACGGCGCCTGGCGCCCGACGCCGGCCTCGAGGCGCAGCCCCGACTCGTGGGCGTGACGCCACAGGGAGCTGGCCCGGCGGTCGAGCTCGTCGAGGTCACCGGCGCGCACGACGAGGTAGACCGCCACGCGCACCAGGCTGCGCCCGCGGGCCACCTCGACCTCGCGCTGGGTGAGGCGGGCCATCGCCCGGGAGTGACGCGCGCTCCGACGGAACCCGAGGGCGCGGCCCACGGCGTCGTCGGCGTCGACCCGGTGGGCGGCGCGTGAGGCCAGTCGCGCTCCCCGCCGGGCGCCGACCACCTCGTAGCGCACCGTCACCTGCACCGGCGTCTCGCAGCGCAGGGCCCGCTCCAGCAGCGCCGCCCCGGGGGCGACGGCGCTGAAGTCGCGCACCCGGTACACGCGCGCCACCCCCTCGACCCCGCGCAGGTGCGTCGGACGCTCGTAGAGGACGGTCTCGGGGCCCTCGCCCAGGCCGAGGACCTCGACGAGGGCCTCGGGCGCGGCGCTCCACCCCTCGGGTGCGCCCGAGCCGGGCGGCGTCGCGAGCAGCGTTCGCCGCGAGGGGGCGGGAGTCACGTGCACGGTGACCACCCGGTCACCACCGGCGCTCGCGGCGTCGATCGCGGCCGCGAGTGCGCGGGCCACCTCGAGGTCCAACCCGATGAGGTCGAGCCGACCACGGTGGCCGAGCTCGTGACCGGCGAGCGCCCACGCCGCCGCCCGACCATCCCAGACGAGGACGTCACCGTCGAGGACGAGCCCGCCCACCACGTGGCGGTGGCCGCGCCCGAGGTAGCCGGCGGCGATCGCCACCACCTCGGCCGAGGTGAGCCCGCCCGCCACGGGGGCCGCCGCGACGGCGAGCGCGAGGCCCAAGGCCCCGACGAGGGGCCGGGCGGGCCCGCCGAGCAGGGACTCGGCGAGCAGCGCGACCCCCACGAGGGGGCAGACCACCTGGTGGGCTCGGAGGCCAGCGACACGCGCGCGCACGTCGGCCTCGCCCAGACGGACCTCAGTCATCCCAGTGCCACCCCACGACCGGCCC
>JAKCEK010000006.1 GCA_021838005.1 Actinomycetes bacterium
GCCGGGCGCCGGGCGCGCGGTGGCGGGTCGAGCTCGCTCGTGGCGATCGGGGTGGCGAAACCCTCGCCCGCCCCGAGGAGCCGTCCGACGTGCGCCGCGACGTCGTGCCAGGTGGCGTCGCCGACGTTGGCCACGTGCCAGATCCCCCCCGGACGCTCACGCGCCATCGTGACCAGGACCCGGGCGAGGTCGCTCGCCGAGGTGACCGTGCCCCGCTGGTCGTCGACGAAGCGCACCGGTTCGCCGCGGCGGGCCCGCTCGGCCATCACGTGCACGACGCTGCGCCCGCGCACGCCCATCACCCACGAGGTCCGCACGACGGTGTCGCGCGGCGCGCAGCGCCGTTCCCCGGCCCACTTCGAGGCCCCGTAGACCGACAGGGGGTTCGGCGCGTCCCCCTCGACGTAGGCCTCGCCCTTGGTGCCGTCAAAGACGTAGTCGGTCGAGACCGTGACGAGGTGGGCGCCCGTCTCGGCGCAGCCCGCCGACAGCAGGGCCGGGCCCGTCTCGTTCACCGCGTAACAGGCCGCCGCGTCGTCCTCGGCCCGATCGACCGCGGTGTAGGCCGCGAGGTTCACGACGACGTCGGGCCGGGCCATCGAGAGGGCCCGCGCGACCGACGCGGGGTCGGTCACGTCGAGTTCCGCGCGAGTGAGGCCCACCACTTCGAACTCCCCCGGTCCGACCGGGGTGGCGTCGGGCTCGAAGGCGGGGTCGCCCCCGGGCGGGAGGGTCCCGCGCAGGTGGTCGAGCAGGTCCCGGCCGACCTGGCCGTGGGCGCCGGTGACGAGCACGCGGAGCGTCACCGCTCAGTCCTCCGCCGGGCGCACGTGCACGACGTCCCCCGCCGCCACGGCGACCTCGCCGGCCGCGGTGGCCACCACGAGTCGGCCGGCGTCGTCGACGTCGCGGGCCTCGCCCTCAAGGGTGGCCGAGGCCTGTTCGACGCGGACGCGTCGGCCGAGGGTCACCAGCGCGCGCCGGTACTCCTCGCGCAGTCGATCGCGACCTTCGACGTCCTCCAGGAGCGGTCGGCGTCGCTCGATCTCCTCGAGCACGATGTCGAGCAGCGCCTCGGGCTCGAGGGTGATCCCGGCCGCGCGACGCACACTGGTGGACGGGCTCTGTGGCGGGCCGTCGTAGGTGAGGTTGACTCCGAGCCCGACGACGATCGCCCCGTCGGCGCTCGTCTCGGCGAGCACCCCGGCGAGCTTGTCATCCCCGACGACGAGGTCGTTGGGCCACTTCAGCCCGACCCGGAGCCCGCAGAGGCGCACCAGCGCCGCGCGCGCCGAGAGGGCGACCGCCGCCACGGCCCACTGACGCTGGCGGGCCTCGAGCGCCGGGCGCAGCAGCACCGAGCACAAGAGCGAGGAGCGCTCCGGCGCCTCCCAGACGCGGTCGTGCCGACCGCGACCGGCGCTCTGGAAGTCGGCGACGACCACCCGGCCCTCGGGCGCGCCGGCCTCCGCCTGGGCGCGCAGGTGGGTGTTCGTCGAGTCCACCGACTCGAGCCGCTCGACCCTCCAGACCATCACCGCCACGCTGAGAACATTAGGGTTTCGGGGTCCGGTGCTAGAAAAGATGGGTCCTCCAGGAGGTCCGCGTGCTGAAAAAAGTCCTCATCGCCAACCGCGGTGAGATCGCCGTGCGGGTCATGCGCACCTGCCGGGAGCTCGGCGTCCAGACCGTCGCGGTCTACTCCGAGCTCGACCGCAACGCCCTGCACGTGCGCCTAGCCGACGAGGCCTACGCCCTGGGCGGCCAGAGCGCCGCCGAGAGTTACCTCAACACCGAGGCCATCCTCGCCGTGCTCGAGCGCTCGGGGGCCGACGCGGTGCACCCCGGCTACGGGTTCTTCAGCGAGAACGCCGACTTCGCGCGAGCGATCACCTCGAAGGACGTGACCTTCATCGGCCCGCCGCCGGGGGCGATCGAGGTGATGGGCGACAAGATCTCCTCGCGCCGGGCCGCCGAGGCCGCCGGGGTGGCCGGGGTCCCGGGGCGCAGCGAGACCCTCGCTCACGCCGCCGAGGTGGTCGCCTTCGGCGAGGAGTTCGGCTGGCCCGTCGCCATCAAGGCCGCCTTCGGGGGCGGCGGTCGCGGCATGAAGGTGGTGGAGTCCCCGGCCGACGCCGAGGCGGCGCTCGAGAGCGCCCAGCGCGAGGCCCAGAGCTACTTCGGACGCTCCGAGTGCTACGTCGAGCGCTACCTCTCGTGGCCGCGCCACATCGAGATGCAGGTCCTCGCCGACTCCCACGGCGCGGTCGTGTGGCTCGGCGAGCGCGACTGCTCGGCCCAGCGACGCCACCAGAAGTTGGTGGAGGAGTCACCCGCCCCGAACTTCCCCGACGAGGTCCGCACCGCCATGGGCGAGGCGGCCGTGCGCGTGGCGCGAGCCTGCGGCTACGTCAACGCGGGCACCGTCGAGTTCCTCTACCAAGACGGCGAGTTCTACTTCCTCGAGATGAACACCCGCCTCCAGGTCGAGCACCCCGTCACCGAGCTCGTGACCGGCCTCGACCTCGTCGAGTGGCAGCTGCGCGTCGCCTCGGGTGAGGCCCTCCCCTTCGGCCAGGACGACGTCGCGCGCAACGGCCACGCGATCGAGGTGCGCATCAACGCCGAGGACCCGGCCCAGGGACGCTTCACCCCCTCGCCGGGGACGATCACGGCGCTGCGCCCCCCCGCCGGGCCGGGCGTGCGCCTGGACGCGGGCTACGAGTCGGGCGACACGATCAGCCAGTACTACGACAACCTCATCGCCAAGCTCGTGGTCTGGGGTCCCGACCGCGAGCGGGCCCGGCGCCGGATGCTGCGCGCGATCGAGGAGACGACCATCGAGGGCGTCGCGACCACCCTCCCGGCCGACGTCATCATCCTCTCCGACGACGACTTCGTCGCGGGAACCCACTCGACGAAGTGGGTCGAGACCCGCCTCGACTTCTCCGAACTCCCGTCGGCGCCCGAGGCGGCGGTGAGCGTCGGCGACGGGCGCGTGCGCAAGGACGTGACGGCGGAGGTCAACGGCCGGCGCGTCACGGTGGCCCTCTGGGTGCCCGAGAACGGCGACGAGCTGAACCGCCCCGTCTCCACCGCCGCGAAGCCGCGTCGCCAGCACCACGCGGGCGTGCTGGGCAGCGGCTCGGGCCGGGTCACCGTCCCCATGCAGGGCACGATCGTCAAGGTCGGGGTCGAGGTGGGCCAGCGGGTTGAGGCCGGCGACACCGTCGTGATCCTCGAGGCGATGAAGATGGAGAACACGGTGGCCGCCGAGAAGTCCGGCGTGATCTCGGCGGTGCGGGTCGCCACCGGCGACTCGGTCGCCGCGGGCGACGTCGTCGTGGAGATCGAGTGACCCTCGAGGAGCGCGCCTCGGAGGCCGTGGCCGCCGCGCGCGAGGAGTTGATCGCGCTCAGCCACTTCGTCCACGTCCACCCTGAGCTCGGCTACGAGGAGTTCGAGAGCGCCGAGGCCGTGGCCGCGGCGGCCGAGCGGGCCGGCTTCGTGGTCACCCGGGGCGTGGCCGGGCGGGCGACGGCCTTCGTCGCCTCGGCCGGCACGGGTTCGCTGCACCTCGCTCTGTGCGCCGAGTACGACGCGTTGCCCGAGGTGGGTCACGCCTGCGGCCACAACATCATCGCGGCCGCCTCGTTGGGGGCGGCCCTGGGGCTGGCCGCCGTGGCCGAGGAGCTCGACCTCACGGTCCTGCTGCTCGGCACGCCCTCGGAGGAGGGCGGGGGCGGCAAGATCGACCTCCTCGAGGCCGGGGTCTTCGACGGGATCCACGCGGCCATGATGATCCACCCCTTCCCCACCGAGCGACTCGAGGCCGCCTGCCTCGCCGTCGACCACTTCGACGTCACCTACACCGGCCGGGAGGCCCACGCGTCGGCCGCCCCGTGGGAGGGCGTGAACGCCCTCGACGCCCTGACCCTGGCCGAGGTCGCCATCGGGCTCCTGCGCCAGCACCTCCCCCCGGGAGACCAGGTCCACGGGGTGGTCCTCGAGGGCGGGTGGGCGGCCAACGTGGTCCCGTCACGCGCCGTCGGTCGGTTCATGGCCCGTTCGGTCACCGCCGAGCGGCTCGTCGCGCTGCGCACGCGACTGGCCGCGTGCTTCGAGGCCGGGGCGCTGGCCTCGGGCGCCTCGATGCGCGTCGCGGAGATCGGTCACGCCTTCAGCCACATGGAGTCTGACCCCGAGCTGCTCGCCCACTACCGGCGCGCCGCCGAGTCGCTCGGACGCCGCTTCGACCTCGACGACGCCGGCGAGCCCAAGCCGACCATCTCCACCGACATGGCCAACGTCTCACTCGTGGTGCCCTCGATCCACCCGATGCTCATGATCCCCACCGGCGGCGCCGTGAACCATCAGGCCGCTTTCACCGCGGCCTGCGCGACGCCCGCGGCCGACCAGGCCGTCCTCGACGGAGCGATGGCCCTCGCCCGGACCGGGGTGGCCGTGGCCCAGGACGGCCCCCTCCGGGAGCGGCTGCTCTCGCGCCACTAGGAGACGGTTGCCATAGGCGATTTCCGAGGAGTCGCCCGCAGAACGCGACGAGGGCAACAAGCTGGACGGCCTTCTACAGGCTGGAGAGGGTTGCCCGAGTCACAACGGTCTCACGAAATCGGTGACCTCAGTTGTCGCTCCGAATTCTTCAACGCGCCTAGGCCGGGTGGTACACCCCGAAGACCTCGCGCAGCGCGTCGGCCACCTCACCCAGGGTTGCCCGAGACCGTAGGGCGTCCTTCATCGGGTAGAGCACGTTCTGGCTCCCGCGCGCGGCCGCGGTGAGGTCCCCCAAGGCGGCGCGCACGGCGGCGGCGTCGCGCGAGGCCTTGAGGTCGCGCACCCGCTCACGCTGGCTGGCCTCGAGTGCCGGGTCGATCGGGAAGACCTCCGGTTCGGCCGTCGCTGCGTCGGCGTAACGGTTCACGCCCACGACGACCTTCTCCCCGCGCTCGATCGCGCGTGCGTAGGCGTAGGCCGCGGCCTCGATCTCCTCCTGGGGGAAGCGCGCTTCGATGGCGGCGACGGCACCACCGCGGCGGTCGATCTCGGCGATGTACTCGGTGGCCCGGGCCTCCACCTCCTCGGTCAGGCACTCGACGAAGTAGGAGCCGGCGAGCGGATCAACCGACCCGGTGACCCCGGACTCGTGGCCGATCACCTGCTGGGTGCGCAGCGCCAGCCGCGCCGCGGCTTCGGTGGGCAGGCCGAGGGCCTCGTCGAAGCCGTTGGTGTGCAGGCTCTGGGTGCCGCCGAGCACCGCGGCGAGCGCCTGGAGGGCCACGCGCACCACGTTGTTGTCGGGCTGTTGGGCGGTCAGGGTCGAGCCCCCGGTCTGGGTGTGGAAGCGCAGCATCATCGCGCGCGGGTCGGTCGCCCCGAAGCGCTCTCGCATGATCGTCGCCCACAGTCGCCGGGCCGCGCGGAACTTCGCGATCTCCTCGAAGAAGTCGTTGTGGGCGTTGAAGAAGAACGAGAGCCGCGGCGCGAAGTCCTCGAGGCTCAGTCCCGCGGCCAGCGCCGCCTCGACGTAGGCGACGCCGTTGGCGAGGGTGAAGGCCACCTCCTGGACGGCCGTGGAGCCCGCCTCGCGGATGTGGTAGCCCGAGATCGAGATCGAGTTCCACGACGGCATCTCGGCCGCGCAGTAGGCGAAGGTGTCGGTCACCAGGCGCATCGAGGGCCGCGGCGGGTAGATGTACGTGCCCCGGGCCACGTACTCCTTCAAGATGTCGTTCTGGATCGTCCCGCGCAGCTGCGCGCCGGTCATCCCCTGCTCCTCGGCGACGAGCTGGTAGAGCAGCAGCAAGGTGGAGGCGGTGGCGTTGATGGTCATCGAGGTCGACACCTGGTCGAGCGGCAGACCGTCGAGCAGTCGACGCATGTCGTCGATCGACGAGATCGCCACGCCGACCCGGCCGACCTCGCCCTCGGCGCGCGCGTGGTCGGCGTCGTAGCCCATCTGGGTCGGCAGGTCGAAGGCGCACGACAGCCCCGTTTGGCCGTTGGCGAGGAGGAATTTGAAGCGCTCGTTGGTGGCTTCTGCGGTGCCGAAGCCGGCGTACTGGCGCATCGTCCAGAGCCGCCCGCGGTACATCGTCGGCTGGACGCCGCGGGTGAAGGGGTACTCCCCCGGCGAACCCAGGCGCGTCGGCGCGTCGAAGCCCGCCAGGTCCTCGGGGCCGTAGACGGTCTGGATCTCGATGCCCGAGTCGGTGGTGAGGTGCTCTTGCACGTCCCCCAGGGTAGGCCCGGGCCTAGACCCCCACCGGGTGGGGCATGCAGAGGTCGTCGTACTCGGCGATCTGGATCGGGCCCGCGTTCTCGCCGCAGGCCGGGCAGGCCGGATCGCGCCGGACGTTGAACGACCGGAAGGTCTGACCGAGCGCGTCGTAGGTGAGGAGGCGCCCGACGAGGGGGTCGCCGAGCCCGAGGATCACCTTGATCGCCTCGACCGCCTGGATCGAGCCCACGATGCCGGGCAGCACCCCCAGCACCCCGGCCTCGGCGCAGCTCGGCGCCAGCTCGGGCGGCGGGGGCTCGGGGATCATGCACCGGTAGCAGGGCCCGACGTAGGGGTGAAAGACCGTCACCTGGCCCTCGAAGCGGAAGATCGAGCCGTGCACCACGGGGATGCGCTTGAGGAGCGACGCGTCGTTGACGAGGTAGCGGGTCGGGAAGTTGTCGGTCCCGTCGACGATCACGTCGTAGCCGTCGAAGATGTCGAGGACGTTGTCCGCGCCGAGGCGCGTGTCGTAGGTGTGCACCGTGACGTCGGGGTTGAGCGCCTCGAGGGCGGCCCGGGCGCTGTCGACCTTGCGCATCCCCACCCGGTCCATCGTGTGCAGGATCTGACGCTGCAGGTTCGAGGAGTCCACGACGTCCATGTCGATGACCCCGAGGGTGCCCACACCGGCCGCGGCCAGGTAGATGGCCGCGGGCGACCCGAGTCCGCCGGCCCCGAGCAGGAGCACCTTGGAGTCGAGGAGCTTCTGCTGACCCTTCTCGCCCACCTCGGGCAGCAGGAGGTGGCGGTGGTAGCGCTGGCGCTGGTCGGTGCCGAGGGTCCGCGGCGTCGCCCAGGAGAGCCCCTCGTCCTTCCATCGGTTAAAGCCGCCCACGACCGAGACGACGTCGGTGTAGCCGAGGTCCTGGAGGGTCTTCGCGGCGAAGACGCTGCGGACCCCCCCGGCGCAGTAGACGGCCACCCGGGCGGTCTTGTCGGGCAGGCGACCCTCGATCGAGAACTCGAGTTGGCCCCGCGGCACGTGCAACGCCCCGGGGATCGCGCCCTGGAGGTACTCGTCGGGCTCGCGCACGTCGAGCAGCGCGTAGCGATGCAGGTCGGCGGCCACCGCGGACGGCTCGACCTCTCGGATCTCGGCCTTGGCGGCGTGGAGCAGGTCGCGCGGAGAACTCACGTTCCCTCCTTTCGTGGGCCAAACCCTACCGCCCGGGTCGACATTCGCGACCGCTCTGGTAGACCTCGGTCGTGGACGTCGCCTCCCTGCTCGCGCGCCGGCGCATGACGCGCTCCTTTGACGGCACGCCGGTCGAGGTCCCCTGGCTCGTCCGGGTCTGCGAGGCGGCGCTGCTCGCCCCCACGGCCGGCCACAGCGCCGGGGTCGCCCTCGGCGTCGTGGGCCACGACCGCGTCGGGGAGTACCTGGAGGTCGCCACCGACGCGGCCTGGCGAGAACGCTCCACGCGCTACGAGGGCTGGGCCCGCGCGGGCGGGCTCGTGCTCGTCTCGACCAGGGTGTCGGCGTACCTCGAGCGCTACGGCGAGCCCGACAAGGTCGCCTCGGGGCTGGCCGAGCGCGACGCGTGGCCGGTGCCCTACTGGCACGGCGACGCCGCGATGGCGACGATGGCCCTGTTGCTGCTGGTCGAAGAGGCCGGGCTCGCCGCCGGCCTGTGGGGGGCCTTCAGGAACGTCGAGGCGGTGCGCCGGTGGGCGGGCCTGGGCGAGGACGAGCTCTTCGCCACCGTCTTCGTGGGCCGCCCCGACGGGCGGGACCGACCGTCGGCCTCGCTCGCCCGCCCGGTGCCGTCCCGCGCCGAGCGGGTGCGACGCGTTCCCTAGCGCGACGCCCGTCGGGTCAAGAACTCGACCAGGGCGCGCGTGCCGAAGGCCGTTCCGCCCTTGGTGAGGTAGCCCTTGGCGGCGTCGGAGCGGGCCGGGCCCGCGACGTCGAGGTGGGCCCACGCCCGGCCCTTGGTGAAGCGCTGGAGGAAGAGCGCGGCGACGATCGTGCCCGCGACCCCGGGACGGCCGATGTTCTTGAGGTCGGCGATCTCGGAGTCGAGCGCCGCGGCGTAGGTGGCCGCGAGCGGCAGGCGCCACAGCGCCTCCCCGCTCGCCGCCGAGGCCTCGAGCATCTCCTCGGCGAGGGCGTCGTCGCTGGCGAACAGCGCGCCGATCTCGTCACCCAGGGCGACGCGCTGGGCGCCGGTCAGCGTGGCCACGTCGACGATCGCGTCGGGCTCCGCCTCGGCCGCGAGGCCGAGGGCGTCGGCGAGGATGAGGCGCCCCTCGGCGTCGGTGTTGAGGACCTCGACGGTCGTGCCGTCCCGGGTGCGCAGCACGTCCCCGGGCTTTATGGCCTGGTCCCCGGGGAGGTTCTCGGTGAGCGGGGCGATCGCCGTTACCGAGAGCCCGAGCCTCAGCTGGGCCGCCGCCGCCAGGGCCGCCATCACGACCGCCGCGCCGGTCATGTCGGTCTTCATGGCCATCATGGCCTCGGCCGGCTTGAGCGAGAGCCCTCCGGAGTCGAACGTGACGCCCTTGCCCACCAGCACCACGTGGCCCCGCGAGGCCGACGCGGGCGTGTAGGTCGCGCGCACCAGGCGCGCCGGCTGGGCCGAGCCGAGGCCGACCCCGAGCAGTCCCCCGAGGCCCTCCTCTCGGATCCGCGACTCGGTCCAGACCTCCACCGAGACCCCGTCGAGCACGCTCAGGCGCAGGTCGAAGGTGCGGGCGAGTTCCTTGGGCGTGAGGTCCCCGGCGGGCGTGTCGATGAGCCGCTTGGCCCAGTTGGCGGCGTCGGCGACCACGACGCCGCGCGCCACGCCGGCGACCACGGCGTCGTGCACCGGGACCGAGGGCAACGGGGTGGACAGGGCCACCACCTCGAGCGTGCCGTCGGTCTCGGGCCGCTTGAAGCGGTACGAGGCGAGGACCGCGCCCTCGACGAGGCTGCCGGCCACCCGCGCGGGGTCGACGAGGCCGGTCACGGCGAGCAGCGCCGACGCTGAGCCCTCCCCGGCCAGACGGGCGATCGCCGCCCCGGCCAGGCGGACGCCGTCGGGCTCCTCGAGCGAGGGACCCACCGAGACGAGCGCCACCGCCGGGCCGCTCGCCGCGCGCAGCACCGCCGACGAGCCGGGGGTGGCGCTCAGCCCGCGCCGCTCGCACCACCCGGCGTCGAACGCGCGCGGCAGGTCGACCTCGCCGACGCGTCCGGGCACCGACCCGTCGAGGCGGACGCCGTCGGCGGCCACGGTGACCGGCAGGGCCACGAGATCGGCCACGAGGGCGTCCTTCAGTGCGACGACGCGGGCGGTGCGGGCCATGGGTGCTCTCCTTGTGATCGCGGGTCGACTAGTCCCCGGCGCGGGCGGTGCGGTGGCGGGGTCCCTCGGCGAAGCGCGCCAGGGCCCACACGAAGTCGCTCAGCCGGTTGAGGTAGGGCCCGACGTAGGAACCCTCCACCCGGCGAGCGACGGCGACGCGCTCGGCCCGGCGCACGACGGTCCGGGCCACGTCGAGGGCCGCCGAGAGATGGTCCTCGCCGGGCACGACGAACTCCCGGGGCATCTCGGACGCGGCGCTCAGCCGGTCGATCTCGGACTCGAGCCGCTCGACCATCGCGGCCGTCACCTTGCTCGCGCCGTCGACGAGTTTGCGCCGGTTCTCCTCGGAGGTGGCGACCTCAGCCATGAGCACCCACAGGTCGCGCTCGACGCTGACGAGCAGCGCGTCGACCTCTCCACCGCGCTCGGCCCAGGCCCGCGCGGCGCCCAGCGCCGCTTGGGCCTCGTCGACCGCGCCGTTGACCTCGATCGGAGCGTCGGTCTTGGCCACCCGACCGCCGAAGTAGAGACCGGTGGTGCCGTCGTCCCCGCCTCGCGTGTAGATCTTCACCGGCTAGAGCGTACCGACTCGGTCTCACCGTTATCCTGAATGCGCAATGGAGTCGACGCCGCGACCGCCCCATCCGCGGCCCGCGGCCGACGACCCGTACCTCGCGGCGATCGCGCGAGGCGTCGTCGTCTTCGACGGCGCCACCGGGACCAACCTCCAGCTCGCCGGACTCTCGGCCGGGGACTTCGGGGGGACGAACCTCGAGGGGTGCAACGAGGTTCTCACCCTGAGCGCCCCTCGGGCCGTCGAGCGGCTCCACCGCTCCTTCCTTGAGGTGGGGGTCGACGCCATCGAGACCAACACCTTCGGTGCGTTCTCGGTGGTGCTCGCGGAGTACGGCCTGGCCGAGCGGACCAGCGAGATCGCCCTGGCGTCGGCCCGGCTGGCCCGGAGGGTCGCCGACGAGTACGCCGGCCCCGGCCGCCCGGTGTTCGTGGCCGGCTCGATGGGCCCGGGCACGAAGTTCCCGACCCTCGGCCAGATCGCCTACGACGACCTGTCGGCGAGCTACGAGGAGCTCGCCTACGGCCTGCTCGAGGGGGGCGTTGACCTCCTGCTCATCGAAACCATGTTCGACCTGCTCTCGGGCAAGGCGGCGATCGCGGCCTGCCGGCGGGCGATGGCCCGCCACGGCCGCGTCGTGCCGATCCAGGCCCAGGTGACCATCGAGATCACGGGCCGCATGCTGCCCGGGACCGAGATGGCGGCGGCGCTGACCGCCCTCACCCCGCTCGGCATCGACGTCATCGGCCTCAACTGCGCGACCGGGCCGGTCGAGATGTACGAGCCGCTGCGCACCCTGCGCGACACCGCGCCCCTCGAGCTCTCCTGTATGCCCAACGCCGGCCTGCCGAGCGTCGTGGACGGGCGAATGCACTACGACCTCACCCCCGAGGCGCTGGCCGAGCACCTCGGGCACTTCGTGACCGAGTACGGGGTCCGTGTGGTGGGCGGGTGCTGCGGGACGACCCCCGAGCATCTCCGGCGCGTCGTCGACGAGGTCGGTCCCCTCGCCCCGGCCGCGCGCACCCCCCACCTCGAGCCGGCCGCCGCGTCGATCTACTCGGCCGTCTCGTACCACCAGGACCGCTCGGTCCTGCTCGTGGGCGAGCGGACCAACGCCAACGGTTCGAGGAAGTTCCGCGACGCGATGCTCGCGAGCGACTGGGACGGCTGCGTGGAGATCGGCCGTGCCCAGATCGCCGAAGGGGCCCACCTGCTCGACGTCTGCGTCGACTACACGGGCGCCGACGGGGTCGCCGACATGGCCGCCCTCGTCGAGAGGCTCGCCACCCAGTCCTCGGTGCCGCTGATGATCGACACGACCGAGGCGGCCGTGGCGCGCGCCGCCCTCTCCCGGCTCGGCGGCAAGGCCGTCCTCAACTCGGTCAACCTCGAAGACGGCGACGGCCCGGGCACGCGGCTCGACGCCTTCCTCACCCTCGCCGGCGAGTTCGGCGCCGCGGTCGTGGCGACCTGCATCGACGAGGAGGGCCAGGCGCGCACGGCCGACTGGAAGGTGCGCGCGGCACGCGCCATCACCACCCTCGCGGTCGAGCGCTACGGCCTCGACCCTCACGACGTCTTCATCGACCCCCTGGCGCTGCCCCTCTCGACCGGGATGGCCGAGTCGCGCCGCGACGGGATCGAGACGCTCGACGCCATCGCCCGCCTCCGCCAGGAGTTGCCGGACGTCGGGACCATCCTCGGGGTCTCGAACGTCTCGTTCGGACTCAACCCGGCCGCCCGCCAGGTCCTCAACAGCGTCTTCCTCCACGAGGCCGCCGAGGCGGGCCTCGGCGCGGCGATCGTGCACGCGTCGAAGATCCTGCCGCTGCACCGCATCGATGAGCGCGCCCGCGAGGTCTGCCTCGATCTGATCTACGACCGCCGGCGCGACGACTACGACCCCCTCGCGACCCTCGTGGAGCTGTTCGCCGACGCGTCGGTGGCCGGAGCGGCCGGACCCGCCCTCGAGACCATGCCCCTCGAGGACCGGCTCAAGCGGCGCATCATCGACGGCGCCCGGGTCGGCCTGGAGGCCGACCTCGACGCCGCCCTGGCCGAGGGGCGCGCGCCCCTCGACGTCGTGAACGACGTCCTGCTCGACGGGATGCGGGTGGTGGGGGACCTCTTCGCCTCGGGCGAGATGCAGCTGCCCTTCGTCCTGCAGAGCGCCGAGACCATGAAGGCGGCCGTCGCCCACCTCGAGCCCAAGATGGAGCGAAGCGAGCGCGGCGGGCGTGGCACGGTCGTGCTCGCGACCGTCAAGGGCGACGTCCACGACATCGGCAAGAATCTGGTGGACATCATCTTGACCAACAACGGCTACGAGGTCGTGAATCTCGGTATCAAGGTGGGCGTCAACGAGATGCTGACCGCGGTCGAAGAGCACGGGGCCCACGCCCTGGGCATGAGCGGCCTGCTGGTGAAGTCCACGCTCATCATGCGCGAGAACCTCGAGGTCATGAACGACCGCCGGCTCACCGAGGTGCCGGTGCTGCTCGGCGGCGCCGCCCTCACCCGGACCTACGTCGAGCGCGACCTGCGCCAGGTCTACGACGGCCGCCTCTTCTACGGCAAGGACGCCTTCGAGGGCCTGCGGGTGCTCGACCGACTCGGCGCGATGCGTCGCGGCGAGCTCGACGACCCCGACTTCGGGCGCACCGTCTCGGAGAGCCGCGTCCAACGTCGGTTCCGCGAGGCGAGCGCCCCCGACCCCACGGCGCCCCGGCGCAGCCCCGAGGTGGCCGACGACAACGCGCTCTTCGCCCCGCCGTTCCTCGGCAGCCGCGTCGCCAAGGGAATCGCCCTCGACGAGATCGTGGAGTACCTGAACCGCACCGCCCTCTTCCGCAACCAGTGGGGGTACCGGCCCGAGGACGGTGAGGACGACGCCTCGTTCAAAGAGCGGATCGAGCCCGTCCTGCGCGACCAGCTCAACCGGGCCAAGGCCGACGACCTCCTCGTGCCCCAGGTGGTGTGGGGCCACTTCCCCGCCGCCGCCGACGGGGACGAGCTGGTCGTCTACTCCGACGACGAGCGCGAGGTGGAGTTGACCCGCTTTCGCTTCCCGCGCCAGCGTGAGACGCCCTACCTCTGCATCGCCGACTTCTTCCGGCCCCTCGAGAGCCCCGAGCACGACTACGCGAGCTTCATGCTCGTCACCATGGGCGAGCGGGTCTCGGCGCGCACCCGCCAGCTCTTCGAGGAGGACCGCTACTCGGAGTACCTGCTCTTGCACGGGCTGGGAGTCGAGCTGGCTGAGGCCCTGGCCGAGCTCTGGCACCGCCGGGTGCGCGAGGAGCTGGGCTTCGCCGACGAGGACGGCCCCACGCTCACCGGCCTCTTCCGCCAGCAGTACCGCGGGGGCCGCTACTCCTGGGGCTACCCGGCCTGCCCCGACCTCTCCGACAACGCCAAGGTCGCCACCCTGCTCGGGGCCGAACGGATCGGGGTCACGGTCTCTGAGGGCTTCCAGCTCCACCCCGAGCAGACGACCGACGCCATCGTCTGCCACCACCCCCGGGCCAAGTACTTCATCGCCTGACCCGGCGCGGCGGCCCTAGAGTGCGGGCGTCGCCGCGGCGCGCACGAGGAGGCCGACCATCGCGAGACCCGCCCCCGAGGACGTCTTCGGCCGCGCCCTGCTCGACTGGGCGGGCGGCGCGACGGCCCCGGAGATCCTCGAGCGCGAGGACGGCTTCACTCAAGAGGGCGCCGGACCGGCGGTGTACCTAGCCGGCCCGCGGGCCTGGCCGGCGGCCGAGCGCCACGCGCTGCGCTACGCGCGCGGCCGGGTGCTGGACGTGGGCTGCGGCGCCGGACGCGTGGCCCTCGAGCTCCAGCGCCGTGGGGTGGAGGTCGTCGGGCTCGACGCCTCGGCCGAGGCCGCGCGAGCGGCGTCGCTGCGCGGAGTCGGGGAGGTCTGGCCGAACCGGCTCGAGCAGGTCGGCGAGCGCCTCGGCTCGTTCACGACGCTGATCCTGTTCGGCAACAACCTCGGCATCTTCGAGTCGCCCGAGGGGGTGCGGGCGGCCCTCGCGTGGCTCGCCGAGCGGTGCGGGCCGGGCACGCGCGTGCTCGCCGAGAGCACGAGCCCCCACTTCGGCGGCGCCCCCGGGCTGGACCGGCGCTACGTGCGCTCCAACGTCGAGCGGGGTCTCGCCCCGGGCCACCTGCGCGTGCGCTACCTCTACGACGGCCGGGTCGGCCCCTGGTTCACGTGGGTCTTCCTCGCGGTGCGCGAGCTGCGCGCCGCCCTGCGCGGCACGGGTTGGTTCGTCGAGGACCTCGTGCGCGGCGGCGTCGGCGACCCCTACGTCGCCGTGCTCGCCCTCGAGAAGCCCGGTGGCCGGCGGTGACGCCCCGCCGCGCGCGCGCGGCGCGGGCACTCGCCGCGCTCGGGGCGCTCGCCCTCGCGCTAGCCTCGGCGACCCCGGCCGGGGCCGGCGGCCCGCCGGGGCGCCTCCCCCCGACCCGGGCCGAACCTTCCTTCGGCGCCCCACTCACCCGGGCGATGGCGCGCCTCGCCGCGGCGATCGCGAGCGACGACCCGGCGGGCGCCCTCGCGACGTTCTTCCCCGAGGCCGCCTACGTGCGCCTGAAGACCGGGGAGATCCCCGACCCGGCGGGCGACTACGAGAACCGGCTCGTCGCACTCTTGCGCCTCGACGTCGCGGCCTACCACGCGGTGCTTGACGCGGGGTCACCCGCGCGCTTCGTGCGCGTCGAGGCCGACCCCGCCTTCGCTCGGTGGATCCCCCCGGGAGCGTGCGAGAACTCCCTGGGCTACTGGCACGAGCCCGGCGTGCGCCTGGTGTTCGCCCACGACCACCGCCTGGTCTCGGTCGAGGTCGACTCGCTCATCTCGTGGCGGGGCGTGTGGTACGTCGTGCACCTGGGGCCGAACCCCCGAGCGCGCGACGTGGGCACCGTCCTCTCCTACACCCTCGGCCCGGGCCGGCCCGGCCCGCCGGGGGGCTGCTAGGCCGGCGGGGCGATCGAGCCGTCGGCGCGGATGAGGGCGGCCGCCGGCCCGAAGTCCTCGCGGGAGAGCTGGTTGACGAAGGCGGCGGCGGCCCCGTGGGGGTCGACGCTCGCGTGGCCGTCGGGAGCGAGCAGCAGCGAGGTGAAACGCCCGGCGAGAAAGCGGCCGCCCGCGGAGAGCGTCACGTGCAAGATCCCCGAGAGGTCCAGCGTTGCGGCCGCGGAGAAGTCCTCGTAGTTGGCGAAGTCGCCCAGGCTGTAGGCGATGAGGTGTCCGCGGTACCACTCCATGCCCCGCAGCACGTGCGGCCCACTCGCGATCACGAGGTCTGCGCCGTGGTCGATCGCGAAGTGGGCGAAGGCGAAGGGGTTGCCACGGTTCTCGCCGAGGAAGTACTCGTTCTGGCGCGTGACGTGGTCGGCGTTCGTCCCCTCGGCGCCGGCGTGCATGTACACCACCACCACGTTGGCCTCGGCCCGCGCCCGGGCGATGAGCTGGGCCGCCGCGGAGGGGTCGAGGAGGTCGTTGGTGAGGACGTAGGGGGCGAAGTCGCAGAAGGCGACCCTCACCGGCCCCTCCCGGACCAGGCCGATCTGGCCCGGCAGGCCGGCCTGGACGATGCCGGCGGCCCTCAGGGCGGCGCTCGTCGAGGCCACGCCGGCCGGGCCGAAGTCGTCGCTGTGGTTGTTGGCCGAGTTCAGCACGGTGAAGCCGGCCGCGCGGTAGATCGCGGCGTACGACGGCGGGACCTTGAACGCGTAGCAGTCGAGGGCGACCGCGCCACACTTCGAGGTCGTCGCCTCGGTCAGGGTGCCCTCGAGGTTGCCGAAGACGATGGGGGCGGCGAGCGCTGAGCGCACCGAGTCGAACCAGGTCGCCGGGTCGCTGGGCAAGGTCGGCGTGTTGCCGAGCTCGGTGTCGCCGACGGCCGCCAGCGTGACCGTCGGGGGAAAGGTGGTGGTGGTCGAGGACGGCGCGTTCGCGGCCGTCGTGGTCGTGGTGGAGGCCGCGGCGCCCGAGGCCCGTGGGGTGGCCGCGAGACGCCAGGCCACGACCCCGGCGACGACCAGGACGGCCGCGGCGACGAGTCCGGGGATGCGCCGGCGAGGCGCGCCGGCGCGGGCGTGGCGGCCGGCTACCACGGCTGGGGCTCACCGGGTCGGCGCGAGGCGTACACGGCGAAGAAATCCTTGGTCGTAACGGTGAGAAAGCGCGTCGGGATCTGGTTCGGGTTGTCGACCGCGAGCAGCGGTGACGCCGCCCCGGGCCCGCCGTAGGTGACAAAGATCGGCCACTCGGGGTTGATGTCGAGCTCCATCGCGCGCACACAGTGCAGCCGGACCATCACGGCCGCCAGGGTGGACGAGGTCTGGGCCGGGGCGGCCGCGTAGATGAGGTTGCCGTTGGCGTCGATCCCGAGCGCCGAGCGCCACACCGCCGGCACACCGCCGAGCGTGAGGCCCCAGGCCGCGTTATCGGCCGACAGCGGCGTGGGGCGCCCGGCGTTGACCAGAAGGGGCAAGTTCTGGCGGGCCATGACGACGTTCCCCGGCGGACGCGGTCCCCCGGTCCAGCGCACGACGTCGACCCGCCCGTTGACGAAGCGCTCGACGGTCGCCAGACCGTCGAGCATCGGGTAGTAGAGCGTGTGGTTCACGTAGAACCCGCCCGCGGCGTCGTGCTCGTAGAACCCGGCGTTGAACGTCGCGAGCAGGCGCCCGCGCCCCGACGGGGGGACCATCTCGGGCCCGCGCGGCTGCGCCGTCGGCCCGGGCCCCTCGTAGCCCAGGTAGAGCGCGAGGTCGGTCGAGTCGGTCCGGATCCAGGCGGCGTAGGCCACCACGGCGGGCTGGCTGGGGTCGGGCCGAAAGACGGTCGTCTCAACCGGCGCGCTCGCCCCGGCCCAGGTGTCGCGCGGGCGCCACGGGGCGCAGACCTCGGCCGTGCGAGCCGGGTGCCCGTCGCTCGCCGCCACGGCGACGCGGCGGCACACCGGGAGCGGTCCGCCGGCCGCGTGGGCGGCCCCGGCGCGGGGTGCGCCGAGGGCCGCGGCCACCACCGCCGCCGCCGCGACCGCGAGGGGGGCCGCCCGACGGCGCTCGGCGCGGGTGCGCTCGGCCGTGACGGTCATGGATCGAGTCTCGCACGCGCCGGGTCGCTCGACGCGACGGCGCTAGCGGCGAAACTCGGGCGCCCCGACGGCGACCGGGGTGGCCTCGTGCATCGCGGTGCGCGCGTGGTAGCTCGAGCGCGTCAGCGGCGACGACTGCACGTGGGCCAGGCCGAGGGCCCTCCCCCGCTCGGCCAGCTCCTCGAACTCCCGGGGCGTCCAGTAGCGCGCGACGGGGAGGTGGTCGACGCTCGGGCGCAGGTACTGGCCGATCGTCACGATGCTCACCCCCACCGCCGCCAGGTCGCCGAGCGCCTCGTCGACCTCTTCGGGCGTTTCGCCGAGGCCCACCATCAAACCCGACTTGGTCGTGAGCCCGGCGCGGGCGGCGCGGGCGAGGACCGTGAGCGAGCGCAGGTATCCCGCACTCGGGCGCACGGCGCGCTGGAGCCGGGCCACCGTCTCGAGGTTGTGATTGAGCACGTCGGGGCGCGCCTCAAACAGCACCTCGATCGAGGCCCGGTCGCCGCGCAGGTCGCTCGTGAGCACCTCGACCGTCGTGCCGGGGCGGGCGCCGCGGATGGCGCGCACCGTCGCGGCCATCGCGCCGGCTCCGCCGTCCGCCAGGTCGTCGCGCGCCACGCAGGTGATCACCGCGTGGTCCAGTCCCAGCCGCGCTACCGCCTCGGCGACGCGGGCCGGCTCGGTCGGGTCCAAGGGCGCCGGCTTCCTCGTGTCGACGAGGCAGAAGCCGCACGCCCGGGTGCAGCGCTCGCCGTTGACCATGAAGGTCGCGGTCCCCTCCGCCCAGCACTCGAAGATGTTGGGGCAGCCCGCCTCCTCGCACACCGTGACCAGGCGCAGATCCTCAGTGAGCGTCCGCAGCGAGCGGAACTCGGTGCCCATGCGGGCGGGGATGCGCAGCCACTCGGGCTTGCGGTCGCGGATGCCCAGGCCGGCCTCGGGGTCGACGCCGGCCTGGCGGAGCCGGCGGATCAGGGGCCGCTCCGAGGACGGCCCGGCCGACGGCGCCGACCGCTCGACGCGCGCGACGCGCGCCGGCCCGCCGAGGCGCCGGTCGAGCTCCTCGCCGAGGACGTCCTCCACTCGCGCCGGGGAGACGTCGAGCCCGAACGACGCGAGCGAGCCGACCGGCTTGTCGGGGATCCCGCAGGGCACGATGACCGCGAAGCGCGCGAGGTCGACCTCCACGTTGAGGGCGACCCCGTGGAGGGTCCGGCGCCGGCCCCGCGCGTCGCGCTCGGTCCGCACCCCGACCGCCGCGATCTTGGTCGGCCGACCCTCGAGGTCGGCCCAGACCCCGGGGTAACCCTCCAGTCGGCCCACGCGCCCCAGTCGACGCCCCTCGTCGAGGCGCTCGACGGTCGCGAGGACCGCGTCTTCCAGGGCGGCCACGTGGTCGCGGCCCGCGGCGGGATCGTCGGCCACCGTGACGATGGCCCAGGCCACGACCTGGCCCGGGCCGTGGTAGGTGACGTCCCCGCCCCGGTCGGCCTCGACGACGGTGGCGTCGAGCTCGTCTCGGGACACGAGGATGTGCTCGGCCCTCGCGCGCACCCCCAGGGTGTAGGTCGGCGGGTGCTCGAAGACCAGGACGTAGTCGTCCTCGGCCTGGGCCAGGGCCCGCTGGAGGTCGTTCGCCTCGGCGAAGGTCACCCGCCCCAGGTGGCGTCGCCGCAGCACTAGCGCTCGCTCTCGAGGTCGAGCCCCGTGAGGAGCTCGGCGACGCGCTCGAGGTAGCGGGCCGCGCTCGTCGACTCGCAGACGCGGTGGTCGAAGCTGAGCCCGAGCACGAGCCGTCGGCCCACCCTGAGGGTCCCCTCGACGACGACCGGGACCTCGCGGACCGCGCCGATCGACAGGGCCGCGACCTCGGGCTGGATGACGATGGGTTGGGCGACGAGGGTGTGGGGACTCGGCGCGCCGACCACGGTGAAGGTGCCGCCCATGAGGTCGTCGGCGGTGAGCTCGCGCGCGGCGAGGCGCTCGTCGAGGTCGGCGACCCGACGCGCCAGCGAGCGCAGGGTCAGCCCGGCCGCCGCGTGGACCACCGGGACGAGCATCCCCTCGTCGGCCAGGGGCCGCACGAGGCCCAGGTTCACGCCGCGGTGCAGCACGAGCTGGTCACCCACCACCGACGCGTTGAGGAACTCGAACTCGCCGAGCGCCCTCACCGCGGCCAGGGCGACCACCGTCTCGTCCGAGACCGCCACGCCCTCGCGGGTCGTTCGACCGAGCGCGTCGAGGCGCGCGAAGACCGACCCGTCGGCCTCGAGGGCGACGAAGCCCTGGGGGCAGACCTGGGCCGAGTACGCGAGGTGCTGACCCATGCGACGCTGCCCGTGGCTCAGGGCGACGGTGACCTCCTCGGTCGGCCCCAGGGCCACCGCGCGCTCGGCGTCACGACGGGTGATCGTCCCGCCAGGACCGGTGCCCGCGACGCTCGAGGGGCTGACCGCGCCGTCGGCGAGGATCCGGCGCACCACCGGCGAGAGGACGACCCCGCCCACCGCCTCGTCGGGTCGCAGGGTCACCGGGGCGCGCCCGGTCGGGGCCGCCTCGGCGGCCGGGGCCGACGTCTCGGCGGGCGTCGGCGCGACGGACGCCGTCTGGGTCTCGTCGATGACGGCCACGCGCGAGCCGGTCATCACGGTGTCGCCCTCGCCCGCCAGGATCTCGGTCAGGACGCCCGCGGCCGGAGAGGGCAACTCGGAGTCCACCTTGTCGGTCGAGACCTCAAAGAGCGGCTCGTCGCGCGCGACGAGGTCGCCGACCTTCTTGAACCACTGGGTGATGGTCCCCTCGGTGACCGACTCGCCCAGCGAGGGCAGCGTGACCTCAACCAACGTGCAGTCCCCGGCCAGCGAGGGCGAGCAGGGTCTCGCCGAAGGTCTCCGACAGCGAGGGGTGGGGCTGGATCAAGGCCGCCGCCTCCTCGGCCGTCGCCTCCCAGTTGACCGCGTAGTAGCCCGCGCCGAGCTGCTCGGTCACCCAGGGTCCGGCCATGTGGACTCCGAGCAGCTGGCCGGCCGAGCCGTCGGGTCGCTTCTCGGCGATGACCTTGACGACCCCGTCGGTCTCCCCAATGATCTGGGCCCGACTGTTGCCGCCGAAGGGGTCCTTCTTCACCACAACCTCGATCCCGCGCTCCTTGGCGGCCGCCTCGGTGAGCCCGACGAAGGCGACTTCGGGGTTCGAGTAGATGGCCCAGGGCACGCGGTCGTAGTCGACCGGCACCGTGCTCTCGCCGAGGATCGTCTTTATCGCCACGATGGCCTCGGCGAAGCCCACGTGGGCCAGCTGGGGCGACCCGGCCACCACGTCGCCCACCGCGTAGACCCCGGCGGCCGCGGTGCGCTGGAGCCCGTCGGCGACGACGAAGCCCCGCTCGTCGATCGCCACGCCGGTGCCCTCGCCCAGAAGGCCCTCGGTGCGCGGTCGGCGGCCCACCGACACGACGATGAGGTCGGTCTCGAGGGCCTCGCCGCCTTCGATCGTGACGGCCGTCGACGACTTCTTGGGGGCGTGGCCGGTCACCGTTACCCCGGTGCGTACGTCGATCCCGCGCTTCTTGAAGGCCCGCTGGACGACCCCGGCGACCTCGGCGTCGCAGCCCGCGAGGATCGAGGGCAGGAACTCGAGGATGGTGACGGCCGTGCCCATGTCGGCGAGCATCGAGGCGAACTCGCAGCCGATGGCCCCGCCCCCGACGACCACCGCGCGCGCCGGCAACGCGGTGAGCTCCAAGAATTCGTCCGAGGTGTGCACGAACTTGCCGTCGGGCTCCAGCCCGGGCAGCGTGCGCGGGACCGAGCCCGCGGCGAGGATGACGCTCGCGCCCACGAGCTCGGCACCCTGGTCGACCCCGTCGACCACGACCACCCGGTGGTCGGCCTCGAGGCGCGCCGTGCCGTTGAGCACGGTGACCGTGCGTCCCTTGAGCAGGCCCGACAGACCCTTGTGGAGCTTGTCAACGACCTCGTTCTTGCGGGCCTGGCTCACCGCGAAGTCCACCGAGAGCCCCTTCGTCGTGAAGCCGAAGTCCGAGGCGTGCTCCAGCGTGCGGCGCACGTGGGCCGTCTCGAGGAACTCCTTGGCCGGCACGCAGCCCCGGTGCAGGCAGGTGCCACCGACCTTGTCCCGCTCCACGAGGGCGATCCTCAGCCCCGCCGAGGCCCCGTAGAGGGCGGCGGCGTAGCCTCCGGGCCCTCCACCGATCACGACCACGTCGTACTGCTGGACCCCGTCAGCCACGGTCACACCTTTCCGTCGTCCCGATCTACCCCCCGGGGAATCCTAATGTTCCCCGGGCGAAGGGCCCGACGCGATCAGGCGCTCTGACCCCGCTGGGCGTCGGCCGCGGCGGTCGCGAGGCGGTCGACGAACTCGTTCATGGGGTCCCCGGCGTGGCCGCGCACCCACGAGAAGCGCACCTCTCGGCCGGAGTCGAGCGCCAGGGGCAGCAGCGCCTCCCAGAGGTCCCGGTTCGCGACGGGCTGGTTCTGGCTGTTGCGCCATCCGCGGCGGCGCCACCCGACGTACCACCGGTCATGAAAGCAGCGTACGACGTAGTTCGAGTCGCTCACCACCTCGATCGCGCCGTCGGGGTTCGCCCGCAACGCCTCGAGGACGGCCGTGAGCTCCATGCGCTGGTTGGTGGTGTGGGCCTCGGCGCCGCTGGCGTAGCGCGTCCGACCCGCCGCCCAGGCCCAGCCCCCGGGACCGGGGTTGCCGCGACAGGCGCCGTCGGTGTGCACCACGGTCATATGACCCGAGTGATCCAGGCGTCGGGGTCGTCGGTGAAGCGCGTCACGGCCACCGGCAGGTCCCCGCGCAGGACCTGACCGAGGGTGACGTGCTCGAGCACCTCGCGCAGCGCGGCGCGCACCGCCACCCAGACGTCCCGCAGGTGCTGGGCCGACCCCTCGTAGACGAGGGTCTCGGGGCGCATGCCCCGGACCCCCGCCATGGGGCCGCTGACCACGCGCAGGATGTCGGCGATCATGATCGCGTCGGGGTCCTTGGCCAGCCGGAAGCCGCCCTCGGGTCCGCGCTGGCTCGTCACCAGCCCGCCGCGGCGAAGGTCGGAGAGGATCGCGCCCAAGAACTTCGCCGGCAGGTCCTGCTCGTGGGCCAGGTGCTCGGCGCTGACCGAGGCGTCGCTGGCCGCGAGGCTGAGCAGCGCGCGGATCGCGTACTCGGCCTTCGCGGGGATCTGCACCGCACCATTCTGCCCCACCGGGGCCGCGCGGGCCCCTAACGTGGTCCCGTGTTCAGCCTGGCGAGCCGACGCCTCTACCTCTGCGTGGGCCTGCGCGAGGACCTTTCTGCCTTCGTGCGCGACGTCGTGGCGGGCGGCGTCGACGTCGTCCAGCTGCGCGAGAAGGTCGCCCCGTTGAGCGCCCAGCGCGGCCCCGCCCACGCGCTCGCCCGTCTCTGCCGGGACCTCGGGGTGCCCTTTATCGTGAACGACTCCCCCGAGCTCGCCGCCGAGGTCGGCGCCGACGGGGTCCACGTCGGCCAGGACGACGTCACGGTGGCCCACTGTCGCGAGCTGCTGGGTCCGGCGGCGATCGTCGGGCTCTCGACCCACGCCGAGGCCGAGCTCGAGCCCGGCCTGGCGACCTCGGCGACCTACCTGAGCGCGGGCCCCGTCGTGGCGACCCCCACCAAGCTCGGGCGCCCGGGCACGGGGGTGGGCTACGCGCTCGTCGCCCAGCGCCGCAGCGACCGGCCGGTCTTTGTCACCGGCGGGGTCAGCGCGGCGACCGTGGGCGCGCTCGTGGAAAGGGGGCTGGGTCACTTCGTCGTCGTGCGCGCCCTCACCGAGGCCGCCGACCCGGGCGCCGCGGCGCGCGCGCTGCGCCGCGCGCTCGACGAGGCCCTCTCAGCGGTGCCGGTCGAGCCAGCCCAGTAGCGTCGCCACCATCCGGGGGTCGGCCCGCAACTGGTGGCCCGCGCCTTGGATGAAGCGCAGCTCCGCGCGGCCGTCGGCCGCGGCCACGAGGTCGCGGGCGTCGCTGGCGGGCACCTCCACGTCGTCGGTGCCGTGACCCACGAGGAGCCGGCGCGGCGCCACCGCGGCGATCGAACCGAGCGGGTCGACCGTGAGCACGTCGGCCGCGAGGGCGTCGGGGGCGAGCAGGTCCTCGGGATCCCCGACGACGCCGGCCACCTGGACCGAGTGGTGGAACTCGACGGGCGAGCCGATCCAGCGCTCGAGGTGGGCGGGCGAGGCGAAGGTCGCCACGCCGCGCACCCGGTCGTCGTCGGCGGCCACCGCCAGGGCGAGCGCCCCGCCGAAGCCGAAGCCGGCGATCGAGACGCGCCCCTCGCCCTCGGCGACCCGCTCGACGATGGCCGCGAGGTCGTGGCGCCACTGACTCGCGCAGAAGGTCCCGGTGCTGGCCCCGACCCCCGAGAGCGTGCCGCTCGCCACGGTCCAGCCCGACTCGTTGGCGACGTGCTCGGCCAGCTCCGGCAGCAGGCCCGCCGCCTGACGGCCCATGCCCATCAGCCGGGGCAGGCCGTGCGCGAGGACCAGGACGTGGCCGGCCACGGGCCGCGAGCCCGAGGTGCACACGCGCAGCTCGAGCGTCGACGAGCCGCTCGCCAGCTGCTCGGTGACGAGCACCGCGCTAGATGCCCAGGCGCTGGGCGAGGAGCTCGCGGTGGTAGCTGGGGTCGCCGAGGAAGAGCTCGGAGCTCTTGGCCCGCTTGAAGTAGAGGTGGGCCGGGTGCTCCCAGGTGAAGCCGATGCCGCCGTGGATCTGGATGTTCTCCGAGGCGCAGTGGAAGTAGGCCTCTGAGCAGAACGACTTAGCGAGGCTCGAAGCGATCGGCAGCTCCTCGTTGCGTTCTTGGGCCGCCCACGCGGCGTAGTAGGCGGCCGACTTGGCCGACTCGACGTCGAGGAGCATGTCGGCGCACTTGTGCTTGATCGCCTGGAACGATCCGATGGGCCGTCCGAACTGGACGCGGGTCTTCGCGTACTCGACCGAGCGGTCGAGCACCCGCTGGGCCCCGCCCACCTGCTCGGCGGCGAGCATTGCGGCGGCGACCTGGAGGGTCGTGGCGAGCCCCTCGGCCGCGCGGCCCTCGGCGCCCACGAGGCTCGCGGGCACGTCCTCCAAGACGAGACGGCTCTGTTTGCGCGTCTGGTCCATCGTCGCGAGCGCCTCGCGGGAGAGGCCGGTGGCGTCGCCCTCGACCGCGAAGAGCGAGAGGCCCGCCTCGGTCGTCGCCGGCACCAAGATCAGGTTCGCCGTCGACCCGTCGGTGACGTAGTTGCGCGCGCCGCTCACCCGCCACGCGTCGCCGTCGCGACGGGCGCTCGCCGCGCTGACCGCCACGTCCCACGAACCGGAGTCGTCGGTGAGGGCCACCGTCGCGACGGTTTCGCCACGGGCGATGCCCGGCAGGTAGCGCGCGTGGTCCTCGGGCCCGCCGACGAACGAGACGGCGTTCGCCGCCAGGGCGACGGTGGAGAAGTACGGCGCGCACAGCAGGGCGGCCCCCATCTCCTCGAAGACGACGTAGAGCTCAACCGGACCGAATCCCTGGCCCCCGAAGGCCTCGGGGATGCCGAGCCCCTGGAGGGCGAGCTCGCGGGCCATCTGCTCCCACACCGCCGCGTCGTACCCCTCGGCCGTGGCCATCAGGCGGCGCACCTCGGTCTCGGGGGACTTCTCCTCCAGGAATCGCCGCACCATCTTGCGCAGCTCCTCCTGCTCCTCGCTAAAGCCGAAGTTCATCGCCCGACCCCTCTCTGCGGCGCCCCACCGAGACTAGCCAAGTCCCACCGGGCCCGGTTTCGTGGCACACTGCGGCCGTGGGATCTTCCGAGACGATCTTGTCCGACTCGTCGATCGAGGTCCACCGGCTCGTCGTCGGGCCCGTCGAGAACAACGTCTACGTCGTGCGCAGCCGACGCCGCGGCCGCTCGGTTCTGATCGACGCGGCCAACGAGCCCGAGCGGCTGGTGGCGCTCGTCGACGAACTGGGCGTCGAGGTCGTGCTCACGACCCACGGTCACTGGGATCACGTCGGGGCCGTCACCGAGATGCGCGCCGCCGGCGTGCCGGTCTGGGTCAGGGCCGAGGACGCCCACCACCTGACGGGCCACGACCACCTCGTCGGCGACGGCGAGGTCCTCGCGGTGGACGACGTGCGCCTGCGCGCGATCCACACCCCCGGCCACACCCCGGGCAGCGTCTGCTTCGCCCTCGAGGGGCGCCCGGTGCTGTTCACCGGCGACACCCTCTTTCCCGGCGGCCCCGGCAACACCAGCTTCGAGGGCGGCGACTTCGCGACCATCATCGCCTCGATCGAGGACCGGCTGCTGCGGCCCTTCGCCGGTGAGACGACCTTCTGGCCCGGCCACGGCGCCCCCTCGACCCTCGGTGCGGAGTCGCCCCATTTCGAGGAGTGGGTCGCGCGCGGCTGGTGAGTGAGCCCCGGGGTCACCCCCGTTAGGCTCGTGGCGTGTCCGACGCCCTCCTCGAGTTGACCGACCTCCACGTCGAGGCCGACGGGGCGTCGATCCTGCGCGGGGTCGACCTCGTGGTGCGCGCGGGCGAAGTGCACGCCCTGATGGGCCCGAACGGGGCCGGAAAGTCCACGCTCGCCAGCGTCGTCATGGGCCACCCCGGCTACACCGTCACGCGGGGGCGGATCGTCCTGGCCGGACAGGACGTCACCGACTGGAGCCCCGACGAGCGGGCCCGGGCGGGGCTCTTCATGGCCTTCCAGTACCCCGAGGCCATCAGCGGGGTCTCGGTCGTGCAGTTCCTGCGTCAGGCCATCGCCGCCCGTCGGGGGCTCGAGGAGCTCAGCGTGCTCGAGGTCCGCCTCGAAATCGGCGAGTGGATGGAGCGTCTCGGCATCGACGACGCCTTCGCCGAACGCCACCTCAACGACGGCTTCTCCGGCGGAGAGCGCAAGCGCAACGAGGTCCTCCAGATGGCCCTGCTCGAGCCCGTCGTGGCGCTGCTGGACGAGACCGACTCGGGCCTCGACATCGACGCCCTGCGGGTGGTCGCGCGAGGGGTGACCACGGTCCGCGAGCGCCACCCCGAGATGGGCGTCGTCCTCGTGACCCACTACGTGAAGCTGCTCGACGAGATCGCGCCCGACCGCGTCCACGTGCTGGTCGACGGACGCATCGTCGAGAGCGGCGACGCCGAGGTCGCCCGACGGATCGACCGGCGGGGCTACGACGCCTGGCGCACGGTGAGCGCGTGAGCAGCTACAGCCCGGCGCGGGTGCGGGCCGACGTGCCGATGCTCCACCGTCAGGTGCACGGACACCCCCTCACCTACCTCGACTCGGCCTCGAGCACCCTGCCGCCCCGCGCGGTCATCGAGGCGATGGACCGCTACTACGAGTGCCACCACTCCAACGTCCACCGGGGCGTCTACCTCACCGCCGAGGAGGCGACCGCGGACTACGAGGGCGCCCGCGCGGCCGTCGCGCGCTTCATCAACGCCCCCGGCGGCGCCGAGGAGGTCGTCTTCACGAAGAACACCACCGAGTCGTTCAACCTGCTCGCCCGGAGCTGGGGGGCGTCACAGACCCAGCCCGGCGACGCCGTCGTCGTCACCGAGATGGAGCACCACGCCAACGTCGTCCCGTGGTTCCAGTTGCGCGACAGCCACGGGATCGAGGTACGGTTCATCCCCGTCGGCGACGACTTCCGCCTCGACCTCTCTCACGTTGAGCGCGTGCTCGCGGGGGCCAAGCTGCTCAGCGTCACCGGCATGTCCAACGTGCTCGGCACGCGCAACGACCTGGCCGCCCTCGCCCGCCTCGCCCACGACCACGGGGCGCTCTTCGCCGTGGACGGAGCGCAGTCCGTCGCCCACGGCTCGACCGACGTCGCGCGCGACGGGATCGACTTCCTCGCCTTCAGCGGCCACAAGATGCTCGGGCCCACCGGCGTCGGGGTCCTCTGGGCGCGACGCTCGCTGCTCGAGGCGATGCCCCCCTTCCTCGGGGGCGGCGGCATGATCGCCGACGTGCGCACCGACGGCTTCACCCCGGCGGCCGGGGTCGCCCGCTTCGAGGCCGGCACGCCGCCGATCGCCGAGGCCGTCGGACTCCACGCGGCCATCCGCTACCTCGAGGGCCTCGGTCCCGACGCCGTCGAGGCCCACGAGCGTGAGCTGACCCGCGACGCCCTCGAGCGCCTCGAGAGCACCTTCGCCGACCGGGTGCGCGTGATCGGCCCGCACGACGTCATCGATCGCGGGGGCGTGCTCAGCCTCGACGTCGAAGGCGTCCACCCCCACGACGTCGCCCAGGTGCTCGACCAACACGGGGTGTGCGTCCGCCCGGGCCACCACTGCGCCAAGCCCCTGATGCGCCGCTTCGGCCTCGCCGCCACCGCGCGGGCCTCCTTCGGGCCGTACTCGCTCACCCGTGACACCGACGCCCTGATCGAGGGCCTCGGGCACGCCCTCGCCCTCTTCGCCTAGCCGTGGCCCCCCTCGACGACCTCTACCGCGAGATCATCCTCGACCACTACCGCACCCCGCGCAACCGGGGCGAGTTAGCCACGCCGCCGGCCCATCGCGTCGAGGGCTTCAACCCGCTGTGCGGCGACGAAGTGACCCTCTACCTCGAGCTGCGCGACGGCCGGCTGGCCGACATCAAAATGACCGGTCGGGGCTGCTCGATCTCTCAGGCCTCCGCCTCGCTCATGGGCGCGGCCGTCAAGGGTAAGACCCTCGAGGAGGTCAACGCCGCCCTCGAGCGGTTCCGCCAGCTCATGACCGTGACCGAGACCCGCCTGGACGAGGGCGCCGAGCCCGAGCCGCTCGACGTGCGCTCCCTGGGCGAGCTGGCGGCTCTCGCCGGCGTGGTGAAGTTCCCGGTACGCATCAAGTGCGCCATGCTCGCCTGGGCGACGCTCGCCCAGGGTCTCAGCGAGGCGTCGAGCCACTGACCCGCCGCTAGGGCGAACAGGGCCGCGGGTCGTACGGCGCGTAGGCCGCGCTCGGGCTGGTGGTCGTGGTCGCCCGGGCCGCGCTCGCCGCGGGGGTCGACCTGGCCGCGGAGCCCGTCGACGGCGTCGTGGTGGTCGTGGGCGCGATCACCGGGGGCATCGGCGTCTGGCCCGAGGCGTTGGGTGGCGGGTTGGTCGGCGTCTCGAGCGGTGAGCCGAAGACGTCGACGAAGAGTTGCTGGGTCTCGGGCTGCTGGACGTAGAGCACGTCGCCGAGCACCGGGTTGGTCGCCGAGTAGACGGGCAGGGTGTAGGTCGAGATCGAGTTGGCGTTGAGGCTGTGGAAGCGCACGGCCAGTCCGACCAGCTCATTGAGGCTGAAGTTCTGGTCGAGGGTGATCCCCTGGGGGATCTTGGACAGGAAGTTATTGATGGTGAGGGGGTTGTAGAGGGTCTTGCCCCGCTCGACCATCGCGCGCAAGAACGCGCTCTGACGCTCGATGCGCCCGAAGTCGCTCGTCCCGTCGTAGAGCCAGCCGTCGGCGTAGAGGGTTGAGGCCGGGGTGTTGTTCCCGGGCCAGACGCCGTCGCCCTTGACGTTGTAGTAGTAGTGGCGGCTGCGCACGACCGCGAGCGCTTCGAAGCCCTTGATCAACTGGCAGCCCGGGTGGCGGATCCGCAGTCCCGAGTACGGGTCCGCCGCCGGGTACGGGAAGTCCAGGTAGACCCCACCGAGGGCGTCGGCCGCGTTGATCAGCCCGGCGAAGCTCACCACGACCGTGTCGTTGATGGGGATGCCGAAGTTCGCCGTGATCGTCTGGGCGAGCAGCGACGGCCCGTGGCCGAAGTTCACGTTGATCCGGTTCGCCTGGCCGTAGAGGTTCTGGTTGGCGAGCAGGGTCACCATCGTGTCGCGCGGGATCGAGATGACGCTGATCGTGCCGGCCTGGGGGTCGACGTGGACGATCTTGACGACGTCGCTGCGCTGGCCCGCCACCAGCCCGGCGCTGGCGCCCGTCTGCTGGCCGACCAGACCCGAGAGGCCCGCCCGCGAGTCCGATCCCACGACCAGGATGTTGAAGGGCCGGCCCGAGATGGGCTTGACCTCGCTGGTCACGTTGATCTTGTGGATCTGGGAGAAGCGCCAGTTGGCGTAGAGGTAACCCCCACCGACGACGACCACGATCAGCGCGACGAGGCTCACCACGCCGATGAGGGCGACGCGCCCGGCGCGGTGGCGGCGGCGCGGGCGGCGCGTGGCCCCGGCCGGGGCGCGCCCGTTGACGACCTCACCGAGCGCGCGCAGCCGGTCCTCGTTGGGGATCCCGTTGGAGCGCGGGGCCGGTTCGCGGTCGCGACCGCCCCCGTTTCGTCCGCTGGGCATCGATCAATTCTACCGCCCGAGCCCGGGCTCGCGTCACGCCCGCGGCGCGCCGAATCCGTCGTAGCCGTCGCGCTCGAGTCGCTCGGCCAACTCGGGACCGCCGGTCGCGACGACCCGGCCGTCGCGCACGACGTGGATCGTCGTGGGCACGAGCTCCACCAGCAGTCGACGGAAGTGGGTGATGGCGAGCACGCCGCACTCCCACTCCGCCGCCGCGGCCGACAGCCGTCGCGCGACCGCGGCGAGGGCGTCGACGTCGAGGCCCGAGTCGACCTCGTCGAGAAGGCAGAACCGCGGGCGCAGCACGCCGAGCTGGACCATCTCCGCGCGCTTGCGCTCCCCGCCCGAGAGGTCGACGTTCACGAAGCGCTCGAGCAGCTCGGGCCGCAGCCCGACCCGCACGGCCTCCTCGCGAACGCGTGCCGCCACCGTGGCGGCGTCGGCCCCGGCGGCGACGAGCATGTCGAGCGGGCGCACGCCCGGGACCTCGAGGGGCTGCTGGAGGGCGAGAAAGAGGCCCGCGCGGGCTCGCTCGGTGGCCGAGAGCCCGAGCAGCTCGCGCCCGTCGATGGTCACCGACCCCCCGAGCACCCGGTATCCGGGGCGCCCGGTGAGGGCGTGCGCCAGGGTCGACTTGCCCGAGCCGTTCGGGCCCATAAGGGCGTGCACCTCGCCGGTGGACATCGTGAGGTCGAAGCCCTTGAGGACCTCGCGGTCCCCGACCGCGACGCGCAGCCCCTGGATCGAGAGCGTCGAGGTCACGGGACCTCCACCACCAGCTGTCCGTCGGCCTCGCGCACCTCGTAGTGGGCCACCGGCCGGGTCGCGGGGAGCGAGAGGGGCTCGCCGTCGACGAGACCGAAGAGCGCACCGTGGCGGGCGCACTCGATCTCGGCGGCCTCGACGTCGACGTAGCCCTGGGAGAGGGGGAAGTCCTCGTGGCTGCACCGGTCGTCGAGGACGTAGAGCGATCCCCCGATGCGCACCACGACCAGGGTCCGCCCGGGCGCGGGGATCGCGCGCGCGACGCCGACCTGGTAGTCGGTGAGCCGGCCCAGGACCACCGTCGTCACGAGCCCACCACCGCGGCCCGGGCGACCTCACCCACCGCCGCGGCGACGTCGGCCTCGATGGGCGCGGCCAGGGCGGCGGGCAGGGCCTCGAGCATCTCGTAGAAGAAGCCCTGGATCATGAGGCGCTGGGCGTCGACGCGCTCGACGCCGCGCGATTCTAGGTACCAGCGCTGGAAGGCGTCGAGGGGCCCGACGCTCGAGGCGTGGGCGCACAGCACGTCGTTCTCTCGGATATCGAGGTTGGGCACGGAGTCGGCGTGCGCAGCCGACGAGAGCAGGAGGTTGTGGTTGGTCTGGCGCGCGTCGGTGCGCGTGGCGCCCTTCTCGATCTCGATCAGGCCGGTGTAGACCGAGCGCGAGCGCTCGGCGAGCGCGCCCTTGGAGAGGAGTCGAGACGTCGTGCGCGGCGCAAGGTGGAGCTGGCGGGTACGGAAATCGTGGACCTGGTCGCCCCGTCCGAGGAAGGTCGTGCGCAGCACGTTGGCCGCGCCCGCTCCGCGCAGCTCCGCGTCGTTGCGCGAGCGGTCGTAGTGGCCGCCGAGGCCGATGACCGCCTGGTGCAGACGGGCGTCGCGCTCCAAGAAGCCGGTCGTGCGCGCGACCTGCCAGGCGGTCTGGTCGAGGCGCTGGTAGGTGACGAGGGTCAGCGACCCGTCCGCGTCGACCGCGTACTCGCTCAGGGGCACCACCAGGCCGTCCCGGCCGCCCTCGAGGTACTCGACGACCACCGCCTCGGCGCCGCGCCCGACCTCGACGCGCAGCCGCGGGAAGGACGCCCCGGTGCCGGCGAGGCCGAGCACCACCACCGGCGCACCGAGGACCGTCCCGTCCTCGACGCGCACGACGGTGGTGGCCGGGGCGAGCGCCACGTTGAGCAGCGAGAAGGCGTCGTGGGCGTAGCGCTCGGCGAGGGCCTGGCCCGTGTGGGTTCGGCCGGACTCGTCGGAGGAGACGTGGACCCCCGTCGGGAGCTCGCCCACGGGCGCGAGGTAGCCGTCGACGACCGTGAGGACGAGCCCCGCGCCGTCGGCCAGTCGACGGGCCGTGTCCGAGGGCGCCACCGACGAGGGGCCCGTCGGCACGACGTGACGATCGAGGCCGAGCTCGGTGAGCGGGGTGTAGCGCCAGACCTCGTCGCTCGCCGAGGGCAGGCCGACCTCCTCGAAGGCCCGCCACGCGTCGAGTCGCCCCCCGCCCGGGCGCGCGTCGATCACGGCGGCGGCGGTGTCGGCGAAGGTCGTCATAGGCGGCCCGAGGGCCTCGGGCAGTGTACCGGTCCGCCCCGCTCGCCTAGACCGGCGTGACGTGGGACGATGGGCCCATGGCCTTCTCCTCCGACGTGATCGACCTCGAGCGTGACGGCCGCGTGGCGACGCTGTGGCTCGATCGACCCGACGCGCGCAACGCCTTGGGGCGGGCGTTCTGGCGCGACCTACCCCGGGCCGTCGCGGCCGCCGTCGCCGACCCGGGCGTACGCTGCCTCGTGCTGGCCGGGCGGGGCCGCGACTTCACCGTGGGGCTCGACCTCAAAGAGGCCGGCGGCGTGCTCGCCCCGGCGGCCGCGGGCGCGCACGAGTCCCTCTACGAGTCGATACGCACGATGCAGGCGTCGGTCACCTCGCTCGCGGAGGCGCCGGTGCCGGTCATCGCCGCCGTCCACGGCTACTGCCTGGGTGGGGGCGTCGACCTCATCTGCGCCTGCGACGTCCGTCTGGCGTCGAGCGACGCCACGTTCGCCGTGCGCGAGACGCGCCTCGCGATCGTCGCCGACCTCGGCACCCTGGAGCGACTGCCGCGCATCGTCGGGCCGGGCCACGCCGCCGAGCTCGCCCTCACCGGACGTGACATCGACGCGGCCCGGGCCTGCGCGATCGGTCTCGTCAATCACCGCGTCGAGGGCGGGGCCGACGAGGTCCTCGCGGCCGCGCGCGCCATGGCCGAGGAGATCTCCGCCCTCT
>JAKCEK010000087.1 GCA_021838005.1 Actinomycetes bacterium
GGCCGAGTCCCCCAAGCAGATCACCATCGACACCGCACCCATCGTCTACCTCCAGACCCACCAGGGCGAGGGGCGGTTCTTGGACCTCGCGGTCCTCTACCCGAACTGGGGGGCGTACTTCTCGCTGAACGAACTCTCGGCGATCGACCTGCCCTTCCCCAAGGCCTTCAAGAACTACCTCGAGGACCGGCTCTACTCCGGGCTCACCCCGGGCAACCAGTTCACGGTCAAGGGCGGCCGGGCCGGCATCGTCGCCCTCGAGGACCAGGTCGTCAAGCACTTCAAGAACTACGAGGCGGCCGGGGTGAAGTACCTGCTCATGAACACCCGGGTCCCGATCGACCCGCGCCTCACCCGCCTCGGGGTGCGCAAGGTCTTCTCCGACTCGGTGGGACTCGCCACCATCTACGCCCTGCCCCACCCGCGGCCCTTCTTCTCCACGACCGACCCGTCGTGCACCGTGTCGAGCACGAACCCCGACCGGGCGACCGTCCACTGCACGAGTGCCACGACCCTGACCCGCCTGGAGCTCTCGATGAAGGGCTGGAGTGCCACGGTGAACGGGAAGGCGACGCCACTGTCGACCCTCGACGGCGTCTACCAGCAGGTCGCCGTCCCGGCCGGCACCTCGAGCGTGACCTACCGGTTCTTCCCGCCCCACGAGCACCTGGCCCTCGCGGCCGGCCTCCTCGGCGTGCTCTTCCTCGTGGGGTCGGTCATCAACGAGCGTCGGCGCTTCGTGCCGCGCTGGCCCCGACGCGGGACTCACGCGTCGCTACAGTGAGCGCGGGAGGCTCGATGGGACGGATCGACGACATCGACCTCACCCGGTCCCTCTCGAAGGAGGAGTCCGAGAAGCGGGTCCTCGCGGGCCAGCGCCGGCTCACCCACCTGCGTCTGCTCACCGCGGGGCTGCTCGCGCCCCACGAGCTCGGCCCGGGCGTCGCGGTGCTCTTCGAGGGCTTCGACGCGGCGGGTAAGGGTGGGGCCATCCGACGCCTCACGGGGGGCCTCGACCCCCGCCACGTCCTCGTGCGCCCGGTCGCCACGCCGACCGCCGAGGAGCTGCGCCACCACTTCCTGTGGCGCTTCTCGCGCGACGTCCCCGGGCGCGGTGAGATGACGGTCTTCGACCGCTCCTGGTACGGCCGGCTCCTCGTCGAGCGGGTCGAGGGGCTCATCGACGACAAGACGGCCAAACGCTCGGCCGAGGAGATCGTCGAATTCGAGCGGATGCTCGTCGACGACGGCGCCACCATCATCAAGGTCTGGCTGCACGTCTCGGCCGACGAGCAGCTCCGGCGCTTCGAAGAGCGCGCGAAGAACCCCCTGAAGCAGTGGAAGCTGACCGAGGATGACTGGCGCAACCGCGAGGCCCGCGCGGCCTACCTGACGTGCCTCGCCGACATGGTCGAGTGGACCGATCACGCCCACGCCCACTGGGACCTCGTCGCGGCCGAGGACAAGCACTACGCGCGCGTCGCGGTCATCGAGACGATCATCGATCGCTGGACCAAGGACCTCGAGCGCCGCGGCGTCGAGATCCCGCCTTCGCGCGGCGCGGACTACCTCGCGTGAGCGGCCGCTACGGGATCACCGTCCCCTTCGACGGGGTGTCGCTGCCCGAGCACCGCGACTGGTTCCGACGCCTGGCCGACCTCGGCTACACCGACGTCTGGTCGGCCGAGGTCGACGGCGCCGACGGGATCACCCCGCTCGCCCTCGCGGCCGCCACCGAGACCCGGCTCAACCTCGGGGTGGCGGTGCTGCCCGTCTTCACCCGAGGGCCGGGCCTGCTCGCCATGACCGCGGCGGCCCTGGCCGAACTCGCCGAGGGCCGTTTCACGCTGGGCCTCGGGGCGTCCTCCCCCGCCGTCGTCGAACGCTGGAACGCCGTCACCTTCGACCGGCCCTACGCGCGCACTCGCGACACCCTGCGCTTCCTGCGCCACGCACTCGCTGGCGAACGCGTGGACGAGGTCTACGAGACCTTCACCGTCAAGGGCTTCAAGCTCTCTAGGCCCGTCGCCCAGGTGCCCAAGATTCTCCTCGCCGCTCTTCGGCCGGGAATGCTTCGCTTGGCCGGACGTGAAGCCGACGGTGTCATCCTCAACTGGCTATCCGCCGATGACGTCACACCCTGCACGAACGAGATTGGTAGAACGGGATCCGTCGTAGCCCGGATCTTCGTCGTGCCGACCGCCGACGCCGACCTAGCCCGTCGGGTCGGTCGTCGCATGATCTCGTCGTACCTCACCGTGCCGGCCTACGCCGAGTTCCACCGCTGGCTCGGCCGCACCGAGGCGCTCACCCCGATGTGGGAGGCGTGGGCCGCCGGCGACCGGGCGCGGGCCAACGAGGTCATCCCCGACGCCGTGGTCGACGAACTGATCGTTCACGGCAGCCTCGAGGCATGCCGTGAACACATCGCGCGCTACGTCGCTGCCGGCGTCGAGGTCCCGATGCTCGCCGTCGTGCCGGTGGGGGTCGAGCTCGCCGACGCCGTCGCCGGCCTCGCCCCGCGCTAGGCCGACTCGACCTCGAGCAGCTCGAGGGCCGCGGCGTAGCGCTCGAGGGCGGCCGCTCGACGCTCCGGCACGTACTCGCGGGGCACCTCGCGGGCCTCGTAGCGGGCGAGGGCGTGTCGCGCGACGCTCTGGCGGTGGACCTCGTCGGGACCGTCGTAGATGCGCGCGGCGCGCGCGGCGCGGTACATCGCCTCGAGCGGCAGGTCGGCCGAGTAGCCGAGCGCCCCGTGGACCTGCAGGGCCCGGTCGACCACGTCGTGCAGGACCTTCGCCCCGTAGTACTTGATCATCGCGATCTCGTCGCGAGCGCCCGCGGCCCCGCGCTGGTCGATCGTCCAGGCCGCGTGCAGGGTCATGAGCCTCGCCGCGTGCATCTCGGCCGCGGAGTCGGCGATCCAGTTCTGGACCGTCTGCTTGTCGGCGAGCAGCGACCCGTGGGTGTAGCGGCTCTTCGCGCGCTCGCACATCATGTCGAAGGCCCGGCTGGCCTGGCCGAGCCAGCGCATGCAGTGGTGGATCCGTCCCGGCCCGAGGCGGGCCTGGGCCAGGGCGAAGCCCGAGCCCTCCGGGCCGACCAGGTGGTCGAGGGGGACGCGCACCTCGTCGTAGGAGATCTCGGCGTGGTTGCCGAAGCGCCCGTAGGTGACCCGCGGCTCGTCCATCGAGCCGACGTCGCGCACGACGCGCACCCCCGGGGTCGCGACCGGCACGACGAACATCGAGCTGCCCTGGTAGGGGCTCACGTCGGGGTTGGTCACGGCCATCACGATGAGCACGTCGGCCACCGAGCCGTTGGTCGTGTACCACTTGTGGCCCGAGATCACCCACTCGTCCCCGTCGCGCACGGCCCGCGTGCGCAGCAGCCGCGGGTCACTGCCGGCCGTCTCGGGCTCGGTCATCGAGAAGCCCGAGCGCAGCCGGCCCTGGAGCAGGGGCCGGAGCCAGCGCTCTTCGATGTCGGTGCGCCCGGTCATCTCCATGGCCACGGCCAGCAGCTCGGCGTTGCCGCTGTCGGGGGCGTTGTTGCCAAAGACCACCGGCCCGTAGGGGCTGCGCCCGAGGATCTCGTGCATCAGGCCGAGGCGCACCTGGCCGAAGCCCGTCCCCCCGAGCGCCGGCGGCAGGTGGGCGGCCCACAGACCGCGCTCGCGCACCCGCTCTTGGATCGGCGCGATGACCGCGAGCAGCTGGTCGCGGGTGAGGTCGAGGGTCTCGAGGGGCTCCACCTCCTCGCGCACCACCTCGCGCATCCACGCGAGGTCGTCCTCGAAGGCCTCGTCGGTCGAGAAGTCCCAGGCCATCCGGCCCCCTTTCGCCGAGGCCACCCTAGGCCGCCCCCTCTCCACGCTCCCTACACTGGGGCCGAAGGAGGCGCCAGTGGGAAAGAAGAAGGACGGGTCCAAGGACCGGCCGACCGTGATCGGGGTCGTCGACACGATGTTCGCCCGCTACGACATGGGTGCCGCCGCGCGCGCGGAGCTCGCCGACTGCCCCGGGTACGGCCGCCGCTTCGTCGTGCGCAGCCGGACCGTGCCCGGGTTCAAGGATCTCGCCGTCGCGGCCAAGCGCCTGATCGAGCGCGACGGCGCCGAGGTGGTGGTGGCCCTCGGAATGCCGGGCTCGGCCCCGATCGACAAGCAGTGCGCCCACGAGGCGGCCCTGGGGATCATGTGGGCGCAACTCCTCACCTCGACCCCGATCCTCGAGGTCTTCGTCCACGAGGACGAGGCCGACGATCCCGTCGTGCTCGCCTCGGTCTTCGAGAATCGCTCGCGCGCGCACGCCCGCAACGCCTACTGGATGCTCTTCGAGCCCGAGCAGCTCTCCCGACGCGCGGGCCAGGGGGTCCGCCAGGGCTTCGCCGACGCCGGCCCCCTCGACTACTCGGCCCACTTCGACGAGCTTGAGCCGGAGCCGGAGCCGGAACGCAAGCGGGAGCCACTGCCCAAGCCGGCACCAACGTCGGAGCCGGTGGCGGCGCCCAGCGCCGACGCGCCCGGTGAGCCGGACGCCTCGAGCGGCGACGACGCGGGGCCCACGGGGGTGGCCGAGACCACCGAGCCGAGCCCCGAGGTTCAGTAGGCTCCCTGATTACCCGCGCGTAACCCTGGAGGAGCCATGCCCGAAGCCGTCATCGTCGCCACCGCCCGCACCCCGATCGGACGGGCGTTCAAGGGCTCGCTCGTCGACCTGCGCCCCGACGACCTCACCGCGCTCGTCGTGCGGGCCCTGCTCGAGAAGGTGCCCCAGCTCGACCCCCACTCGGTCGAAGACCTGCTCGTCGGCTGCGGACAGCCGGCCGGCGAGGCGGGCTTCAACGTCGCGCGCGTGGCGGCCGTCCTCGCGGGGCTCGACGACGTCCCCGGGGTGACCGTGAACCGCTACTGCTCCTCCTCTCTCCAGACGATCCGCATGGCGGCCCACGCGATTCGCGCCGGCGAGGGCGACGTCTTCATCGCCGCCGGCGTCGAGACGGTGTCGCGCTTCGCCAACGGCGCGGCCGACGTGCCCACCGGGATCAACCCGGCCTTCGACGAGGCCCGCGCGCGCACCAGGGCCCGCTCGGAGCGCTCGGGCGAGCCCTGGACGCCCCCGGCGGGGCTGCCCGACGTCTACATCGCCATGGGCCAGACGGCGGAGAACGTGGCCGAGTTCGAGAAGGTCAGCCGCACGGCGATGGACGAGTTCGCCCTGCGCAGCCAGGAGCTCGCCGTCGAGCACCAGCGCAACGGCTTCTTCGAGCGCGAGATCGTGCCCGTGACCCGCCCCGACGGCACGGTGGTCGCGCGCGACGACGGCCCTCGTCCCGACACCACCCTGGAGAAGCTCGCGGCCCTGCAGCCGGCCTTCCGCGAGGGCGGCTCGGTGACCGCGGGCAACTCGTGCCCCTTGAACGACGGCGCGGCCGGGGTTGTCGTGATGAGCGACGTGAGAGCCCGCGAGCTCGGGATCACCCCCCTCGCGCGAATCGTCGCTTCCGGCGTGAGCGGGCTCAACCCCGAGATCATGGGCCTCGGCCCGGTCGAGGCCAGCCGCCAGGCGCTGGCGCGTGCGAAGATGACCATGAAGGACATCGACCTCGTCGAGATCAACGAGGCCTTCGCCGCCCAGGTCCTGCCGAGCGCGAAGCACCTCGAGATCCCCCTGGAGAGGCTCAACGTTCGCGGCGGCGCCATCGCGCTCGGCCATCCCTTCGGCATGACCGGCGCGCGCATCATGACCACGCTGCTCAACTCGCTCGAGGACGCCGACAGGCGCTTCGGCCTCGAGACGATGTGCGTCGGCGGTGGCCAGGGCATGGCCATGATCGTCGAGCGACTGGCCTAGGCCCCCACCCCGGTCCAGCGGCCCTCGGGGTCGGCGAGCAGCGTCGCCGCCTCGTCCTCGTCGAGGGCGGTCGCCTCGTCGGCCAGCACGACGGCGATCCCGCCGCGCACCTCGTAGGCGACGAGGCGCCTCGGGTTGACCAGCCGGGCGGCCGAGGGCGCGTAGTAGAGGGGCTCGCGGTCGATCGGGTCGACCAGGATGTCGAGGACGAAGGGGTCGAGGCTCACCCGCCGACCTCGTAGATGAGCGACCGCACCGCCTCAACGCGGGTCCCCACGGCGGCCTCGTCGGCCGCCTCGAGGTTGAGCCGCAGCAGGGGCTCGGTGTTCGAGGGGCGCAGGTTGAACCACCACGAGCCGTAGTCGGCCGTCAGCCCGTCGAGCCGGTCGACGGCGACCCCGTCGCGTTCGAGGCGCGCCGCCACGCGCTCGACGGTCCCGGCGGGATCGGCCACGGTGGTGTTGATCTCGCCCGAGGCGGCGTAGCGCTCGAAGGGCTTGGTGAGGGCCGAGAGCGGCCCGCCGGAGCGGCTGAGCAGCTCGAGCACGACGAAGGCGGTGATGATCCCCGAGTCGGCCCGGTAGTTGTCGCGGTAGTAGTAGTGGCCCGAGTGCTCGCCGCCGAAGACGGCGCCGGTCTCGGCCATGACCTGCTTGATGTAGCTGTGGCCCACCCGGGTCCGCACCGCGACTCCGCCGGACTCGGCGATCACCTCGGGCACGGCCCGAGAGCAGATGAGGTTGTAGAGGACGACCGCGCCGGGGTGGCGCGCGAGCATCGCCTCGGCGACCATCGCCGTCGTGGTCGAGCCCGACACGGGCCGGGCCTGCTCGTCGATCAAAAAGACCCGGTCGGCGTCGCCGTCGAAAGCCAAGCCGATGTCGGCGCCGACCTCGAGGACCCGCGCCCGCAGGTCCACGAGGTTCGCGGGGTCGAGCGGGTCGGCCGGGTGGTTCGGGAAGGTGCCGTCGAGCTCGGGGAAGAGCACGTCCACCTCGAAGGGCAGGCCGGCGAAGACCAGGGGGGCGACGAACCCCCCCATGCCGTTCGCCGCGTCGGCCACGATCCGCAGCGGCCGCAGGCTCGCCACGTCGACGAAGGAGTGCACGTGGGTCACCCACTCGTTGGTCAGGTCGAGCGGGGTGAGCGGCGCGAGGTCCCCGGTGGCCGGGGCGTCGTAGAAGCGCCCGGTGAGTCCTTCGATCTCCTTGAGCCCCGACTCCACTCCGACGGCGCGCGCGCCGGCCAGGCAGAACTTGACCCCGTTGTAGCGGGCCGGGTTGTGCGAGGCGGTGAACATCGCCGCGGGCACGTCCAAGAAGCCCGAGGCGAAGTAGGCGAAGTCGGTCGAGGCGAGCCCGAGGTCCACGACCTCGACGCCGGTGGCCCGGGCTCCCCGGGCGAAGGCCTCGGCGAGGGGACCGCTCGAGACGCGCATGTCGCGCGCGACGACGATCCGCGTGCACTCGGCGAAGGTGGCGAAGGCCGATCCCATGGCCGCCGCCACGCGCTCGTCGAGCTGGTCCGGGTAGGTCCCGCGCACGTCGTACGCCTTGAAGATGGCGGTCGTGTCCACGACCGATCATCCTACCGACGGGCCCGCCGCCGCCTCTTCGGCCGCCACACCAGGTACGCGACCCCCACGAGCACGGTGCCGAGGGTGAGGTCCCGACCGATGGTCGTGGCGGGCGTCGAGCCGTAGAGGAGCTCGACGTGGTGGCTCGTGGGCACCACCACCATCAGGTTCGGGCTCACGCGGTAGGGGCCGGTGGCCCCGATCGCGTGCCAGGCCGGGTAGTAGGAGACCTTGACGAGGGTGGGCACGCCGAGACGGCTCACGTCGAACGACAGGCTCTGGAGCCCGACCCGCACCCGGCTGACACGCTCTCGCGGCTCGCGCGTCGCGGACGGCATTCGCCACACGCTCTTCGCCCGCGGCCAGTCCGCGGGCCCGCTCTGGGCGAGGGAGACGCCCTCGAGACGCGGGGTGAGCCACCACGTCTGATTGGCCGCGAGCCACGTCGCCGCGCTCGCGACGCCCGCGACGACCGTCGGCGGGTGGGCGAGACCCTCGACGAGGCCCGCGTGGCTCACGAGGTAGACGTACCACCGGGCGCCCGGCGCGGGGAAGGGCCGGGTCGTCGCCACGAGCCGCAG
>JAKCEK010000007.1 GCA_021838005.1 Actinomycetes bacterium
CACCGAGGACGGGGAGTTCATCGGCGAGACGCGGATCGACCCGACTCGGGACTACCAGCCCAAAGGGCCGGGCTTCCGGAGATAGCCTGCACAGGTTCGGCTGTTCACGATGACGTGACAGATCACACCGGTGGGCGCTACAGGACTCGAACCTGTGGCCTCAGCCGTGTGAAGGCTGCGCTCTAACCAACTGAGCTAAGCGCCCGGACGCATCATCCTACCCGCTCGTCCCTCGGGGGCCCGGCGCGGCGCGAAGTAGCCTTCACGCGTGTCGAGAAACACTGACGCCACCGCACGGCCCCGGCGCGCGCGACGCCCCTCGATGGCGCCGCGCGAGGCCATCCTCGGCCTCGATGACCTCGAACGCAAGCTCAGCGTCACCCTCGCCCTGATCGCCCTGGGCTTCGGGATCTTCTTCGTCGTCCAGTGGGCGACCAACGCGACGATCGTCAAGACCGCCAAGCCCCTCGCCCACCACGCGTGTCCCACCGGCTACCACTACTTGGCCTCGTCCGCGCTCTGCCAGCAGATCTCTCACAACCGCGGCGCGTGGCTGTTGCAGTGCATCGTGGTGGTCGTGCTGGGCCTCGCGATCCTCTACACCGCGTGGCGCAAGAAGCGAGCCGGCGTCGCGACCTTCGCCCTCTTGCTCGGCCTCTTCCTCGGGGTCGCCGGACTGGGCGTCGTATTCTTCTTCTTCGGCGCGTGGCTGATGCTGCGCGCCTACCGTCTCCAGAAGTACGGCGACGCGACCTGGAAGGGGTCGAACCGGGTGGCCCGAGAGATGGCCCAGGCCCGGCGCAGCGGTGGCGCGCCGCGGCCCGCCACGGTCGACGCCTCGAGCACCGAGGCCCCTCCGCGCGCCGCGGCGCCGCCCGCGCCCTCCAAGCGCTACACGCCCAAGAAGCAGCCGCGCCGCCGCTAGGCCATGGGACTAGGCCTGGACTACCCGACCGCGTGGGGTCGCGGCTACCTCGCCCGCGCCGCCCGCGACCTCCTGCACCGCTACCTCCTCGCCCCCTACGCGCGCCACCTCTCGACCCTCGAGGTTCACGGGTCGCAGAACCTCGAGGGCGAGGGGCCCGTCATCCTCGTCGCCAACCACGTCAGCCACGTCGACACGATCCTCGTGCTCACGGCCCTGCCGGACCGGCTGCGCCGGCGCACCGTGGTGGCCGCGGCCATGGACAGCTTCTTCATGTCGCGGTGGACGGCCTTTCGCACCGTGCTCGCCTTCAACGCCATCCCGGTCGACCGGCTCAAGGTGAACCGGCGCAGCGCCCAGCTCGCCCTCGAGCTGGTCCAAGACGGCTGGAACCTCCTCATCTACCCCGAGGGCGGGCGCTCCCCCGACGGACGGCTCCAGGAGTTCAAGGGCGGGGCCGCCTACCTCGCCGAGCGCTCGCGCTCGAGCGTCATCCCCACCTACATCCACGAGTCGGGCTGGCTGAAGGGGCCGCGCTACGCCAAGGCCCCCCTCTACACCGAGGCCCCGAGCCAGGGCCGCCACCACGTCGTGGTGACCTTCGGCGAGCCGCTGCGCTGCGGGGAGGACGAGAACATGCGCCGCTTCGGCGCTCGCATCGAAGACGCCGTCGCGCGCCTCGGACGAGAGGTGAGCGGCGACCCCGACTACGGCGTGGCCCGACCCGGGCCGACCGAGCCCGGCGACGACGCCGACCCCGGGGACTAGGGGCCGAGCCGGGCGCAGCGCTCGGCGTAGAGCCGATCGGCGACGGTAGCGAGGGGCTCGAGCTCCTCGCCGAGGACCGCGGCCAGAACCTCGTCGGCGAACCAGGGGTTGAGGGCGAGCACCGGCCCGTGCGCGTAGGTGGCGAAGGCGCGCTCGGTGACAAAGCCGTCGTGGCGTCCGTCGCTGCCCCGACCCCGCACCACCTCGCCGAGGGGCCTCACCTCAGGGGCGAGCCTCGTCACCCCGCCGTGGTTCTCGAAGCCCACGAGGAGCCGTCCGCCCACGCGCACCGCGAGGTCGCCCACGCTGCGCCGCTCGCCGCGCACGGTCGTCACCTCGACGAGTCCGACGCCGTCGTAGTGGTCGTCGCCCTCGACCGCGAAGGTCGTGCCGAGCACCTGCAGGCCGGCGCACACCGCGAAGACCCGCGCACCGTCACCCACTCGTGCCACGAGATCGCCCCTCCGCAGCAGGTCGGCGGCCAGGCGCTGGGGACCGTCCTCGCCGCCTCCGAGCAGATAGAGGTCGGCCGCGGGGAGCCGCTCGTCCAGGGTCACCGTGGCGAGCTCGACGCGCCGGCCCCGGCGCCGGGCCCGCTCGGCGAGAACGAGCGCGTTGCCGCCGTCGCCGTAGGTCCCGAGCAACTCGGGGTAGAGAAGGGCGATCCTCACGGCGCCGTGCGCGCGTTCCACTCCTGGAACGCGGTGTAGTTGGCCACGATCGTGACCGGCCGGTCGGAGGGCGGGTCGGGCACCGCGTCGCCGACGATCACCGCGACCCCGCCGTAGTCGAGGCGGGTCGCGAGGTCGAGGCGCCGCTCCCCCAGGCAGGTCACCGTGCGCCCGGTGAGGCGCTCGAAGGGCACGTCGTAGAGCCACGACGGGTCTCGGCCGTCCGCCACGCGCGCGTTCACCGCGATCCACAGGTCCCCGGGGGCGCCGGCAACCTCCTCGAGCGCCGCGCTGAACCCGGCCGGGTTCTTCGCCAGCACGAGTCGCACCTCGCCCCCGCGCCAGCGCCGCCGGGCGTAGCGCCCGGCGACTTCGCGGACCGACGCGAGTCGGACCGCGGCCGCGCGCGGGTCGACGCCCACGCGCGAGAGCGCCGTGAGCGCGAACGCCGCGTTCGCGCGGTTGACCGCCCCCGGCAGCGCGAGGTCGAGCTCGACGTCGACCCCGTCCACGCGGAGCGACCCCTCGGTGAGCACGGTCGTCGCCCGGGGCTGGGTGAAGCCGCACGCGCTCGACCAGCCCGTCGGGGCGAACGCGAGAGGCGCCGTGCAGTGGGGGCACGACACGGCGTCCAGGCGCCACGGGGTCGCCACGTCGCACCACGCGACGTCGGGGGCCGTCTCGGCCGCGAAGGCGACCAGCGGGTCCGAGGCGTTGGCCACGACGACCGTGTCGGTGAGCGTCGCGCACAGGTCACGCCAGCGCAGCGCGACGCGTCGGACCTCGTTGGCGCGATCGAGCTGGTCGCGCGAGAGGTTGAGCAGTACGACCACGGCCGGCCGGGTCGCCGCGGCGATGCCCGCCAGCCACGACTCGTCGACCTCGAGCGCCGCCGGGACGCCTCGACGTCCGGCCAGGGCGGCCACGTGGCCTTGGACCATGTTCGACCCGGTGTCGTTCACCGCGACCGGCCCACCCCAGCCGGCGGCCACCAGGGCGGTGGTGGTGGTCTTGCCGTTGGTGCCCGAGACGAGCACCACCTGGCGCCCTCGGGCCAGCCCGCTGAGGAGCGTCGGGTCGAGGGCGAGCCCGGCGCGGCCCCCGATCACCGTGCCCTCGCCCCACCTCAGCACCCGCGAGAGGCGGTTGACCGCGAGGACGGCGTGCTCGGCGAGCCACGTCGTAGACCGCGGCCGGCGCACCATGGGGGTCACGCTAACAAGCCCGGAAAAACGCAAGAGGACCAGCCGGGGGGAGGCTGGTCCTCTTGCAAAACCTGCGGTTCACCCGAAGGGGGGATTCGGATCAACCAGGCGTGTACCAGTATGGCGTCCCGCGTACTATCTGGCAACCGCATAGGAGAGATATCTTACATCTATACTTTCGATAGTGGAGCTCCGTCAACTCGAGGCCCTGGTCGGCATCGCGGACCACGGGACGTTCTCGCGCGCCGCCGACGCCCTCGGGACCGTGCAGTCCAACATCTCGCACCGCGTGGCCCGCCTCGAGGCCGACCTCGGCACCGCCCTCGTCGATCGCGCCTCGGGGGTCCTCACCGAGTCGGGCGCGGTGGTCGTCGAGCGCGCCCGGCGCATCTTGGGCGAGGTGCGCGCCATCGCCTCGGACGTCTCAGAGCTCAACGCCGACGTCACGGGCGTCGTGACCCTGGGCATGATCGGCACGGCCGGCCGGTGGGTGGTCCCGCTGCTGCTCGAGAGCCTGCGCCGGCGCTACGCGAAGATCGTGCTGCACATCTCGGAGGGCACGAACTCGGCTCTCGAGCCCCGCCTCGTCAACGGCCAGCTCGACCTCGCGGTGCTCGCCTGGCCGGTCCAGTCGGCCGAACTCGTCGAGAGCGACCTGTTCATCGAGGACCTGGTCGTCATCGCGGCGCGCGACCACGCGCTCACCCGCGAGCCCCTCCCCCTCACCTGGTCGACCCTCGCCCGCCACGAACTCCTCCTGCCCCTGGGTGGGACGCCGATCCGCCGCGAGATCGACGACGCCGCCCGGGCGGCCGGCGTCACGCTCAGCGCACGCGTCGAGCTCGACGGCCTGCGCACCATCGCCTCGATGACCTTCGACGGGCACGGCCCGTCGATCCTGCCCGCCACGATGCTCTCGCCCCACCTGCGCACGAACTTCGTCGCCCTGCCCATCGAGAACATCGCCAAGCGGCGCGTCGTGCTCGCCACTCGGCGCTACGGCTTCCCCGCGGCGCCGGTACGGGCGATCGCCGCGCTGTTGCACCAGGTGGTCGAGTCGGCCGAGAGCCCGCCCGAGGGCGTCTACCTCCGTCGCACCCCCCTGCCATAGTTGGGGCGTGCCCCGACCCGATCCCGCCGCGGCCGCCCGGGCGATCGGCCGCGCCGACCCCGCCTTCCGCGCTCTCGTCGCCCGCGTGGGACCGCCGCCGCGCCGGCGCGCCGCGCCCGTGGCCGACCGCTTCGCGAACCTGACCCGCTCGGTGACCTACCAGCTGCTCGCGACCAAGGCCGCCGCGACGATCCACGCCCGGGTGATCGCCCTGTGCGAGGGCGAGGTCACCCCCCGGACGATCCTCGGGGCGGGCCACGATCGGCTGCGCGCGGTCGGGCTCTCCAACGCCAAGGCCGCCGCGATGCTCGACCTCGCCGAGCGGGCCCTCGACGGGCGCCTCGCGCTCGCGCGCCACGGCACGATGAGCGACGTCGAGGTCACCTCCGAAGTGGTGGCCGTGCGGGGGCTGGGCGTCTGGAGCGCCCACATGTACCTCATGCACACCCTCGGCCGACCCGACGTCTGGCCGACCGGCGACTTCGGGGTCCGCCACGGCTGGAGCCTGCTGCACGACCTCGACGAGCTGGTCACCGAGCGGGCCCTGCGCCCCCTGGGCGAACCCTTCACCGGGGTGCGCTCGGAGGTCGCGTGGTACTGCTGGCGGGCCGTCGAGCTCGAGCGCGCCCGGTAGCCTCGCAGCCATGCCGCTGCTCACCCTCGCCGACTTCGAACGCACCGCCCTCGACACGTTGATGGAGTTCGGGGCGATCCCCTCCCTCTCCCCCCAGTTCGACCCCGACTGGGCCGAGACGGGGCACCTCGAGCGCGCCGCCCAACTGCTCGGCGACTGGGCCCGGCGCCGCGCGCTCGCGCGCCACTCCGTGGAGATCGTGCGCCTACCCGGGCGCACGCCGACCCTCGTCGTGACCGTCGAGGCGACCGGCCCCGCGACGGGAACCGTCGTGCTCTACGGTCACCTCGATAAGCAGCCGCCCCTCGGCGACTGGTCCGACGGGCTCGCGCCGTGGAGTCCCGTGCGCCGGGGTGACCGCCTCTACGCGCGCGGGGTCTCCGACGACGGCTACGCCGCCTTCGCCGCCCTCAGTGCCCTCGAGGCGCTGGAGGCGGTCGGGATCCCCCACGGCCGATGCGTCGTGCTCATCGAGGCGAGCGAAGAGAGCGGCAGCCCCGACCTCGAGGCCTACCTCGACCACCTCGCCGACCACCTGGGCGAGGTCGAGCTGCTGATCTGCCTGGACTCGGGCGCCGTCTCGTACGACCGGCTGTGGGTGACGACCTCGCTGAGGGGCAACGTCAACGTCGAGGTCACCGTCTCGGTGCTCTCCCAGGGCCAGCACTCGGGCTCGACGAGCGGTGTCGTGCCCTCGTCGTTTCGCATCCTGCGTCAGCTCATGGACCGCCTCGAGGATGCCCGAACCGGGAGGGTCCTCCTGCCCGAGCTGCACGCGGAGATCCCCGCCGAGCACCGCGACGCGGCGCACGCCCTCGCCGCTCAGTTCGGCGACGTCGCGGCCGAGGGCCTGCCCCTGCTCGAGGGCGTCCGTCTCATGGGCGACAGCGCCGAGGACCGGATCCTGAACAAGACCTGGCGCCCCACGCTCTCGACCATCGGGATGGCCGGCATTCCCGCCCCGGCCGACGCCGGCAACGTCCTGCGCCCCTTCACCACGGCCACCCTCTCGTTCCGCCTGCCCCCCAGCGTCGCCGCCGCGGGGGCCCTCGCGGCCATCGAGCGGACCCTCACGACCGACGTCCCTTCGGGCGCCCACGTCCGGGTCGTGCCCCAGCACCCCGGGGACGGGTGGGTGGCGCCGACCTTCGCCCCCTGGCTGGGCGAGGCCCTCGAGGCCGCCTCGCGCGACGCCTTCGGCCAGCCCCTCGGCTACACCGGAGAGGGCGGCTCCATCCCCTTCCTCGGCTCGCTCGCTCGCCGCTACCCCGGGGTGCAGTTCGTCGCCACGGGGGTGGGGGGGCCGGGCGCCAACGCCCACGCGATCGACGAGATGCTCGACCTGCCGACGGCGGTCGGGGTCGCCAACGCGGTGACTACCGTGGTCGCGGCGCACGCCGCCCGCTGACCCACACGAGTGAGGTTCCCCCCATGACCGACCACGTAGACCTCTGGGTCGACCCCCTCTGCCCCTGGGCGTGGCTCACCTCGCGGTGGCTGCTCGAGGCCACGACGGTGCGCGACGTCGAGGTCGCCTTCCACGTGATGAGCCTCTCGGTGCTCAACGAGGGCCGTGACCTGCCCGCCGACTACCGGGCGTTCCTCGACGACGGCTGGGGCCCGGTGCGCGTGCTCATCGCCGCCGAGCAGCGCCACGGCGCCGGGGTCGTCGAGCCCCTCTACTCGGCGATGGGGGCGCGCTTCCACCCCGGCGGGGAGAAGGATCGCACCGCCGTGATCGCGGAAGCGCTCGCCGAGGTCGCCCTCGAGGCCGACCTCGCCGACGCGGCCACCACGACCGCCTTCGACGAGGCCCTGCGCGCGAGCCACGCGGCCGGCATGGATCCCGTCGGCTACGAGGTCGGCACGCCGGTCGTCCACGTCGCCGGGAACGCCCTCTTCGGGCCCGTCGTCACCCCGGCGCCCAAGGGCGAGGCGGCCGGTCGGCTCCTCGACGGGGTGCTCGCGGTGATGGCGACCCCGGGCTTCTACGAGCTCAAGCGCAGCCGGACCCTCGGCCCGATCTTCGACTAGCCCCCGTCGGGGGCGGCGAGCGCCTCGGCGAGCTGGTCGGCGTGCTCGCGGGGGTCTCGGGTGTAGGCCCCCGGCCACGTCGCCACGCCGTAGGCGCCCGACTCGGAGTGGCGGCCCGGTCGTCGGCGACGGCGGAGGGATCCACACTTCGCGCCCGGGCCCTAGCCCCGGGGCACGTCCTTCCAGGCGACGCCCTTGTCGGCGCGCGGCTCGGCGCCGAGCCCGAGCACGCGCTCGCCGATGATGTTGCGCATCACTTCGCTCGTCCCGCCCTCGATGGAGTTGGCGCGCGAGCGGATGAAGAGCTTGCGCACGTCGCCGCTGGCGTAACTCGTCTCGGTGGGCCGCACCAGGGGGTAGGTCGAAGAGTAGAGCATGCCCTCGGCCCCCAGCAGGTCGACGCACAGCTCGCTCAGGCGCTGATTGCCCTCGGCCGAGGCGAGCTTCGCGACCGAACCCTCCGGTCCCGGGGTCCCCGCGTCGCGCAGGTCGCTCGCGCGCCAGTTCGTGAGCCGCGACACCTCAGCGCCGACCCAGGCCTCGAGGACGCGCCCTCGCACCGCCCTCGCGTGGGCGTCGACGCGCCCGCCCCAGCGCTCGCGCCACAGCGTGAGGGCCTGGCCGATCAGGCCGGAGTTGCGCGGCGGGACCCCGCCGCCGATCGACACCCGTTCGTTCATCAGTGTCGTGATGGCGACGGACCAACCCTCACCGACCCCGCCGAGGCGCCGGGCGTCGGGCACCCGGGCGTCGGTGAAGAAGCACTCGTTGAACTCCGCCTCGCCGGTCGCCTGGTAGAGGGGGCGCACCTCGACCCCGGGCGCGCGCATATCGACCAAGAAGGCGGTGATCCCCCGGTGCTTGGGTTGGTCGGGGTCAGTGCGAACGATGATCAGCCCGTAGCTCGCCACGTGGGCGAGGGTCGTCCACACCTTCTGCCCGTTAAGAACCCACTCGTCACCGTCGCGTTCGGCGCGGGTGGCGAGGCTCGCGACGTCCGAGCCGGCGCCCGGCTCGCTGAAGAGCTGGCACCAGATCTCCTCACCGGTGAAGAGGGGCCGCAAGAAGCGGGTCTTCTGCTCCTCGGTGCCGTGCACGGCGAGAGTCGGGGCGACCATGCCGTAGCCGATGATGTTGCGCAGCGCCGCCGTCGGCGCCCCGGCGTTCACGAGTCGGACCATGGCGTGCTGCTGGTCGCCCGGGCTGCCGCCCAGCCCGCCGCAGCCCACCGGGAAGTGCACCCACGCGAGACCCCGATCGAACTGCTCGCCGAGGAACGTGGCCGGGTCGGTCTCGCGCGGGGGGACCGCGGCGAGCAGCGCGTCGACGCGCGCGTCGAGGTCGGTGATCGTCTCGGCCATGGCCCTCCTCGTCCCCGACGCATCCTACGCAGGCGCCCGTCCACTAGAACGTTCCCGTGACGACCCGACGCATCCTCGCGACCTCCGGTGGATGGGTACCGGGTCCCACCCAGGGGACGATGCGCCTCGGTGCGATGGTCCTCGACGCGCTGGCCGAGACGAAAAAGACGCGACCCCGGGTGTGCGTGCTCGAGACGGCCGCGGGCGACCCGACCTCCAGCTACGCCCTCGGCTTCGAGGCGTTCGCCGCGGCGGGCTGCGACGTCACCTGGCTCCGGGTCTTCCCCCAACCCTCGGCCGACCCCCTCGAGCGCCTCGGCGGGTCCGACCTCGTCTGGGTGGGCGGTGGGTCGGTCGCGAACCTGCTGGCCCTCTGGCGACTCCACGGGGTCGACACGGCCCTGCGCGAGGTGTGGGAGCGCGGGGTCATCCTGGGTGGGGTCTCGGCCGGGTCGATCTGCTGGCACGTGGGCGGGCCGGCCGACTCCTTCGGTCCGACCCTCGCCCCGGTCTACGACGGGCTCGCCCTCGTGCCCTACGGCAACGGCGTGCACTACGACTCCGAGGCCCAGCGCCGCCCGCTCCTCCAGCGGCTCGTCGCCGAGGGGTCGCTGCCCACGAGTTACGCCACCGACGACCACGTGGGCCTGTGGTACGAGGGCGACGTCGCGACGCGCGTGGTCGCCGACTTCGCCGTCGACCCCGCGACCGGTCCGGCTGCCTACCGGGTCGAACGCGGCGCCGACGGTGCTGTCGAGACCCGGGTGGGCGTCGGCAAGAGCTTCGCCTAGCGCCCGGCCCGCCCGGATAGGGTTGGCGAGACCCGTCGCGCCTGGAACCTGACAAACGTCACGGGTCATCCGTGAGCGGGGGCACTGGGCGCGCGAGGCGTCCCTCGCTACGGTGGCGCCGTGTCCATCCCCGCCCTAGCCGACTCGGGACTCGTCCTGCGCGACCTCGCCAAGTCGTACGGTCCGGTGGCCGCCGTTCGAGGTATCGACCTCACGATCGCCCCGGGCGAGACGGTCGCCCTCCTCGGACCTAACGGCGCGGGCAAGTCCACGACGATCGACATGATCCTCGGCCTCGCCCCGCCCGACGCCGGATCGGTCACCCTCTTCGGATCGACTCCGGCCCGAGCGGTCGCCGACGGACGCGTCGGCGGGATGCTCCAGACGGGCCAGCTCATCTCGGAGCTCAGCGTGCGAGAGCTCGTCGCCATGGTCGCCGCTCTCTACCCCCGGGCCCTCCCGGTGGACGAGGTCCTCGCGGTCACCGGGGCCGAGAGGTTCGCGGCCCAGCGCACCACCAAGCTCTCCGGGGGCCAGAGTCAGCGCACCCGCTTCGCCATGGCCCTCGTCGCGAACCCCGACCTGCTCGTCCTCGACGAGCCGACGGCCGCCCTCGACGTCGAGGGCCGTCACGACTTCTGGGCGTCGATGTCCGAGGTCGCGCGCCAGGGCAAGACGATCCTCTTCGCCACCCACTACCTCGAAGAGGCCGACAGCTACGCCGACCGGATCGTGCTTATGGCGCGGGGCCGCGTGGTGGCGGACGGGGCGGCGACCGACATCAAGTCCCGCGTGGGCGGCAAGACCATCCGAGCCACACTGCCCGGGGTCGACCTCGACGCGTTGCGCTCCCTCGCGGGCGTCACCGGGGCCCTCCGGCGCGGCGAGGCGGTCACTCTCGCGTGCTCCGACGGCGACGCCGCCCTGCGGTCGCTGCTCGGGACGTACCCGGCCGCGCGCGACCTCGAGGTCCGCGGGGCCGGGCTGGAAGAGGCGTTCCTCGAGCTCGTGACCGAGGACGAGGACGAGGAGACTGCCCCGTGAGCCTGACCTACCTTCACTACGAGGTCCTCAGGACCTTCAGGAGCCGCGCCCTGCTCTTCTCGCTCGGCTTCCCCCTGGTGCTCTTTCTCGTCGTCGCCTCGACCAACCGGCACGCCACGCTCGAGGGAGTCAGCTTCCCGCTCTACTACATGGCCGGCATGGCGAGCTGGGGGGCGATGCTCGGGATTATCTCGGCGGGCTCGCGCATCTCCGTCGAGCGCCAACAGGGCTGGACGCGCCAGCTGCGCCTCACCCCGCTCTCGCCCCGGGCCTACCTCCTCGCCAAGGTCGTCTGCGGCTACCTGACGGCCCTGCTCACGATGGTGGTGCTCTTCGTCGCGGGCACGGTCCTCGGGGTCCGTCTCGGGGTCCGCGAGTGGGCGGTCATGGTCGGGCTCGCCCTGGTGGGCCTGGTCCCCTTCGGCCTGTTCGGCGTGATGGTCGGTCACCTTTTGAAGCCCGACTCCCTCGGACCGGCCGTGGGCGGGCTCAGCGCGCTGTTCGCTCTCTTCGGCGGGGCGTGGGGGCCGATCGCGACCCACGGCACCCTGCTCGACCTCGTGCGCGACATCCCCTCCTACTGGCTGGTCCAGTCGGGCACCGTCGCCTACGGTGGGGGTGGGTGGCCCCTGCGGGGGTGGGTGGTCGTCGGGATCTGGTCGCTCGCGGCGGCGCGCCTCGCCTTCGTGGCCTATCGACGCGACACCGCCCGGGTGGTCTAGCGCTCGGCTCGATAGGTTGACCGCCGTGGACAGCGCCTACGTCGCCGCGGGGCCGAGCGATGCCGCCTGGGTGGCCGACCAGCGCAAGTGGGCGCGCGGCTGGCGCCGGGTGCTCTTCCCCGGGATCTTCCTCGCGTGGCTCATCCAGGTCGCCACGGCCATCCCCCCGAGCGTGCGCTCCACCGGCTGGCGCGTCGTGGGCTTCAGCGTGCTCGGGGTCTTCTGCGCGACCTACGTCGCCGTCCTCTACGTCGCCTGGCGCGCCACCCCCCGCCTACACCTCGCTCTCCTCGGGGTCTTGTCGGCCCTGGTGCTGGCCGAGCTGCCGCTCGCCCACGCCGACGCCCTCATCATGGGGGTCTTCGTGTGCGCCGCCGCACTCATTCGCTTCCCCGCGGTCGGCTTCGGACTCACGCTCTTCTTCACCGGTCTGGCGATCTTCTTGCCGCCGCTGGTCACTGCGTGGCACCAGGGGATCGCCACGGGCCTCGACAACGGCACGGCCATCGCGATCCCCCTGACCGGACTGGCCATGTACGGCTTCGGACGAGTCGTGAACAGTAACGCCCTGCTGGTCGAGGCCCGTACCGAGCTCGCCCGGCTCGCCGCCGAGGGTGAGCGGACGCGAATCGCGCGCGACCTACACGACCTCCTGGGCCACTCCCTCTCGGCCATCTCGGTCAAGTCCGAGCTCGCCGAGCGTCTCGCCGCCCACGACCCGAGCGCCGCCGCGCGCGAGATCCGCGAGGTCGCCGAGCTCAGCCGCCGGGCCCTCGGTGACGTCCGCGCGGCGGTGGCGAACTTCCACGACGTCACCCTCGCCGGTGAACTCGCCACCGGCCATGAGATCCTGCGCGCCGCCGGAATCGAGGGCGACCTCCCACGCTCGGTCGAGGTGGTCGACGAGGCGACCCAGGAGCTGTTCGGCTGGGTGGTGCGCGAGGGGCTCACCAACGTCGTGCGCCACTCCCACGCGCGCCACTGTCGGGTCCGCGTCGACGCCCAATCGGTCGAGATCACCGATGACGGCGCGAGCGGAGGCGCCACCTACGGCCACGGTCTCTCCGGACTCGCCGTGCGCGTCGCGTCCGCGGGGGGCCGCCTCGAGGCCGGGCCGGACGGCTCGGGAGGATGGCGCCTCGCGGTCACCCTCGGGACCCCCACGTGACCATCCGACTCCTGCTCGCCGACGACCAGGAGCTCATCCGCACCGCCCTCGAACGCCTCTTCGACCTCGAGGGCGACTTCGCGGTGGTGGCCTCGGTCTCTCGAGGTGACGAGGTCGAAGAGGCGGCCGCGCGCACCCGGCCCGACGTGGCGCTGCTCGACGTGGAGATGCCGGGTCTCGACGGCATCGCGGCGTGCGCCCGGCTCGCGGCGCGGGTACCCGCGTGCCGCTGTCTCATCCTCACGACGTTCGGCCGGCCCGGCTTCTTGCGCCGGGCGATGGAGTCAGGCGCCGCTGGTTTCCTCGTGAAGGACGCCCCGTTCGACGAGCTCACGGCTGCGATCCGCCAGGTAGCCGCGGGCGGGCGCGTCGTCGACCCGGCCCTGGCCGCGGCCACGCTCGCCCGCGGGGCGTCGCCCCTCACGCCACGCGAGGCGGACGTACTGCGCACGGCGCGCACCGCCGCGACGGTGGCCGACATCGCGGCGGCCCTCTTCCTCTCGGAGGGCACCGTGCGCAACTACCTCTCGGCCGCCATCGCGAAACTCGGGGCGCGCAACCGTTCCGAGGCCGTGCGACTCGCCGAGGACGAGGGCTGGGTCTGAGAACCGCGGGCCCGCCAGGGGCCGACGGAGTGGCGCCACTCCCTGGCGCACTTCGCCCGCTAGAGCCGGGGCGAGGGCAGCGCCGAGCGGACCTCGTCGGCGCGCCGGGCGAGGGCCTCGGCGCGGGCGCGGGCCCCGGCCACGCCGAGCGACTCGAGCCAGTTGGCGAGCATGAGGTGCCCGTCCTGGGTGAGGACCGACTCGGGGTGGAACTGGACGCCCTCGATCGGGGCGCGCCGGTGGCGGATCCCCATCACCAGCCCCCCCGCGCGCGCGCTGACCTCGAGCCCCTCGGGCAGGGAGTCGGCGTCGACGACGAGCGAGTGGTAGCGACCGACGACGAGCGGGGCCGCGACGTCGCGGAAGAGCCCCGCGCCGTCGTGGGTGACCACGCTCGCCCTTCCGTGGACGAGGTCGGGCGCGTGGACGACCCGTCCGCCCAGGGCCTCGGCGATCGCCTGGTGGCCGAGGCAGATCCCGAGCAGCGGAACGCGTTCGCCCAGGCAGTGGCGCACCATCGCCACGTCGCAGCCAGCGGTGCGCGGGTGTCCCGGGCCGGGCGAGAGGACGACGCCGGCGACCGCGAGTCCCTCGAGGTCCTCGGGCGCCACCGCGTCATTTCGCCGCACGACCGTGGTGGCGCCCAGCTCACCGAGGTACTGAACGATGTTGTAGACGAACGAGTCGTAGTTGTCGACGACGAGCACGCGCACCGAGGCGTCCATCGACCGATTCTACGGCCGGTGGTTAACCTCTCAGCGTGCAGACGCTCACCAGGGCCGCCTTCGACGAACTCGTTCGGGCGGGCTACAACGTGGTCCCGTTGACGGCCACCCTCCAGCTCGACCGCGAGACGCCCGTCACCCTCTACGACCGGCTCCGCGGTCGAGCCTTCTTCCTGCTCGAGAGCGCGGCCCTCACCGAGACGACCGGCCGGTACTCCTTCGTCGGACTCGACCGGCTCTGGCGACTCACCACCACCCGGACCGCGACGCCCGCGGCGGGCGGGGGTGCCCCGGGCGACCCCTCTCCGCTCGCCGAGCTGCGCGCCCGACTCGGCCGCTACCGGGTCGCTCCCGCCCCGGGGCTGCCGGACCTGCTGGGTGGGGCGGTCGGGTTCGTCACCTACGACTACGTCCGACGCCTCGAGCGCCTCCCGGGCCACCCCGGGGAGCCCCCCTGGCCCGAGGTCGACTTCGGGTTCCCGGGCGCGATGCTGGTCTGTGACCACCTGCGCCACTCCACGACCGTCGTCGCGTTGGCCCTCGTCGAGGACCGCCCCGAAGAGAGCTACCGCGACGCGCGCGACCGGCTCGACGAGATCGTCGAGACCCTCCTCGGCCCCGCCCCGACGCCCGACGCCCTCACCGAGCGCCTCGTCGCGACGGCCCCCGACCAGCGCGGGGTGGTGGCGATCCGCGAGATCGCGGCCCGGCTCTCCAACTTCACGCCCGAGCGGTACGAGGCGGTCGTCGAACGGGCCCGCGCCTACATCGAAGACGGCGACGTCTTCCAGGTGGTGCCGAGCCAGCAGTTCCGCCGACCGACCAGGGTCGACCCGCTCACGCTCTACCGGGTCTTGCGCGCGCTCAACCCCTCGCCGTACATGTACCTCATCGACACCGGCGAGCGCCAACTCGTCGGAGCGAGCCCCGAGATGCTGGTGCGCGTCCACGACGGGGTCGTCTCCACCCGGCCCATCGCCGGAACCCGTCCCCGCGGGGCGACCGAGGCCGAGGACGAGGCGCTCGAGGCCGAGGTCCTCACCGACGAGAAGGAGATCGCCGAGCACGTCATGCTCGTCGACCTCGGGCGCAACGACATCGGCAAAGTCGCCGAGACCGGCTCCGTTCGGGTCGAACAGCTGGCCCACGTGGAGCGCTTCAGCCACCTCATGCACCTGGTGAGCCACGTCGACGGCCGGCTCCGCCCGGGGCTCGACGCCTTCGACGCCTTCGACGCGGTCTTCCCCGCCGGGACGCTCTCGGGCGCCCCCAAGGTGCGCGCGATGGAGATCATCGACGAGTTCGAGCCCACGTACCGCGGCCCCTACGGGGGCGCCGTAGGGTACTTCGCCCTCTCGGGCAACGCCGACTTCGCGATCACGATTCGCACCGTCGCCCTGGCCGACGGCTGGGCCACGGTCCAGGCCGGGGGCGGAGTCGTGGCCGACAGCCGCGGGGCGGCCGAATACCTTGAGTGCCTCAACAAGGCCTCCGCCCCCCTGCTGGCCCTGGAGATTGCCGACCCCTCGGACTGAGGCCGTCCCGGAGCCGACCCTATGCTGGGCACGGCCGACAAGGAGGGCAGAGTGGCGACGAGCAACGCCGAGGCCTGGGCCCACCTCTACGAGCGGGCCCCCACCCGACGGGCCCGCTTCACCACCCTCTCGGGGGTCCCGCTCGAGCCGGTCTACGGCCCGCCCGAGGGCGAGTACCCGGGCCTCTACCCCTACACCCGGGGCATCCACGCCTCGATGTACCGCACCCGACTGTGGACGATGCGGATGTTCGCGGGCTTTGGCACCGCGCTCGACACCAACCGCCGCTTCCGCGAGATCATCGCCGCGGGGGGCACGGGCCTCTCGACGGCCTTCGACATGCCCACGCTGCTCGGGCTCGACTCGGACGACCCGATGGCCCTGGGCGAGGTCGGGCGCTGCGGGGTCGCCATCGACTCGCTCGCCGACGTCCACGACCTCTTCGACGGGATCGACCTCGCCGAGATCACCACCTCGATGACCATCAACGCGCCGGCGGCGGTGATGCTGGCCCTGTTCGTCGCCCACGCCGAGTCAGCCGGGGTGCCGCGCGAGCGCCTCGGCGGCACCCTGCAGAACGACATCTTGAAGGAGTACCAGGCCCAGAAGGAGTTCGTCTTCCCGCCCCGGCCCTCGATGCGCCTGGTGCGCGACACCATGGCCTTCACCGCCGCCGAGATGCCCCAGTGGAACTCGATCTCGATCTCGGGCTACCACATCCGTGAGGCCGGCTCGACGGCCGCCGAGGAGCTCGCCTTCACCCTCGCCAACGGCTTCGCCTACGTGGAGCTGGCCCGCGAGGCCGGCCTCGAGGTCGACGCCGTCGCCCCGCGCCTGTCGTTCTTCTTCAACGCCCACATCGACTTCTTCGAAGAGGTCGCCAAGTACCGGGCGGCCCGGCGGATCTGGGCGCGCTGGATGCGCGAGCACTACGCGGCCCGCGACGAGCGCAGCTGGCAGCTGCGCTTCCACACCCAGACGGCGGGCGTCTCGCTCACCGCCCAGCAGCCCGAGGTCAACGTCGCGCGCACCGCCCTCGAGGCGCTCGCCGGGGTGCTCGGCGGAACCCAGAGCCTGCACACCAACTCCCTCGACGAGGCCCTGGCCCTGCCCTCGGAGAAGGCGGCGCGCATCGCGCTGCGCACCCAGCAGGTCATCGCCCACGAGACCAACGTCGCCCACGTCGCCGATCCCCTGGGTGGCTCGTGGCTCGTCGAGAGCCTCACCGACGAGCTCGAGCGCCAGGCCGAAGAGATCTTCGCCCACGTCGCCGAACTGGGCGACGGCTCGATGCTCGAGGGCTGCATCCGGGGCATCGAGGAGAACTGGTTCCAGGGGCGCATCGCCGACTCGGCCTACGAGCTCGAGCGCACGTTCAACTCCGGTGAGCGCCTCGTCGTGGGGGTCAACGCCTTCACCGAAGGCAACGACGACGCCGACCTCGAGACCCTGAAGATCACCGACGCCGACGAGCGGCGCCAGCGCGATCGGCTGGCGGCGGTGCGCGCGAGGCGCGACGCCGAGCAGGTCGACAAGGCCCTGGCCCGGCTGCGCGAGGACGCCGCCGACCCCGAGGTCAACCTGATGCCCGCCCTCATCGACGCCGCCCGGGTCTACGCCACGGTCGGCGAGACGATGGCGACCCTGGCCGAGGTCTTCGGTCGCTACGTGGAGGTCCCGACCCTGTGAGCCGGGTGCTCGTGGCCAAGGTCGGCCTCGACGGCCACGACCGCGGGGTGAAGGTCGTCGCGCGCATCCTGCGCGACGCCGGCATGGAGGTCGTCTACACCGGGCTCTTCCAGACGCCCGAGTCGGTGGCCGCCTCGGCGATCGACGAGGACGTCGACGTCGTGGGCGTCTCGATGCTCTCGGGGGCCCACCTGACCCTCGCCCCCCTGGTGGTGGCCGCCCTGCGCGAGCGGGGCTCCTCGATCCCGGTCGTCGTGGGGGGAATCGTGCCGCCCGACGACGTCGCGACCCTGCGCGACGCGGGCGTCGCCGCCGTGCTCGGGCCCGGGGCCAGCGCCGAGGAGATCGTCGCCACGGTGTCGTCTCTCGTCGCGAGCCGCTAGTCCCGGCAGACCCCGCGCCGGGCCCATAGAGTCGGGCTAATCACCGACTGAGGAGAAACCGTGCTGAAGGGCTTCAAGAACTTCTTGATGCGAGGCGACCTGATCGTCCTCGCCGTCGGGCTGGTCGTCGCACTCGCGTTCTCCACCCTCATCTCGGCCTTCACGACCAACGTCGTGACCCCGCTCATCAACTCGATCGCCGGCAGCCCCACGAAGCCCGGCCTCTCGTGGACGGTGAACGGCCAACTGATCAACCTCGGCGCCTTTCTCTCGGCGATCGTCTACTTCGTCATCTTCCTGGCGGTGATCTACTTCGTGCTCGTCGTGCCCTACCGCGCCTACATGGCCCGTCGGGGGACCACCGTCTTCGGCGCGCCCGAGCCACCCCCGCCCACCAAGACCTGCCCCGAGTGCCTCTCGAGCGACCTGCCGGCGGCCGCGACGAAGTGCTGGCACTGCGCGAGCGTCATCGACTAGGGCCGACCCGTCCCCCGCGACCCCGTGCACCGGCCCGCCCCTCGGCGCGGACTAGTTTGACGCGCAATGACTGACGCGGGGGGCGAGGCACTGCTCGAGTTCGACCACGTCTCGGTGCACTTTGAGGGGCTGCGCGCGCTCGACGAGGTCTCTTTCGCCGTCGCCTCGGGCGAGATCGTCGGGCTCATCGGTCCCAACGGCGCGGGCAAGACGACGGCCTTCAACGTCGCCTGTGGCTTCGTGCGGCCCTCCGCGGGCCACGTGCACTTTCACACCCGGGGGGCGTCGAACCTGCGACCCAACGAGCTGGCCCGCGCGGGGGTGGCGCGGACCCTCCAGGGCGTCGGCCTCTTCGGACACTGCACCGTCCTCGAGAACGTCATGGCGGGGGGTCAGTGCCGCCCGGCCGGCGGCGTGATCGCGAGCCTGTTGGCCCTTCCGGGCGCGGCGCGCGCCGAGACGGCGCTGCGGCGCGACGCCCTGGCGATGCTCGAGCGTCTCGGCATCGCCGCGGTCGCCCACCGCTTACCCTCGACCATCCCCTACGGGACGGCGAAGAAGGTGGCCCTCGCGCGAGCTCTGATGGGCTCGCCCCGGCTGCTCATGCTGGACGAACCCGCCTCGGGGCTCGACGAGGCCGAGCTCGAGGAGTTCGCCGCGCACATCGTCGAGCTCCGCGAGACGATGGGTGTGCTGCTCGTCGAGCACAACATGGAGTTCGTGATGCCCCTGGTCGATCGGCTGGTCGTGCTGAATTTCGGCGAGGTCATCGCCACCGGCACGCCGGGCGAGGTGCGCAACAACCACGCGGTGATCGAGGCCTACTTGGGAGTGAGCGAGTGATCACCGTCGAGGGACTCACCGTGACCTTCGGGGCCGTCCACGCGCTGCGCGACGTGTCGCTGCGCGCCGAGACCGGAAAGATCACGGCCGTGCTCGGCGCCAACGGTGCCGGCAAGACGACCCTGCTGCGCACCATCAGCGGCCTCGTCGCGCCCCAGAGCGGGACGGTGTCGCTTGACGATCGCCTCCTCACCCGACAAAAACCCGAGGAGATCGCGCGCCTGGGCGTCGGCCACGTGCCCGAGGGCCGCGGGGTCATCGCCGAGTTCACCGTCGAGGAGAACCTACGCCTCGGCGCGATCGTGGCCAAGGTGCCCCTCGCGGACGGTCTCGCCCAGCAGTACGAGGCGTTCCCGGTGCTCGGTCAGCGGCGCAAGCAGCACGCCGCCAAGCTCTCGGGGGGCGAGCGCCAGATGCTCGCGATGGCCCGCGCGCTGATCGCCCGGCCCTCGGTCCTGTTGCTCGACGAGCCCTCACTCGGACTCGCGCCCCTCGTGACGGCCCAGCTGATGTCGATCGTCGCCGAGCTGTGCGCGTCGAGGGACCTCACGGTCGTCCTGGTCGAGCAGAACGCCTCGTCGGCCTTGCGCATCGCGCACCACGCCGTCGTGCTGAACGTCGGCCGCGTCGTCGCCGACGCGCCCGCGCCGCAGGTCGCGGCCGACGAGCGGCTCCGCCAGTACTACTTGGGGATGGTGGAGTAGTGGACAGCTTCCTCACGTCGCGGATCGTGACCGACATCCTGAACGGACTCACCAACGGCGCGATCTACGGCCTGGTCGCCCTCAGCCTCGTGCTGGTGTGGCGCGCGACCCGCGTCCTCAACTTCGCCCAAGGCGCGATGCCGATGTTCGCGACCTACCTCGGGATGGGGCTTCTCTCCTACCACTGGCCCTACTGGGTCTGTGTGGGGGTGTGCCTGGTGGCCGCCTTCGCGATCGGTGGCGTGACCGAGCGGGTGCTCGTGCGTCCCCTCTACGGAAAGCCCGAGATCAACCCCATCGTCGTGATGGTGGGCTACCTCATCATCCTCGAGGCCTTCGCGGCGGCGATCTGGTCGACCACCCCCCGCAGCCTGCCGGCTCCCTTCTCCCCCATCGACTGGAGGCTGGCCGGACAGCCGGTCGGCCTGTCACCGTTCAGCCTGTTCGAGGTCGTCACCGCGCTCGTCGTCATGGGGGCCATCGTCACTCTCTTTCGCTTCACCCGACTCGGCCTGCAGCTGCGCGCCTCGGCCCTGGCGCCCGAAGTCTCGCGGCTCTTGGGCGTGCGCGTCGGCCGGATGCTCACCCTCGGCTGGATGCTCTCGACCGCCGTCGGCGCCGTGACGGCGATCCTGGTCGCTTCGAACTTCTTCACGGGCCTCACCCCGCAACTGATGGACGGCATCTTCGCCTTCGGCTTCATCGCCGCGGCCGTGGGCGGCCTGGACAGCCCGGTGGGCGCGGTGACCTCGGGAATCGCGCTGGGTGTCATCTTGCAGTTCGTCGGCGACTACCTCAACTCCAACGCGATCATCCTGGTGGCCCTGGTCATCCTCATCGTGTCGCTCATGGTGCGCCCCAGCGGACTGCTGACCCGCAGCGCGGCGAGGCGCGTATGAGCGCCGTCGCCCGCCACGGCGCCGTGGCGCTCGGTGCGTTCGTGGTGTCGGTCGCGCTGGCCGTGAGCCTCGCCCCTCGCGCGAGCGACACCGTCGCCGCGGTGGTCGTCGCGGTGGTGGCGGCGGCGGCGGGGTTCGTCGGCTCTCTGCCCGCGGTACGCGTCGGGCACCCCGCGCTGGCGCGCGCGATGCTCACCGTGGTGCTCGTCGACGCGATGGTTTTCGCCACGACCTTCCTCTCGGTCCCCACGGACTTCAACCTCGCGACCGGTGCGGCGATGGCGATCGCGCTCCTCGGGCTGTCGTTCCTCACGGGCGCCTCGGGCCAGATCTCGATCGGCAACGGCGCCTTCATGGGCGTCGGGGCCTTCGCCACCGCCATCTGGGCCAACCACCACGCCACCACCCCTATCGTCGTGGTCCTGCTCATCTCGGTCGCGGTCGGTGCGCTGTTCGGCCTGCTGTTGGGCCTGCCGGCCACGCGCCTGCGCGGACCCTACCTCGCCGGCATGACCCTGGCCTTCGCGGTGGCCTTCCCGGCCATCCTCAGTTCGTTCAGCTCCTGGACCGGCGGGGACTCCGGTTTGCAGCTGCCGAACACGGTGACGCCGCCCCACTGGCTCGTCGGACTCTTCCACGCGGGCACCCCCACGCTCACGACCGACACCCTCTGGTTGACCGACATCATCATGGTCGCCACCGGCGTCGCCTTCTTCTTCATGGCGAACCTGTTCGCCAGCCGCACCGGGCGGGCGATGCGCCTGGTGCGCGACAACGACGTCGCGGCCGAGCTCGTCGGAGTTAACCTGCCGCGCACGCGGGTCATCGCCTTTGTCATTAGCGCCGCCTACGCCGCGCTGGGGGGGGCGCTGTGGACGCTCCTCAACAACTCGGTCTCGCCCGCGACCTACGGCTTCGCCCTGTCGATCACGATCCTCGCGGTCATCGTGATCGGGGGGATCGGCACGATCTCCGGGGCCCTCATCGGTGGGGTCGTCTACGCCTACTCGACCAGCGTGATCGCGTGGTTCGTCGCCCGCACGGGGCTCAATCCCCAGGGCAACCTCGCCAGCCAGCTCAACGGCATCATCTTTGGGGCGCTGCTCATCGTGACCATGATGTTCTCGCCGCTGGGCATCGCCGGGACCATCCGCCACCTGCGCCGCCGGCGCGCCCTCGCGCGCGAGCGGGGCTGACTTGCGCGACACCCGGGGAGGGCCTACGCTCGCCTTACCGAGCGGTATCAGGCGGTATGTACGAGTTTCGGACACACTCATCAGGGGGGACAGAACACGATGGCAATTTCTCAGTGGCGACGCGTCGCGACGGCAGGTTCGGCACTACTCCTGTGCGCGACCCTCGCCACGGCGGCCACGTCGATAGGGGACGCCGGAGCGGCGTCCAAGGCTCGGGCGCCCAAGGTCCCCGGGGTAACGGCCACCCAGGTCACGATCGGCGCCACCGTCCCGTTGACGGGCATCGCCTCGTCGGGCTACAACCAGGTCGCCAAGGCCGCCAACGCGGTCTTTCGGTACGTGAACTCCAAGGGCGGGGTCAACGGCCGGCGGATCCGCTACGTGCTGGAGGACGACTGCTACGGCACGCCGGGCTTCGGCTGCACCGGCGTCCCCAACACCGTGACCCAGACCCAGAAGCTCCTGGCGCTGCCGGTCTTCGCCACGGTGGGCTCGCTCGGCACCCCGACCCAGGACCTCGTGCGCACCCTGCTGAAGAAGAACGGTGTTCCCCAGCTCTTCGTGAACTCCGGTTCCTCGGACTGGAACGACCCGGCGCAGTACCCGGGGCTCTTCGGCTGGCAGCCCAGCTACTCCGTCGAGAGCAAGATCCTGGCCAAGTACATCCTCTCGACCTACGCGAACCAGAACGTCTGCTTCCTCGGTCAGGGTGACGACTTCGGCACCAACGGCCTCGCCGGACTGGTGGCCGGCGGCGTGAGCCCCGTGGTGACCGACTTCTACTCGACGACCTCGCTCGTCGCGACCAACGGCGCGTCGATCGCCCCCTACATCCAGGCCTTCCAGAGCGCCAAGTGCACCGTCGTCTACCTCGACACCATCCCCGGCGCGACCGACGCAGCCCTGGGCGCCGCGCTGCAGCTGAGCTACACCCCCCACTGGGTGATCTCCAGCGTCGGCTCGGACCCCCAGACGGTCGCCGCACCCTTCAAGAGCTTGGGCGTCGACCCCGAGGTCGGGGCGGTCAGCTTCACCTACCTCCCGACGCCCACGAGCGCCAGCCCGTGGATCAACTGGATGTACAAGGTGCTCCAGGCCGACCCCACGGACTTCCCGGGCTTCACCTCGACCACGCCGCTCAACGGCAACATCGAGTACGGCATCGGATGGGGCGTCGCCTTCGTCGAGGCCCTGAAGGCCGCCGGGCGCAACTTCACTCGCGCCAGCTTCTTGAAACTGCTCACCCACTCGACGTTCACCCAGACGCCCTCGCTGGCCCCGCTCCAGTACACGCCGATCAACCACCAGGGCCTCAACGCCGGCCAGGTCGACGTGGTGGCGAGCGCGACGTCGGTGAAGACGGTGTCGAACACGGTCTACACGACCAACTCGAAGAACGGTCCGGTGACCGTGGTCCACCGCCTCAGCACCGGCATTCCGTCGTGGCTTAAGTAGTACGCCGGCGGCGGTGGCGAGCCCGGGCGCGCGGCCCGGGCTCGCCACACGTCCGGCGCGCCCGGGACGTGCTCCTCCCGCCCCGAAGCCTCCCGTCTCGGTAGAGTTCGACAAGAGCCGGTGGTGATGCGACGAGAACCTTCGAGCGGCCGGGCCGACGCCGTCGGGCCCGACGGGGCCTCGCCGAGCGGGGCCTCGGAGTTGACCGACCCCAGTCGCCGCGCGGCGCTGTTCGACCTCTTTGTCGAGAATACGCCCACCGGCTTCGGTCTCGTGGACCGGGAGTTCCGCTACCTCGTCGTCAACGAGGTGTTCGCCAGCGGACACGGAATCCCGGCCGCCGATCACGTCGGCCGACCAGTCGCCGAGGTCGCCCCCCGGGCGTGGTCGCACCTTCGGCGCGTCTATGAGCGCGTGCTCGCCGGCGAGACCATCACCAACCTCCGCCTCACCGAAGAGCAGGTCTCAGAAGTTTCCCGGCACCGGCACTGGCTCGTGAGCTACTACCCCATGCGGGTCGACGATGAGGTGACCGCCATCGGCATCGTCGCCCACGACGTCACCAACTTCCACCACGTCCAACGGTCGCTCGAGGAGCGCTCCCGCCTCTACGCGATGCTGGCCGAGACCAATCGGGCCGTGAGCGAGTCGGCGAGCCCGTCCGACCTCTTCGCGACGGTCTGTCGGATCGCCGTCGAGGTCGGGGGCTTCGCTCTCGCCTGGGTCGGGATCCCCCGCGACGGCCGGGTCGACGTCGCCACCCAGTACGGCCAGTCGGCGTACCTCGAGGAGATCCACGTGAGCCTCGACCCCGAGGACATCACCTCGCGCGGGCCGACCGGCCGCGCCCTGCGCGACGGCGAGCCCCAGGTCATCAACGACTTCCTGGCCGCCGACATGACCCTGCCGTGGCACCGGCGCGCGGCGGGCTTCGGGTTCCGGGCGTCGGCCTCCTTCCCCATCCGCGAGGGGGGGCGGGTCGTCGCCACCCTCGGCCTCTATTCCGAGAAGGTCGGCTTTTTCACCGACGAGCTAGTCCGAGCGCTCTCGGAGATCACGCCGATCCTCTCGTTCGCCCTCGACCGCTTCGTCAACGAGCGGCTACGGGCGGCCGACGAGGAGATGCTGCGCACCCACGACCGGGCGCTGCGCGCGATCAGCCAGGGCGTGCTCATCACCTCGGGCACCGACGAAAGTCGGGTTGTCTACGCCAGCCCCAGCTTCCTCACCCTCACCGGCTACCACGAGGAGGAGGTCCTCGGCCGCAGCGCGAGCTTGCTGAACGGCCCCGAGACCGCCCCCGAGGCCATCGCGGAGATCGTTCGAGCCATCGCCGAGGAGCGCGAAACGATCGTCGAACTCATGAACTACCGCAAGGACGGCTCAACGTTCTGGAACCGTCTCGCCCTCACCCCCGTCCTCGACGACAGGGGACGGGCCACGCACTTCGTCGGGGTGAACACCGACGTCACCGCCGAGCGTGAGATGGAACTCCAGCTCCTCCAGTCCCAAAAACTCGAGGCCCTCGGCACCCTCGCCGGCGGCGTGGCCCACGACTTCAACAACATGCTCCTCGTGATCCGGGGATACTCGGGACTGCTCGCCCAGCGCTTAGAAGAGCCGTCACTGCGCGAGATGGCCCTGCGCATCGACGCCGCGGTCGAGAAGGCGGCCGACTTCACCCGGCGGCTCCTGACCTTCAGCCGGAGCCAGATGATCCGGCCCCAGCGCCTCGACCTGAGCGAGGTCGTGCGCGACGCCCTGCGCCTGCTCGAGCGAATGATCGGCGAGGACGTGGTCGTACGCCTCGACCTCGCCGACGACCTCGCCGCGATCGAGGTCGACCGGTCCCAGCTCGAACAGGCCATCTTGAACCTCGTCACCAACGCCCGCGAGGCGATGCCGCGGGGTGGGAGCCTCGAGGTGCGCACCGCCCTCGCCCACCTGGACCAGGACTACGCCGAGCTCCACCCCGAGGTCACCCCCGGTCCCCACCTCCTGCTCCAGATCACCGACACCGGTGAGGGCATGACCGAGGCGACCCTCGCGCGCGCGTTCGAGCCGTTTTTCACCACCAAGCCGACCGGTACCGGGCTCGGCCTCTCCACCGTCTACGGCATCGTGCGCCGCAGCGGGGGCCACGTGCGCTTCTACAGCTCGCCCGGCGTCGGCACCACCGTCAAGGTCTACCTGCCCGCGGTTGGCGGCTCGCTCGAGGGGAGCCGACCGGCCCGTGCCGCGCGCGACTCGCTACGCGGCACCGAGACCCTCCTCGTCGTCGAGGACGTCGACGAGGCCCGCGACCTCGTGAGCGGCTACCTCGCCGACCTCGGCTACCGCGTGCTGGTTGCCGGCGACGGACTCGAGGCGCTCGAGCTGGCCGGCGCGGAGACCGGCCCCATCGGCGCCCTGGTCACCGACGTGGTGATGCCCCGGATGAACGGTCGCGAGCTCGCGGCGCGCCTCGTCGAGCGGCGCCCCGAGACGGCGGTGCTGTTCACCTCGGGGTACCCGAGTCCCGAGCACGACGCCGTCATCGCCCCGACGAGCCGCTCGGCCTTCCTCGAGAAGCCCTACGGACTCACCGACCTCGCTCACGTCGTGCGGGACCTGCTCGACGGGACCGCGACGTGAGACCGCTACTCGACACCGCGGCCATGCGCGCGGCCGACGCCGCCGCGATCGCTCTCGTGGGTTCCCCGGCCCTCGTGCGCCGCGCCGGGGTGGCCGTCGCCCAGGAGTGCCGCACGCTCCTCGGCTCGCTCTACGGGCGGCGCGTCGTGGTCGTCGTGGGCCCGGGCCTCAACGGGGCCGATGGAAGGGTCGCCGCCGGATGGCTCGCGCGTCGCGGCGCCCGCGTCGAAGTCGTCCCGGTGGCCGATCAGCCGGCCGTCCTTTCGGGCTACGACCTGGTCGTGGACGCGGCCTTCGGCCTGGGCTGCTCGCGTCCCTACCACGCGCCGGTGGCCGACGCCCCGGTGGTGGCCGTCGACCTGCCCTCGGGCGTCGACGCCGATACCGGCGACCTGTGGGGCGCCCCCGCGCGCGCGACGCTGACCGTCGCCCTCGGAGCTCTGAAGCCGGCCCACGTGACCGGGCCCGCGGCCGGCCTGGCCGGACGCGTCGTCGTGCACCGGCTCGGCATCGTCCCCTCCTCGCGCGACGGCGTCGTCGAGGACGCCGATCTCGCGGGCTACGTCTCTCGTGCCGACGACGACCACAAATGGCGTCACGCGGTCGTCGCGCTCGTCGGCTCGCCCCTGATGCCCGGCGCGGCACGCCTCGTGGCGGAGGGCGCGCTCGCCGGAGGGGCCTCGATGGTGCGCGTGGCGAGCCGCGCCGACGTGACGGGGCTCGACCTGCCGGCGGAGGTCGTGCGCGTCGCGACCGGGTCGATCGACCCCCGGGCGCGCGCCGTCGTCGCGGGACCCGGGCTCGGCGAGGGGGCGGCCGCGTGGCTCGCGCCGATCCTCGCGCGCACCCCCTCACCCGTCGTCCTCGACGCCGACGGGCTCGACCCCACGCTCGTCGCCGCCCGTCGCCCCGACGGCCCGACCTGGGTCCTGACCCCCCACGAGGGGGAGTTCGCGCGTCTCACCGGCCGGCCCGTCCCCCCGGACCGGCTCGGGGCCGCGCGCGCGCTCGCCGTCGCGACCGGGTGCGTCGTGCTGCTGAAGGGCCCGGTCACGATCGTCGCCGCGCCCGACGGCACGACCCGGGTAGTCACCTCGGGCACCCCGGCCCTCGCCACGGCCGGGACCGGTGACGTACTGGCCGGACTGATCGCCGGCGCCCTCGCCCGCGGTCACGACCCCCTCGAGGCGGCCGCCCTCTCGGCCCACCTCCACGGTCGCGCCGGCGCTCGCCTCGGACCCTACGCCGGGGCGTCGGCCCTGCCCCGGCTCGTCGGCGAGGTCCTGGCCCGTCGGGGGCGATAGGCGAAGCATTTCTCGCTCTTGCGCGCCGCGACCGCTACGTAGGACGCGGGCCCCGGGCGCGTGGCGCCCGAGCGTGATGAGGCGAGGGCGTGACGAGGCGGTGGGGTGACCGGTGCGGCGCGCGGCGCGTCCGGAGGCGCCCGACGACGTTCCTCGCCCAGCCCTACCCCATGGACGAGCTCGTCGGGCGGGTCAGCGAGCTCCTCGGGGCGAGGTGACTAGATCGCCGGCGAGAGCCCGCCGTCGACGGCGAGTCCCACGCCGGTGACGTAGCTCGCGCGCGGCGACAGCAGGAAGGCCGCCACGTCGGCGAACTCCTCGGCCCGGCCCACCCGCCCGAGGGCGATGGGTCGCGACGCCGCCATCTCGCGGTAGAGGGCGTCGGGGGCGAGCCCGGCCTCGCGGGCACGCCGCTCCCACTGGCCCGACTCGACGAGGCCGACGAGGAGGGCGTTCACCCGCACCCCGCGCGGTCCGGCTTCGTGGCTGAGGGCCTTGGTGAGGGCCAGCCCCGCCGCCCGGCTGGCGGCGGTGGGCGTGGAGTCACCCGGCGGGGTGCGGGCCATGATCGTGAGCACGTTCAGCACCGACCCGCCCGTCGCCGCGAGGTCGTCGAGGCACAGTCGCGCGAGGCGCACCGCCGCGATGACCTTGAGTTCGAGGTCCGCTCGCCAGACCTCGTCGGTCGAGTCGGCGACGGGGCCCCCGGCGGTGCGCCCGGCGTTGTTCACGAGTCCGTCGATCCGCCCGAATCGCTCGCGCGCGGCCTCGACGAAGTCAGCCACCTCCGCGGGCGCCGTGACGTCGGCGCGCACGCACAGGGCCCCCGGTCCGAGGGTGCTCTCGGCGCGGGCGAGGCGCTGCGCGTCGCGCCCGCAGACCGCAACGTGGGCCCCCTCGTCGACGAGGGTCCGGGCCAGCGCGAGGCCGAGCCCGTCGGTGCCGCCGGTGATGACAAAGGCGCGCTCGCCGAGCCCGAGGTCCATCGGCCCACCCTACCGACGGCTACTGCAGGTAGCCCTCGACCGTGGACTCGCTGCGCACCGTGGCCTCGTCGGGGTCGAGTCCGGCGACCCGACGGGCCCGGCGCTGGCGCAACAGGTCGTAGCACTGGTCCAACTGGACCTCGATCTCGTGCAGCCTCACTCGCTCGGCCTCACTCGGGCGCGCACCCGGGTGGGCCTCTTCGAGGGCCAACTCCTCCTCGGAGAGCCGTTCAATCTGTTCGATGATGGTGCCGTCGTTCATCGCCACCTCCCACGACCAACCTAGGGCCGCTCGACGGGTCGCGCTCGAGGCTCGGGCGGCGCCGAGCGCGCGACGTGGGGCATGAGGGCCCCGGGGGGGATCACGCCGAGGCGACCCCTCTGGTAGTCCTCGAGGGCCTGGGCGATCTCGGCGCGCGTATTCATCACGAAGGGCCCGTAGTGTTCGACGGGCTCGCCGATGGGCCGCCCGCCGAGCACGAGGACCTCGAAGAGGTGGTCGGGGGTATCCGGGCGGGAGTCGGCACCGAGGCGCAGCCACCCGCCTCGGTCGAAGCTCGCGAGCTGACCCGTCGACACCGGGCGGCGCTCGGAGCCGACGTACCCCCGCCCCGCCAGGACGTAGACGAGGGCGTTGAAGCCCGGCTCCCAGGGCAGGTCCAGTTGCGCGCCCGCGCGCAGGGTGACGTGGGCCAGGGTCATGGGGGTGTGGGTCGAGCCCGGGCCGCGGTGGGGGCCGACGGCGCCGGCCACGACGCGCACGAGCGCCCCGGCGTCGGGCGAGGCGACGAGCGCGACCTCTTCGGCCTCGAGGCTCTGGTAGGCGGGCGGGATCATCTTGTCTCTGGCCGGCAGGTTCACCCACAGCTGGATCCCGTGGAAGAGCCCACCCGACTCGACGAGCTCCTCGGGGGGCGTCTCGATGTGCAGTATCCCCTGGCCGGCCGTCATCCACTGGGTCGAGCCGTTGGTGATGAGCCCGCCCCCGCCGTGGGAGTCCTGGTGCTGGAAGGTGCCGTCGATCATGTAGGTGACGGTCTCGAACCCCCGGTGCGGGTGCCAGGGGGTCCCCTTGGGCTCGCCCGGGGCGTAGTCGACCTCACCCATCTGGTCCATGTGCACGAAGGGGTCGAGGGCCACGAGCGACAGGCCGGCGAAGGCCCGCCGGACGGGGAAGCCCTCGCCCTCGAGCCCGCGCGGGGCCGTCGTCACCGTCGCGACCGACCGCTCGTCGGCCGGTTCGGCGACGGGCTCCAGGCGCGCCAGGACCGTCCAGTCCCCGGGGGTGAGTGCCGGCATGTGACCTCCTCTAGGACAATTCCCAGACTACGGGCGGGTTTGTCAGCCAACGCACAGCCGACTCACACCGGTTTCCAAGCTCCCCCCGACATAGTGGGGAAGTCCGAGCGGACGAACCTAAGGAGAGAGTGATGACCAACCCCACCCCCGCAGTACTCGGCCGGTCGCTGGCCGCACTCGCGGTGACGGCCGGCCTCGGGCTCGGTGTCGCCAGCGTGGCGGGCGCCGCCGGCCACGGACGGGGCCGGAGCCACGACAACGGTGGCGGAGGCGACCACGCCGCGGGCTACGTGATGGCCATGACGGCCACGACGCTCAACGTCGAGAGCGCGGGCGGCGTGACCACGACCTACACGATCAGCCCCACGACGACCTACACCCTCGACGGTCGGGCCGCCACCGCGGCCCTGCTCGTGGTCGGTGACCGCGTCGAGGTGGCGACCGCCCCGGGCGCACCCACGACGGCGACCTCGGTCAACATCGACCTCGCCGAGATCCGCGGCCTCGTGCTCTCCAACTCGGGCTCCACGATCCTCGTGATCGGCCCCGAGGGCTTCACCCGCACGATCCAGGCCGGCGCCTCGACCGTCGTGACCTCCGGCGGACAGACCACGGCGCTGAACTCGATCACCCCGGGCGAGTCGATCGTCGCTGAGGGCACTGTGGACTCGACCGGCACGATCCTCGACGCCACCACCATCACGGTGCGCGCCCCCGAGCAGCAGCAGCAGTCCGAGCGCGCCTCGGGCGTCGTCTCGGCCGTCACGCCGGGCGTCTCGGTGACCATCGGCGGTGACCACGGCGCGGGCGCGACCTACACCCTGACCAGCTCGACGACCTACACCGAGGGGCCCACCACGGTGCCCGCGAGCGACCTCTTGGTGGGTGAGCACGTCTGGATCACGACGGCCCCCGGGGCCCCCACGACCGCCGCGTCCATCAACATCCGCCCGCTGGTGGTGCGCGGGAGGATCGCCACGGTCGGCACCGGCACCTTCGGCGTGACCCACGACGGCACCACGACGACCGTCGTCATCGAGCCGACGACCAAGGTCTACGTGCAGGGCCAGCTCGCCGCCGCGACGGTCACCTTCACCACCGGTGAGCGCGTGGTCGTGGCCGGCCTGCCCGACGCGACGAGCGCGTCGACCCTCGACGCCCAGGTGATCGAGGTGGGCACCGGTGAGGGCTGGGGCCCGCTCGGGCCCGGCCTCGGCCTGATGGGCAACGGCAGCAGTCAGGGCAACGGCAACCACCGCGGACACCAGCGCTAGACCCTCGCCTCCCCCGCCGCCCCGGCCCGACACCCTTGCACCCGGGCCGGGGCGGCGGCTCGTCCGTGAGAGACTGGAGGGGTGACTCTCGCCCCGCACTGGCTCTGCGACATGGACGGGGTCCTGATCAACGACGGCCGCCAGGTTGACGGCGCCGCCGACTTCCTCGCCCGACTGCGCTCGACGGGCCGGGACTTCCTCGTCCTCACCAACAACTCCCTGTTCACCCCCGGCCAGATCTGCGAGGCGCTCTCGAGCCACGGTGTGGTGATCGAGCGTGAGCGGCTGTGGACCTCGGCGCTGGCGACGGCCCGCTTCGTCGTCGACCAGCGTCCCGAGGGCAGCGCCTTCGTGATCGGCGAGCCGGCGATGCACGAGGCCCTCGCCGAGCTCGGCTACCCCGCGAACCCCGTCGACCCCGACTACGTGGTCGTGGGTGAGACGTGGACCTACGACTTCGACGCCATCACCCAGGCGATCCGGCTCATCGACGCCGGGAGTGCCTTCGTCGCGACCAATCCCGAGCCCACCGGCACCACCCCCGACGGGGCTCTGCCGGGCTGCGGGGCGCTCACCGCTCTCATCCAGCGCGCCACCGGCGTCGCCCCCTACGTCGTGGGCAAGCCCAACGCGGTCATGATCCGCGACGCCCTGGCGATTCTCGGGGCCCACTCGGCCGGGACCGTTCTCGTGGGCGACCGAATGGACACCGACGTGCGCGCCGGCACCGAGGCCGGCATCCCGACGATCCTCGTGCTCTCGGGGGTGGCGACCCGCGAGGACCTGGTGGGCGCGCCCTACCAGCCGACCCGCGTGGTGGACTCCGTTAAGGACCTGATCGACGAGCTCTAGGACGACTCGAGCGCGGCGAGGAACGTCGTCGCCCAGTCGTAGACGTCGCGGCGCATGGTCTGGCGCCGCATCCGGGCCATCCGTTCCCGGGCCTCACGGGGACCGGCGCGCACGGCCGAGCGGATCGCCTCTTTGACGCCCTCGAGGTCGTGCGGGTTGACGATGAAGGCCCCGCGCAGCTCGGTCGCCGCCCCCGCGAACTCCGAGAGGATGAGCCGGCCCGTCAGGTCGGTCCGGCAGGTGACGTACTCCTTGGCGACGAGATTCATCCCGTCGCGGTAGGGCGTGACGAGCATCACGTCGGCCGCGAGATAGAGCGCGACCAGCTCGTCAAAGGGCATGTTCTGGTGGAGGTAGTGGATGACCGGACGCCCGACGAGCCCGTAGTCCCCGTTGACCTCACTGACCACCTGCTCGAGCTCGTGGCGCTCGCGCTCGTAGTGCGCGTCGCTCTCGCGCGAGGGCACGGCGATCTGGACCATGACGTGGTGTTCGGGGTCGAGCGAGTGGTCGGCGTAGAGCTCGGCGAGCGCCTTGGCCCGCTGCTGGATGCCCTTGGTGTAGTCGAGTCGGTCGACCCCGAGCAGGATCACCTCGGGGTCGCCCAGATCCTGGCGGATCTCTTTCGCCCGAGCCCGCACCGCCGGGTCCTGGGCGGCCGCGGCGAACCGCGCGACGTCGGCGGTGATAGGGAAGGCTCCGGTGCGCACGCGGCGCCCCTCGTACTGCACGAGCGCGTCGGTGCCGTCGGCCGGGGTGAGCCGGCGCGCCAGGCGCGAGAAGTTGGCGGCCGACTGGCGGGTCTGGAAGCCCACGAGGTCGGCC
>JAKCEK010000088.1 GCA_021838005.1 Actinomycetes bacterium
CCACGCCGTGGGCGTGTAGGTCCACGCACCCTCCAGTCCGCTCGTGATCGCGTCATCACCGACGCCGGTGCCGAAGTTGTTCTTCCAGCCCAGACCCTGCTGGGCCATGGGTGCACCCTCGGGCTCGCGTCCGACGTACTCGTTGGCGTCGGCCGCGCCGTGGGTCTTGCCGAAGGTGTGTCCCCCCGCCACCAGGGCGACCGTCTCCTCGTCGTTCATCGCCATGCGCCGGAAGGTCTCGCGGACGTCGCGCGCCGCGGCCATCGGGTCCGGGTTGCCGTTGGGGCCCTCGGGGTTCACGTAGATCAGGCCCATCTGGACGTTGCCGAACGGGCTCGCGAGCTCCCGGTCGCCCGAGTAGCGCTCGTCGGCGAGCCAGGTCGACTCGTAGCCCCAGTTGATGTCATCGGGCTCCCAGACGTCGGCGCGACCGCCCGCGAAGCCGAAGGTCGTAAAGCCCATGGACTCCAGGGCCACGTTGCCCGCGAGGATCATGAGGTCGGCCCAGGAGAGCTTGCGCCCGTACTTCTGCTTGATCGGCCAGAGGAGGCGGCGCGCCTTGTCGAGGTTGGCGTTGTCCGGCCAGCTGTTGATGGGGGCGAAGCGCTGCTGGCCCCGCCCGGCGCCCCCGCGCCCGTCTTGGATCCGGTAGGTGCCGGCGTCGTGCCAGGCCATGCGGATGAACAGGGGCCCGTAGTGGCCGTAGTCCGCCGGCCACCACCCTTCGGACGATCTCATCAGGGCGTGGAGATCCCCGCGCACGGCGTCGAGGTCGAGTGTGGCGAACTCGGCGGCGTAGTCGAACTCCTCACCCATGGGATTCGACAGAGAGGAGTGGCGGTGTAAGACGGTCAGGTCGAGTTGTTCGGGCCACCAGTCGGCGATGGAGCGCCCCGCGGTCTCGTTACCGATGGTGCTCGTCACCGGGCACTTGTTCTCGCTGTCCATATGGTCTCGTCCTTCCGGGTCCAGGGGTGTCGACGGGCCCGACCGCGCCCGGCGGCAGTCTACGGTCGGACGTGGCGCGCGCAGCGGCCGCGGCCGGGGGCCCGCCGCCGCGCGTGACCGCGGTGGAACGTGATTTCGACGAGGCTCCGGCCCCGTCCCGGTGTGGCACTGGGGAGCGCCCGCCTCGAGATCGGGCCGTCGCCGGCGCGGTCGGAGCGTCGAGACCGCGCCGGACGAGGGCCGCCTCGTCGCCCGCGAGTCGGACCCCAACCGGCGGGCTTCCGGGGGCGTCGCGTGGCCGCCGCCGTCGACGACGTCGCCGGCGCCGAGGTCGTCGACGAGCGCCACCCGTCCGAAGAGGTGTGGCGCCGCCCCGTCACCCCAGTGGGCGACGGGCCCCGGTCGCGGCCGGCCCGCGCCCGCCGCGAGCGGAGTGAGAAGGGGACCTTCGCCACTGAGGGGGCGTGCGGACTCCCGTTACGGTTCGCCTTGAGGCCCCCTACGGCCTCCCCGAAATTGGGAGGATTGGATGACCATCGCCCCAGAGAAGAACGAGACGACCTCGAAGGTGTATCCGGCGCCCGGCGAGCCCGGCAGCCCCGTCACGCTCAAGACCCGCTACGAGAATTACATTGGCGGACACTGGGTGGCCCCGGTGCGCGGCCAGTACATGAAGGACGTCTCACCCACGACGGCGCTGCCCTTCACCGAGGTGGCACGCTCGACCTCCGAGGACGTCGAACTCGCCCTCGACGCCGCCCACGCGGCTAAAGAGGAGTGGGGCGCGACGTCGCTCACCGAGCGCGCGCGGGTGCTCAACAAGATCGCCGACGCCATCGAGGCGAATCTCGAGATGCTGGCGGTTGCCGAGACCTGGGACAACGGCAAGCCGGTGCGCGAGACCCTGGCGGCCGACATTCCGCTGGCGGCCGACCACTTCCGGTACTTCGCGGCCCAGACCCGAGCCCTCGAGGGCTCGAGCATCGAGATCGACAAGGACACCGTGGCCTACCACTCCCACGAGCCCCTCGGGGTCGTCGGCCAGATCATCCCGTTCAACTTCCCGCTGCTCATGGCCGCGTGGAAGATCGCCCCAGCCCTCGCCGGCGGGAACTGCACCGTGGTGAAGCCGGCGTCCTCAACCCCGTGGTCGATCCTCAAGATGATGGAGGTCATCGGCGACCTGATCCCCCCGGGGGTCGTGAACGTCGTCACCGGCCCCGGCGCCGAGATCGGCAAGGCGCTGGCCTCGAACAAGCGGATCAACAAGATCGCCTTCACCGGCGAGACCGTCACCGGCCGGCTGATCATGCAGTACGCCGCAGAGAACATCATCCCCTCGACCACCGAGCTCGGCGGGAAGTCGCCCAATATCTTCTTCGCCGACGTGATGGCCGAGGACGACGAATTCCTGGACAAGGCGGTTGAGGGACTCGTCCTCTACGCGTTCAACAAGGGCGAGGTGTGCACGTGCCCGTCGCGGGCGTTGATCCAGGAGTCCATCTACGACCGGTTCATGGAGCGCGCCCTCGCCCGGATCGCTCAGATCAAGCAGGGCAACCCCCTCGACGTCGCGACCCAAATGGGCCCGCAGAACTCCCAGTCCCAGCTGGAGAAGATCACCAACTACATCCAGATAGGCAAGGACGAGGGCGCCGAGTGCCTGATCGGCGGGAGGCGTCCGGCCATGCCCGGCGAGCTCGCCAACGGCTACTTCGTCGAGCCGACGGTCCTCAAGGGCCACAACCAGATGCGCGTCTTCCAAGAGGAGATCTTCGGACCGGTCCTCGCGGTGACGACCTTCAAGGACGAGGCGCAGGCCATCGCCATCGCCAACGACACCCTCTACGGGCTGGGCGCGGGTGTGTGGACTCGTGACGGGAGCCGGGCCCACCGCATGGCCCGGGCCATCGAGGCCGGTCGCGTCTGGGTGAACTGCTACCACCAGTACCCGGCCGGCGTGGCGTTTGGCGGCTACAAGGTTTCGGGCGTGGGTCGGGAGTTGTACCGCTCCACTCTGACCGAGCACTACACCCAGACCAAGAGCGTGCTGGTGAGCTACTCCGAGAAGCCGATGGGCTTCTTCTAGTGGCCGCCGTGGTGCCCCGCACCGCGACGGGCGTCGATCGTGTGACGGCCACTCCGTCCGCGATCGACGCCGTCACGCGGCTGCGCGAGCGGCGCGGACCCCTCGTCTTTTACCAGTCCGGTGGCTGCTGCGGGGGGAGCGAGCCGATGTGCTTCGACGAGGGCGACTTCAAGATCGGCGATAACGACCTCCTCTTGGGCTACGTGGGCGGGTGCGCCTTCTACATGGATCCCCGTCAGTACGAGACGTGGCGCCACACCCAACTGATAATCGACCTCGGCGAGGGCGACCCCGAGGGCTTCTCCCTCCAGCCCGAGGAGGGCAAGCACTTCGTCACCCGGTCGCGCGTCTTCACGGCCGAAGAGCTCGTGACGCTCGCTCGAGAAGAGACCGGGTGGGTGGCGCCGTCGACGGCGGGCGAGGGATGATGCGTGCGTGGGCGCTCGAACGCGTCGGGCCGGTCGACGAGGGCGGTTTGCGCCTCGTGGAGCGCCCGATCCCCGAGCCTGGTCCGGGACAGGTCCGGATCCGGGTCAGCGTCTGTGGCGTCTGTCGGACCGACCTCCACCTGGTCGAGGGGGACCTGGCTCCCCGTCGGGCGGGTACCGTCCCCGGCCACGAGGTCGTCGGCTTCGTCGATCAGCTCGGCCCGGGCTGTGAGCGCGTCGAGCGCGGTGATCGCGTGGGGGCGGCGTGGCTTGCGCGGTCGTGCGGGCGGTGCCGATTCTGCGCCCACGGGATGGAGAACCTCTGCGTCGACCCCCTTTTCACGGGGTGGGACGTCGACGGGGGGTTCGCGGAGTTCATGGTGGGCGACGAACGCTTCGTCTACCGCCTGCCCGAGGCCTTTGACGACGAGGCCGCGGCCCCGCTGCTGTGCGCGGGGATCATCGGGTACCGCGCGCTGCGTCGGGCCGCGGTGCCCGAGGGGGGACGCCTCGGACTCTACGGCTTCGGGGCGTCGGCCCACCTGGTGGCCCAGCTCGCGATGGCCGAGGGGGCGCGTGTCCACGTCGTCACCCGGTCGCCCGCCGACCAGCGCTTCGCCCTCGAACTCGGGGTGGCGTCGGCCTGTGGCAACGACCAGGCACCGCCGGAGCCGCTCGACGCGGCCATCCTCTTCGCTCCGGCCGGCGAGCTCGTCCTCGACGCACTGGCCGCGCTCGACCGGGGCGGGACGCTCGCGATCGCGGGAATCCACGTGAGTGAGATCCCGCCACTCGACTACGACCGGCTCTTGTTCAACGAGCGCGACCTGCGCAGCGTCACGGCCAATACGCGCGCCGACGGACGAGCCCTCCTGGACGCGGCCGCGAAGACGGGGATGCGTGCCACCACCACCCGCTACGGGTTCGATGAGGTGGATCGGGCGCTGAGCGACCTCTCCCACGGCCGGTTCCGGGGCGCGGCGGTTGTGCGCGTCGCCCCAAGCTAGGACCTGGCGTCCCGGTCGACGCGCCGGTTGGGAGTGCGGAGCTGCCTCACGGCCCCACCGGGGCGCGGGGACGGCGCGCTCGGCGGTCCCCACGCCGCGGGCACTCGCCACACGGACTAAACCTTGCTTTGGTCCCCCCACGGCGACGGGCGAGGGCGCTCACACTGTCACCGTGGGTGTGCGGAGGGCGCGCGGGCAAGTGGCCGTGGGAGTCGTGGCCATCGCCGTCGGGACGATCGCGTTGGTCCTCGGCGTCGTTCGAGTTTCGCCGCCGGCGAGTGCGAACCCGGTCACGGTCCTCTACCTGGATCTGGGTGCATCGGTCTCGCGGGGCGTCCAGCCGACGAAGGCCGTCCCCACGGGGCAGCCGACGCGACGGGGCTACGCGAACCAACTCGTCGCCCTGGAGCGGGCGCGCGGCGTCGAGCTCCGACTGACCGAACTCGGCTGTCCGGGTGAGTCACTCGCGACGATGCTGCACGGCCCTGACCCGTGCTACCTCGCTCCCGACACCCAGCTTTCCGACGCCGTGGCGTACCTGAAGGCCCACCACGACGCGCGCACTCTGGTCACGATTGACATGGGCTTCAACACGCTCGACGTGTGCTTCCGCGGCGCGGACATCGACGCGGCGTGCGTCACACCCGTCCTCGCGACCCTGCGCGCGCAGTTGCGGGCTGTCGTGGCGACACTCGAGAAGGCGGCCGGCCCGTCGGTACACGTCGTCGGGCTCAACCACTACAACCCGTATCTGGTCAAGGGGACGAAGGAGGGTGTGCAAGAGGCCTTTGCCGCCAACAGCGTCGTCGCGCTCTCGCACATGAACCGAGTCTTCGCCCAGGTCTATGGAGCCTCCGGCATTCCCGTCGCCGATGTGGAGGGGGCTTTCCATGAGGATGACACTCGCGCGGTCACGGTTTCCGGGCGGAAGGAGAAGGTCCCGGTCGACGTCGTCTTCGAGTGTCGCTTTACGTGGATGTGCGCACCACGCCCCTACGGCCCCAACATCCACCCCAACGACGCCGGCTACGCGGCCATCGCCCGGGCGATCGCCGCCGTCCTCCCGCGGCAGTGGTGAGAACGCGGGGGGTCGCAGCCCTTCTCGATGGCCGTGCGCCGTAAGGGGGCTCGTCGAGTTTTCGCGCGCTCCGCGGGGACGGGGTCATTCGAGCCGGTGTCGTGTCCATGTCTCTCGCGTCGCGCCGCCGAACTGAAGGGGTCTTCTTTCGCTGGCGCCGCGGCACTCCGACTCGGGGCCCCGTCACGTGGTGGGTCGCCGGCGGCCAGCCGTGGAAGACACCGGGTCTACCTACTCCAGGACCCGGGTCCCCAACGCAGTCCTCTGCTCGGTGTCGGTGGCGTCGTCGCGCCAGACGGCGCCGTTCCCTTCGGCCCAGAGACGCGCCCACGGCTCGACCCGAGTACGACGCCCGACGTGCAAGAGCTCGTACCACGAGCGGTTACGTGGAGGTGCCGTCACCCCAGGCGAAACCGATACTGGTTCGCCTCGAGTCCTTCCGGATCGGCGTTCGCCCTAGTCCGGAGCGCTGAACGGTGCGCGTCGAGATCCTGGCGGCACTGCCGGAGATCGTGGATGAGCGCGGGGAGTTCAGGTTACGGGATCTCGTAGCCCGCCTGAACCCGGACAATGACCTGTGTCGGCGGTGGGCGGTGGAGCAGGCCGTCAAGCGAATGGAGGTGACGTCCCTGGTCCGCTTGGGTGAGGGGCGCTGCCGGCTTCCCTTCAAGCAAACAGTTCGCCGAAGGAGAGGTTGACAAATGGTTGCGGTTGACGAATGGTTGCGGTACAGTCATGAGAGAGGAGGTCTCATGGGAAAGACATCCAGCACCATTGAGCAGGCCGTGGAAGCGGCCCGTGAGCACCCTGCCGCATTCGTGTCGGCCCTGTTGGCCGATTCCCTAGAGCGAGCCGCGGTTATCGCCGAAGGCCTAGAAGAGGGTATGCGATCACAGCCACTTAGGAGACTCGAGCGTCTGTGGAAGCTGAGCGGTACAGAAGTGGCCAACGCCTTCGGGGTAACTCGGCAGGCTTACTCCAAGTGGCTAACGAACGGAGTACCGGCTGATCGAGTGGGGGACGTGGGCCTCCTCGACGAGACGACGTCAGAACTACTGGCGCACATCAAGACCGAGAAGATCGCCGAAGTCGTGCGACGACCCGCTAAGAACCTTGACGGAAAGTCACTAGTTGACCTCCTCGAATCGGGTGAGTTCGCAGAACTCCGCAGCGCTGTATCGCGAGCGTTTGACCTTCGTCGCGTGCAGCCTTGACATTGCTAACACGGGAGGTCGCTCCTGAAGAGCACCTGTGGCTTCGGGTATGCAAGGCGTCGTGGTCAGACCCCCTCGACACGAGTTACGCGAGAGTGAGGGGCGGTCGCTGGAATCCACCGGGAAGTTGAGACGCACTGTACGTGTCGCGCGATCTCCCAACGGCGCGGATGCAAGTAGAAGAGACGGCGGACGGCTGGTTCTACTCGGTGTCCGATCTACGTGGTGACGCATACGAGCTGATCGGCGTCATCCTCCCCAGGGGCATGACGGCAGTTGACGTCGTGAGCGACGACGGCGTTCAGTTGGCAGGGTTCCTGACGACGTACCCGTTTGACGCGAACGGGGACGTTGTGTCTCATGAGAAGTGTTGGCCGGTGGCCCAAGCAGGGTTCGACCGGGGACTCGATGGTGTCGAGGCGCGGTCAGCACGGGGCAGGGATGGCAGCGGCCAAGAATTCTGTTGGTGGTCGCGAGGGCGGCCAGTGAGAGCACGTACCGCTCGAGTCCCAATGGACAAGTGGATAGACGATGCAATCACAGACGTCCGCGGAGTGCTTGGCGCGCTGACAGCGGAGATGCCAGATCCCTCTTCAGAAGAGTAGTAATACCCTCCTATTAGGATAAATGTGAGTGGAGGTGCGGGGATTCGAACCCCGGTCCGTCAGTGCCTTGGTCTGCATTCTCCGAGCGCAGCCGGCGGGAAGTTGTCGGGAGGCCCCTGTCACCGGCACCGAGGGCACTCCGTAGTCAGCGAAGGTGTCCCGCCCGGGCCACTGACGAACCCGGGCGGTAAGCCCTACTTATATGACACCCGTGAACTGAGCCGTAGGGCTAGGCCCAGGCGGATGTTGCTACCTAAGCAGCAAACGCAAGCTGAGGCTTGGCGTTTATTTGTGTTTTCCGGCTCTTTTACGTGGCTCCGGAGACCACGGCTCGCTTCTCAGACCTCAACGACCAACGTCGAGAACCATTCACCCCCTCGTCCGGTCGACCTGACCGGATCGCCAGTCTACCGAGGGCGGGCACCGCTCGCCCTAGGTGTAGCGCTCGGAACGACGAACGGCCCGGGCCATCTC
>JAKCEK010000089.1 GCA_021838005.1 Actinomycetes bacterium
AGTGTCGACAGCGGCCTCCCAACACGAGCCACGACACCACCGGGATGTTGTCTCGCATCCTCACCGCCGCGCCGCACCTCGGGCAATGCGAGCCGGGACGGACGATCGACTCACCCCTTGGGACTCGGTAGATGACGACGTTGAGGAAGGAGCCGACGACGAGTCCGAGGACTGCGCACATGAGAGCGAGCTCGAAACGCAACATTGCCCCTCACCCGCCTACGCGAGCTCGATAGATGGCGACCCCGTTCTCGTCATAGACGAGTCTGAAATGCCGCGTGAACCACGCGTCCAGTGAGGCGTTCCAGGGAACGTCTCCCGGATGGGCCCTGGGAAAGACCACGTAGGCCGCACGCTCGAAGTAACTCCTCCAGGTGGCCGAGAACGACGGGGGTGGAGCCACGAGCTGATAGCCGTTGGCGAGCCACTGCCCGTAGACGTCGACCACGGTGGGACAGCGAGGATCGCTCGAGGTCAATCGGTTCTCGAACACCCCGTAGGCGACCTCGGTGTAGACCACGCAGTCTCCCGCGGGAATGATCCGTGCGATGGGATCCATCCAGGGGCCGTAGATACCGTACACGTAGGCGTAGGCCGAGTAGTCGCTGGTTGAGTAGAGGGCGAGGGCGCCGCTCGTTATGACGAGACCGGTCACCGTCGCGCCGATGAGGAATCGCCGAGTCCCTCGGGTGAGAGTCGGTCGAGGGAATCCTCGACCGACTCTCGACCCTACGTTCCACACCGAGACGGTGGCCAGGCCGACGAGGAAGGGCTGGGCGAAGTAGTAGTAGTAGTTGTAGGTCTCGGGGCTCGTGAGCAGCATCACGACGACCGCGACCGAGCCGACAAGGAAGAAGGCATCTTCGTCGGACGTCTCGCGCCATCGCCGGAACGCGACGATCGCGACGAGTCCGAGCAGCGCCAGGGCGACGAGGGCGACGAGGGCGGTGGGTGAGACGAGTGTGTCGATGTACCCGGTGAGCGCTCGCACGCGCCACAGGATCGATCCGCTGTCGGCCACGGTCGCCTTACGACCCAGCTGCTCGACGAAGACCTCCGAGAGGAACGCCCGGGGGGCGGCCACGAGGTACGGCGCGACCCCCGCGAGGAACGTCGCGCCAGCCGCCACGACGAGGGGCACGACCCTCGACCTCGCCCGGAACCCGACGATCGCCACGATCGCGAGGAAGGGGAAGAACGCCCAGAGCTTCACCAGACCCGCCACGCCCAGGGTCACACCGGCCAGGATCGCCCCGCGCCGGGTCAGCGTCCCGACCGGTCCCCGCCCCGTCACGATCAGGGCCGCACCGAGCACGAAGATCAGGCAGTAAGGCTCGAGCTTGATGGCGGAGCCCTCGAAGAACGCTACCGGACTCACCGCCAGGCCCACGCCCGCCACGATCATCGCCACCCGACCGTGCCGGCGCACCAGGGCCGAGGTCAGCGCACAGTTGGCAGCGGTCACGGCCGCCGAGAGGACCCGCCCCACCATGAAGCCGTCGTGCGTCCCGAAGAACCGGCTCACGACCGCGACCGGGGTGAGGATGTACAAGAGACCCGGAGGCTGCACGAAGGTGAAGTCCCGGTAGGGCAGGACGCCCGAGACCAGGTGGACGGCCGCCGCGAGGTACACGCCCGAGTCGTAGAACGAGAGCTGCTCAGGCACCGAGAGCTGCCAGAGGTAGGTCCCGAGGGCCAGCAGCCCGACCCCGAGCAGGATCAGCGACTCGTCCGAGGGCCGTCGGGCGGTCTTGGCCGGCGCCTGCGGCTCGGGGTCAGCGGCCAAGACCGTCATTCCCCCAAGTCTGGCAGTCGCACCCCTCGCACTCGTGCCGCATCGGCGGCGTTCACCCGGATTCGGAGAGCGATTAGCCCCACTCGGCGGGGGGACGTTTCGTACAATGGCCCCGTGCGCACCCCATGCCGGACCGGCCGTGTGAGCGGGATCCGGCCGTGACCTCGGTCCTCGTCATCGACGACGACCCCGAGATCACCAGGCTGCTCGAGACCCACCTGGTCGGGGAGGGGTACCAGGTGTCGGTCGCCCACGACGGAGTCCGCGCCCTCCAGCTGGCCTCGGCCGCCGAGCCCGACCTCGTCATCCTCGACGTCGTGCTCGGCGAGGAGGACGGGCGCGAGCTGCTCGGCGAGATCCGCCTCCTCAGCGACGTCCCGGTGATCTTCCTCACCGGGCGCGGCCTCGAGACCGAGCGGATCGCCGGCCTCAAGCTGGGGGCCGACGACTACGTCGTCAAGCCCTTCAGCCTCGGCGAGGTGTCCGCGCGGATCGAGTCGGTCCTGCGCCGGGCCGGGGTCGCGGCGACCCACCACCGCATCGAGGCGCCCACCGTCTCCTTCGGGGACCTCCAGATCAACGAGAACACCCACGAGGTCCGCCTCAACGGCCGACTCATCGAGTTGACCTCGCGCGAGTTCGCCCTCCTCGCCTTCATGGCCAAGTCGCCCCGACAGGTGTTCTCCCGACCCCAGCTCCTCGAGCACGTGTGGGCCTCCTCGCCGGAATGGCAGAACGAGGCCACCGTGACCGAGCACGTGCGTCGGCTGCGTCTCAAGCTCGAGGCCGACCCCGAGAAGCCCGCCTGGATCACCACCGTGCGCGGCGTGGGCTACCGCTTCGAGCCCCCGACGCGCTAGTCCCGCCGGGCCAGCAGGTCCTGGACCCCGTCGATGAGGGCGCTCGGGCGGAACGGCTTCGCGAGGAACATCGAGGTCCCCGCGGCGAGCCCCGCGAGCACCGACGCGTCGGCCGTGCCCGAGGTGAGCAGCACCAGCAGGCTCGGCCGGCTCCCCTGGAGTTCGGTCGCGAGCTCCGGGCCCGAGAGGCCGCCCAGCACGACGTCGCTCACGAGCAGGTCGATCGGACCCTCGTATCGCTCGGCGAGGGACCGGGCCTCCTCGCCCGAGGCGCCCTCGAGGACCTGGTAGCCGTTGCGGCTGAGCACCTGGACCATGAGTCGGCGCAGGGCATCGTCGTCCTCGGCGACGAGGATGGTCGCGAACCCCCGCGTCCGCCGGGGCGCGGCGCTGGCCAGCTCGGTGACGACCGCCTCGCGGGTCGCCGGGAAGAGCACCTCGAAGGTCGTGCCCACGGCGAGGGTGCTGCGTACGGAGATCGCCCCGCCGCTCGCCTCGGCCAGCCGGCGGGCCGACGCCAGTCCCAGCCCCGTCCCCTGGAGCGGGCCCTTGGTCGTGAAGAAGGTGTCAAAGCATCGGGCCATCGTCTCTTCGTCCATCCCTATCCCGGTGTCGGAGACTGACACCCGCACGAAGCGACCGGGCTCCACCCGGAGGACGTCGGCCGCCGCCCCCGCCACCTCGACGCCGTCGACGGCGATGACCAGGCGGCCGCCGTCGGGCATGGCGTCACGCGCGTTGATCGCGAGGTTGAGGATCATCTGCTCGAACTGGGCCGCATCGACCCGGATGGCGCCGGCCCCGTCGTCCAGGCGCAGCTCGACCTCGACGTCGACTCCGACCACCCGCTCGAGCACCTCGGCGTTGGCGCGCACGACGTCGCCCGGTGCCAGCACCACGGGGTCGAGCGCTGGCGCTCGGCCGATGCTCTGGAGCTGGGCGGTGAGCCGCGAGGCCCGCGAGGCCGTCGACTGGATGTCGCGCACCATCTCGACCAGGTGCGCCTCGTCGATCTCGCGCATCAGGATCTCGGCGTAGCCCGTGATGAGAGTGATGAGGTTGTTGAAGTCGTGGGCCACGGTGCTCGCGACCTGACCGCGTAGCTCCATCTGCTGGGCGTGGGCGACCTCAGCCTTCAGCTGCCGGTGGTCGGTGACGTCGTCGATGAGGACCATGAGCGTCGAGTCGGGCTCGTCGGGCAGCTCCACTCGAGCGGCCGCCGTCGTGAGGTCACGCGCCCGTCCGCGCACCTCGACGTCGACCAGGTCGCGCACGGCCGGCCCACCCCGCTCGCCCACCTCGCGGGCGAGCTCGCCGAAGGCGGCCGCCAGCGCCCGGGGCACCGTGGGCAGCGTCCCCGCTCCCGGGGGTGGCCAGGCGAAGATCCGCTCCGCGGCCCGGTTCCACCACCGCGGCGTCCCGTCGACCGACGCCTCGACGATGCCCACGGGAGCCGTCTCCACGAGCGCGCGCAACCGGGCCTCACTGCGCTCAATCCCTCGGGCGAGGACGCGCGAGCCGAGGGCGGTCGCCGCGGCCTGGGCGAGCAGGGTGGCGATCTCGAGGTCCTCCGAGGAGAGCGCACGCCCTTCGCGACGCACCGCGAGGACCCCGTAGCGCGCGGCGTCACGCTCGGCGACGGGCACGATCAGCCAGTCGCCCACCCGGCGCGCCTCGTCGGGGCCCTCCAGGGGAGCCGCGACGTCGTCGCGTCGGCCGAGGGTCGCGTGGGCCTCACCTCGCGCGGTCCAGGCGGCGAGCCCCGAGGACAACTCCAACGTGGCGAGGTCGGCGTCGAAGACGCGCCGCGCGCTCTGGACGACGGTGGTGGCGACCTCGACCTCGTCGCGCGCGCCCGACACCGACACCGTGGCCGCGAACACCTGGTGGAGCTGGCGGGCCATCCGCTGGGTCGCGCGAAGGGCCGCGCGGCTCTCGTCTTGGAGGAGGCGGCGCTCGACCATGGCCCCCAGTCCCCAGGCGGCCTCCTCAGCGGCGACGAGGTCGTCCCGATCGTAGGGATTGCGCTCGGGCGCCAGGACGAAGCTGACGGCACCGTACGCCCGGTCCTTGACCCGCAGCCCCACCACCACGGCGCGCACCGCGTCGCCCTCGGGCGACCAGGTCTCGGTCGTCCCGCTCACGATGACACGGTCCACGACGCCCGCGAGGCCCGGCACCGCCTTCTCCAGCGCCGCGGCCGCGTCCCCGTCACCGTCCGCGCCGACAAGGCGCGATCGGATCGTCGCCCCCGACTCGTCCATTAGATCGACGGCGACCCAGTCAGCGAAGCCCTCGCGCGCGATCTCCACGAAGGCGTCGAGCAGGGCCGCCTCGTCGCTGCGCGGAGAGGGCGCGCCGTGACGCTGGGCGTGGCGCAGCTCGACGTAGCGCCGACGCAGGTCACTCGCGCGGTCCCCGGGGACCTCGTCGACCTTCGAGCCGGCGGTCGTCGGAGCGCGCCGGGTCATCATCAGAGGGGCTTGCCCGAGAAGATGGAGAAGTCCTCGAGGTAACGGTCGATCTCGTCCGCCTCGTAGGGTCGTGAGAGGCCGAAGCCCTGCCCCGAGGCGATCTGCTCGCGCGCGAAGCGGTCCCGCTGGCTGGCGTCCTCGATCCCGGCAGCGATCACCTGCATGCCGAGGGTCTCGGCCCGACGCGCGAGTGCGGTCACGGCGTCGGCGTCGGCGTCGCCACGTCCGGCGACGAAGGACCGGTCAATCTTGACCACGTCGACGCCCACCCCGGAGAGGTACGCGAGCTCGTCCTCGTCGGGCACGAAGTCGTCGACCGCGCGGTGCACCCCCAACGCCGCGAGCGCGGCCAGCCGCTCGGCCGCGCCCAAGTCGGCGTGCAGGGTCGCGCGCGACACCTCGAGCACCAGCAGGCCCGGGTCGAAGCGGCTCTCGTCGAGAGCGAAGCGCACGTCCTCGACCAGGTCGGCCTCGGCCCACTGGCGGGCCGAGACGTTGACCGAGACCCGGAAGCGATAGCCCGCGTCGTGCCAGATGGCGCCCTGGTCACAGGCGGTCTCGAGCGTCCAGCGCCCGACCGGGCCGACTAGGTCGCTCGACTCGAGGGTCTCGATGAAGGCGTCCGGCCCGAGCAGGCCGAGCCGGGGGTGGCGCCAGCGGATCAGGGACTCCACGCCGACGAAGGCGCTGGTGCGCAGGTCGAAGATGGGCTGGTAGACGAGGAGCAGCTGGCCCGACGCGAACGCGTCGCGCAGCACCCCTACCTCGAAGGGGCGAGCGTCGCTGTCAGACGGCACGGGACCCTCCTCTCCCCAACGGATGCCCGATAACGCAGGCGACGCTACCAGTCGATACCCAACGGGGGCCCACCCACGGGACACGAGACGAGCGGCCCCCGAGGCCGGCGGGGTCCGATGTTAGGGTCCTCGCGTGAACCGGTCCGCGCGCTCGTCGGGGGGCGTCCGATGAGGGTCCTGGTCACCGGGGCGGCCGGGTTCATCGGCTCAACGACGGCCGAGGTCCTGGTCGATGAGGGCCACGAGGTGGTCGCCCTCGACGACCTCTCGACGGGGCACCGCGAGGACGTGCCGGAGCGGGCGCGCTTCGTCGAAGGGCGCTGTGGCGACGCCCCCCTCGTCGCCTCGCTCGGGGAGTTCGACGCGTGCCTGCACTTCGCGGGGCGAATCGAGCCCGCGATGTCGATGGCCACACCCGAGCTCTTCTTCGACGTGAACGTGGCCCAGAGCCTCACGCTCGTCCGCGGCCTGGTCGAGGCGGGCTGCCCCAAGTTCGTCTTCTCCTCCTCGGCCGCCGTCTACGGGACCCAGGACGCGATGCCGATCACCGAGGACCGCCCGATCCACCCCGAGAGCCCCTACGGCGAGTCCAAGGCCCAGGTCGAGACCGCCCTACGCTGGCTGGTCGCGCGCGGACGCCTCCGGGCCGCAAGTCTGCGCTACTTCAACGCCGCCGGCGCAAGCCCGGCCCACCCGGAGCGCCACGACCCCGAAATCCACCTGATCCCCCTGGCCCTCGACGCGGCGGCGGGGATCCGCGACGGCCTCGACCTCTACGGAGAGGACTACCCCACGCGCGACGGCACCTGCGTGCGCGACTACGTCCACGTCCTCGACCTCGCCCGGGCCCACGTGCGCGCGATCGACGCCCTCGACGAGCACCCCGAGGTCGTCGTCAACCTCGGCACCGGAGTCGGGCACACCAACCGCGAGGTCCTCGACGCGGTGCGCGGGGTGACCGGCGTCGACTTCGCGGTCCGAGCGGCCCCGCGCCGACCAGGCGACCCCGCCGAGGCCGTGGCCTCGAACGCGCGGGCCCGAGAGCTCCTGGGCTGGACCATCGATCACCCCTCGCTCGAGGGGATCGTGGCCGACGCCTGGGCCGCCCGCGGGAACGCCCACTGAGCCCAGCGCCACGTCGCCGGCAACGTTGTTCGAGAGTTGTTTTCTCTAAACCCCTGGTCGGAGCGTGGAGCCGCCGAGTTGACCGTGCATTGGGGATGGGTAGGCGAAGTCGTTATGTGCGTCCTGAAGCGTGGAATCCATGGCACAGGGCATGTTCACACGACTCAACGGCTTTCTCACCCGGCGGACTCGCCACCCGATCCCCAAGGTCGCGACGCTGATCGCAACGTCGGCGCTGCTGGTGGTCATGATCAACCTCGACGCGGCGGCGACCCCCGCCACCCGCTTTGCCGCCGGGGTCCACACGGGCACCTTCACGAGCATCCAGCCCGGCGGCCCGTTCGCCGCCTTCGGGCCCTACCACTACAACCGTGGCGCGGCCGCCACGACCACGACGGGCGTCGCGACTCCCGGCGGGGTCGCGGCGGTGGCCCCGATCGCGACCCCCACACTCGCCGGCCCGACCTCAACGGCCGCCTCCGGCGACGCCCCGACCCCGTCTAACAGCACGCCGCCCCCGACCACCACGACGACGGCGCCTCCGACCACGACCACGACGACGGCGCCCCCGACCACGACCACGACGACGGCGCCTCCGACCACGACCACCACGACCGCCCCGGCGGCCCCGGCGGCCCCGGCGACGCCGTACCCGATCGGGACCCTGGACGCGAGCGCCCCGTCAGGCTACGCGCCGCCGGCCGCCAACGCGATGGCCGGCTACACCCAGTCCTACGTGACC
>JAKCEK010000090.1 GCA_021838005.1 Actinomycetes bacterium
CGGACCTCTTCGCCCCGCGCCGCCAGCGACTGCTCGCGGGCCGCGGGGGGCAGGTGGCGAGCACGGTCTCGAGCGTCGTCGTCATCGGCGGCCTCGCGGTCGTCTTCTGGCTCGCGCCCGGCGGCGCGACGATGCGCTACTTCTTCTTCAACCCCCACCTGATGTGGCAGGCCTTCGTCGGGGACCCGGCCAGGGGCTTCTACTCGGTGGGGCTGGGACTCCTCACCAACCTGTGGATCTTCGCCCTGGCCGAGGCCCTCGTCCTGGTGTGCGGGATGCTCCTCGCCACGGCCCGCCTCAGCCAGTCGCCGGTCCTCTTCCCCTTCCGCCTCCTCGCGACGGCCTACACCGACGTCTTCCGGGGGATCCCCATCCTGCTCGTCATTCTCATCGTCGGCTTCGGGCTGCCCGAGCTCAACCTGGGGTACGTCTCGAACCAGTCGCCCGCGGTCTACGGCTGTGTGGCGCTGGTCGTCTCCTACAGCGCCTACGTCGCCGAGGTCTACCGCGCCGGGGTCCTCTCGATCCCCCACGGCCAGCTGCTCGCCTCGCGCTCCCTGGGCCTCACCCACGCGACGACGATGCGCCGGGTCATCCTCCCCCAGGCCGTGCGCACGGTCATCCCGCCGCTGCTCAACGACCTCATCTCGCTCCAGAAGGACACGGCCCTGGTCTCGGTGCTGGGCGCGATCGAGACGACCCGGGCCGCCCAGATCTTCTCCTCCACCGTCTTCAACTTCTCGGGCTACACCGTCGCGGCCCTCCTCTTCCTCGTCCTGACGGTCCCCATGACCCGCTTCACCGACCATCTCATCGCCCGGGACCGGGCCCGTCGGCTGGCCGGCGCGTGAGCGACGCCGTCCTCGCCCTGCGCGACGTGCGCAAGCGCTTCAAGGACCACGAGGTCCTCACCGGCGTCTCGCTCACCCTCCGACGCCACGAGGTGGTGTGCCTCATCGGCGCCTCGGGCTCGGGCAAGTCGACGCTGCTGCGCTGCGCGAACCTGCTCGAGCGGATCGACGGGGGCGACATCGAGCTCTTCGGCCAGTCCCTCCTCGATCCCCGGGTCGACCCCGACCGGGTGCGCCGCCACATCGGGCTGGTCTTCCAGTCCTTCAACCTCTTCCCCCACCTGAGCGTGCTCGACAACATCCTGCTCGGGCCGGTCCACGCCCTGGGGCGTCCGCGCGCGCCGGTGCGCGCCGAGGCGCTCGAGCTCCTCGGGCGCATCGGCCTCGCCGCGCGCGCCGAGGACTACCCCGACCGCCTCTCGGGCGGTCAGCAGCAGCGCGTGGCGATCGTGCGCTCGCTCGCGATGCATCCCGCCCTGCTCCTCCTCGACGAGGTGACGAGCGCCCTGGACCCCACGCTGGTGGGCGAAGTCCTTGACCTCCTCACCGACCTCGCCCGCCAGGGCACCACGATGCTCGTCGCCACCCACGAGATGGGCTTCGCCCGCGACGTCGCCCACCGGGTGGCCTTCCTCGAGGGCGGGCGCGTCATCGAGGAGGGTCCGGCCCGGGACGTGCTCGACCACCCCCGCGAGGCGGCGACACGAGCGTTCCTCGAGCGGGTGCGCTGATCAGGCCGCGTCGACGATCTCGGTCACGACTTCGATGAGCTCGCGGTCGCGGTCCCAGGTGAGCCGCTCGTGGACCTCGACGAGGGGCACCCAGACCAGCTCGTCGACCTCGTCGTTGGGGGCGAACTCGCCGTCGGCGACCTCCATGAGGTAGTAGGCGACGATCTTGGGGCGCCCCTTGCGGTGGGTGTAGTTGGTGGTCCCGGCGAAGCGGGTGATCCGACAGCGCAGGCCGGTCTCCTCGTAGACCTCGCGCACCGCGGCGTCCTCGAAGGTCTCACCTTCGTCGAGCTTGCCCTTGGGGAAGGTCCAGTCGCCGCGGGCCTCGCGGTAGACGACGGCGACCTCGATCCGACCCGCGAGCCCGACCCGCGTGACGACGCCGCCGGCCGCCCGGATGAGGTCGACGGGGGCGTCCTCGGGGACGATCAGCTCGCCGCTCATGAGCACCACGGAGCCCACGGTAAGACGACGACGGGTCGGGCGTGGGGATACGGACCCGAGGGGCGCAGGGGCACGTTCGTAGAGTAGTGAGGTGCTCGCCGTCCTCGCGTTCGGATGGCGGTTCTCGATCGAGGTGGTGGCCGGCGTGGCCGCGGGCGTCGCGAACGGGGTGGCCGGCGGCGGGTCGTTCGTGACCTTCCCGACCCTGCTGGCGTTAGGGGTCCCGGCGCTGACGGCCAACATCTCGACCACCGTCGGCGTCGTGCCGAGCTCGCTGGGCGCCCTGGGCGTCTTCGGACGCCAGCTCCGCGACCACCGTGATCTCCTGCCCCGATTGGCCGGCCCGACGGTGGCCGGAGCCCTCCTGGGCAGCCTCCTGCTGCTCGCGGGGTCGCCCGGCACCTTCCGGGCGGTCGTGCCCTGGCTCATCGGCGCGGGCACGGCCCTCTTCGCGGGCGCGCCCCTGCTCACCCGGCGCCTAGCCCACGTGTCGCACGACCACCCCGGGCGCCGGGCCGGGCTCTACGCGGGCGTCTTCGCCGTGTCGGTCTACGGCGGGTACTTCGGCGCCGGGATCGGCATCATGCTGCTCGCGGTCCTCGGGCTCTCCCTCCCCTACCAGGTCAAAGAGGTCCAGGGACTGCGCAACGCCATCGCCATGGTGGTGAACGCGGTGGCGGCGGTGGTCTTCGCGATTCACGGCCACCTCGACGGCGAGGCCGTCGTCGCGCTGTGGATCGGCACCCTCGTCGGGGGGTGGCTCGGCGCCACCCTGGTCTCGCGGCTCAGCCCGCTCGCCGTACGGGTCGTCGTGGTGGCCATCGGCGCGGTGACGACGGTCAAGCTGGCGCTGGGCTAATACACCACAATTCCGATAGTCTTAGTCGGGTGAAACGTCTCTTCGCCTTCCCCGACCCGGTCAACGAGGCGGCCGCGCGCACCGTCGCGTTGGGGGTCGTGTCGGTCTCCCTCCTCGCCCTCGTCACCGGCTGGGCCTGGCTGCTCGGGGTCCTGCTCTACGGCTTCGTCGCTCGGGTCCTCACCGGCCCGACCCTCTCTCCCCTCGGCCAGTTCGCGACCCGCGTGGCCGCCCCACACCTCACGCGCTGGACGCGCTACAGCCCCGGCCCGCCCAAGCGCTTCGCCCAGGGGATCGGGCTCGCCGTCACCCTCAGCGCGACGCTCACCTGGCAACTCGCGGGCTGGTCGGACGCCCGCTGGCTCCTCCTCCCGCTCGTCGGGGCGGCCTCGCTGGAGGCGTTCGCCGGGTACTGCGTGGGCTGCGCGATGTTCCGGGGACTCATGCGCGTCGGCGTCGTGCCGGCGTCGGTCTGTGCCGCGTGCGCGGACCTCTCGGACCGCTACGGACGGGTCGGGGCCGTCGCCGACTAAGAATTCGCCAACAATCGACCTTGCTCACTACCCCCTGCGCGGACCACTTCGTAGGCTGAGCGGGGTGACCCCTCCTCGCCGACACCGGGGCCGCGTGGCCCTCGCCCTCGTGGGGACCCTGGCCGTGGCCGGACTCGCCCCGCTCGCGCCCGCCGGGGCCGCCTCGCCCCGGCTCTCCCGGCCCGGGACGGTGGCGAGCGCCACCACCGACCCGGTGGTGGGGCGCCCCCTCGCCACCAGCTTCGACGTCGCGCTGCGCGGCCGGGACCCGGCCGGGCTGACCGCCCTCATCGCGGCCCAGTCCGACCCGGCCTCGCCCGAGTACCACCACTACCTGACCCCGCGCGCCTTCGCCGCCCGCTTCGGCGCCACCACCGCCGAGGTCGCGACGGTGCGCCACTACTTCGCCTCCTACGGCCTCGCCGTCGGGCGCGCGTCGGCGGGACGGGTCGTCGTGCGCGTCCAGGGCCCGAGCGCGCGGATCGCGCGCGCCTTCGACGCGCCGCTCGAGACGGTCCGCCTCGCCGACGGCACCCTCGCGGCCCACTTCGTGCGCACGGGCACGCTCCCCGCGCGCGTCGCCCGCGACGTCGTGGCCGTCGCCGGACTCGACACCGTCCATCCGCTCACCACGAGCCTCGTGCGCCGCGCCACCAGCCACCAGAGCGGCCCCGTTGCCGCCTGCCCCTCGGCCGGGCCCTCGAGCCCGACGCCCAACGCACTGGGCGGCTACACGGTCCAGCAGCAGGCGGCGCTCTACGGACTCAGCGCCGAGTGGGCCGCGGGCGACGTCGGGACGGGCTCGACGATCGGCGTCTACGAGCTCGCGAACTACGTGGGCGGTGACCTCGCGACCTACCTCTCGTGCTACGGGGTGACCCCGCGGGTCACCACGGTGAACGTCGACGGCGGACCCACCTCCCAGGACAACGCCGGGGGTGCGACCAACGAGGCCACCCTCGACGTCGAAGAGGCCCAGGTGCTGGCGCCCGGGGCCAACGTCGTGGTCTACCAGGGAACCCAGAGCGGCAGCGGTCCCACCGACATCTACGCCCAGATCGCGAGCGCCGACGTCGCCACGGTCGTGACGACCTCGTGGGGCATCTGCGAGGCCCAGACCCAGGGCGGTGCCCAGGCCGAGCAGCCGATCTTCCAAGAGATGTCCGCCCAGGGCCAAACCGTGGTGGCCGCGGCGGGCGACGAGGGGTCGGCCGACTGCGAGGACGCGACGAGCCCGGCCGGCGGACTCGCCGTGGACGACCCCGCGTCCCAGCCCTACGTGACCGGCGTGGGTGGGCTCACCGTCTCGAGCGTCGCCCCCCTCACCCAGACGGTCTGGAACGACCAGTGCCGCCGGGCCAACTGCGGTGCGGGCGGCGGGGGCCAGTCCTCGCTGTGGACCCAGCCCACCTGGCAGCAGGCCCCGGGCATCACCACGACGGCCGCCACCGGCGGACGGCGCATGGTGCCCGACCTCTCGGTCATGGCCGACCCCTCGACGGGGTTCATCGAGTACTTCACCGGCGCCAGCGGCTGCACGGGCAACTGCCCGAGCGGCTGGGGCTCCATCGGCGGCACCTCGGTCGGGGCGCCGCTCGTGGCGGCCCTCGTCGCGGTGGGCGCCCAGGGCTGCCTCGCCCCCGGGGGACGACTCGGACTGATCAACCCCCTCTTGTACGCGATGGCCTCGACGGGCTTCACCGACGTCACGACGGGCACCAACGACCTCTTCGGCCTGGGCCAGTACGCGGCGGGTCCGGGCTACGACATGGCCTCGGGACTGGGCAGCCCCAACGGGGCCGGCTTCTTCGCCGGGCTCTGCCCGAGCGCGCTGTCGAACACCTCGAGCACCGTCACGGTCTCGAGCCTCTCGCCCTCGATCCACCAGGCGCCCCCCTCGCTCACGGTCCACCTCGTGGGCGCCGCCCAGGTCCTCGCCGACGCCTCGCTCACGGTGGCGGCGAGCGCTCCGGCGGGCACGCTCACCCTCAACGGACTGCCCGCCAGCTCGACCGGGTCGGGTCAGGCCTCGCTCGCGGTCCCTACCGACGCGACCGGCAAGGCCGTGGTGACCGTCACGTCGTCGCTGGCCCAGCTCGTCACGGTGACGATCACCTACGCCGGCCAGACGCTCTACACCGCGACGCTCGCCTTCAACGCGACGCTCGTCGTCCCGGGGGCGCCGAGCTTCGCGAGACTCGTGGGCGTGCCCGGCGGCTTCGCGATGACCCTGCGCGCCCCGCGCTACGACGGCGGGGCGCGCATCGTGGCCTACCAGTACTCCCTCAACGGTGGGCGGTGGGCGTCGATCCCGCACGGGGGCGCGAGCGTCACCGTGCGGGGACTGCGCCACCACGCCGCCTACCGGGTCAGCGTGCGCGCGCTGAACGGGGTGGGGACGTCACCAGTGTCGAACTCGCGCGTCGTCACGCGGGCGTAGCCCCTCGCGGCGACACCCGGACTAGGGGCCCGGCTGGAGCCGGCCGTTCACCCGGCGCGCGATGCCGAGAACGTTCTCGTCGCGCAGGGCCGGGGGCAGCAGGCCCTCGGGGACCGCCTGGTACGCGACCGGCCGGAGCCAGCGCTCGATGGCCGCGGCGCCGACCGACGTCGCCCACGCCGCGGTCGTCGCCGGCCACGGTCCGCCGTGGTGCATCGACCAGCTGACCCCGACACCGGTCGGGTAGCCGTTCACCACCACGCGACCGGCGCGGCCGGCCCCCAGCTCCACCAGCCAGGCCGCGTCCGGGTCGACCTCGGCCACGTGCGCGCTGAAGGTCAGCGCGGGTTCGGCCGCCTCCAGGGCGGTGCGCAGCTCATCCGGGCCCCCGTAGCGCACGACGACGGCCAGGGGCCCGAAGCACTCGGCGTGCAGCGCGCGCTCGCCGGCGAAGCGCTGCGCGTCGACCTCGAGCAGGCGTGCCCAGGTGTGGGCGGCCCCGCCCCACGCCTCGCCCACGAGCACCGTGGCCCCCCCGTCGCGCTCGAGCGCCCGCGCCCCGCGCCGGAAGTTCTCAGCGATTCCCTCGCTCAGCAGCGTGACCGAGCCGCCCTCGCCGAGCTGAGCACCCAGCGCCTCGACGAGGTCGTCCCCGTCGCCGCCCGTCGGCACGAAGATCAGGCCGGGCTTGGTGCAGAACTGCCCGGCTCCCAGGGCGACCGAGCCCGCGATCCCCTCGCCGATCGCGCGGGCGCGCTCGCGCGCCGCGGCCGGGGTGACCACGAGCGGGTTGGCCGAGCCCAGCTCGCCGTAGAAGGGGATGGGGACCTCACGGGCGTGGGCGAGCGCCCACAGTGCCCGGCCCGCGGCGACCGAACCCGTGAAGCCCACCCCGGCGATCGCCGGTGCCTGGACGAGGGCGGTGCCGGCGTCGAGCCCGAAGACCAGGCTCACGAGGCCCTCGGGCGCGCCGCGGCGCACGGCGGCGCGCTCCAGCGCGGCGGCGCAGGCGACGCTCGTCTCCGGATGGGCCGGGTGGGCCTTGATCACCACGGCGCAGCCCGCCGCCAGCGCCGAGGCGGTGTCCCCACCGGGAACGGAGAAGGCGAAGGGGAAGTTCGAGCTGCCAAAGACCGCCACCGGCCCGAGGGGCACCTTGACCCGACGCAGGTCGGGGAGCGGACCCATGGGCGAGTCGGTGGCCTCGTCGATCGAGGCCCCGAGGAAGGCCCCGTCGCGGACCACGTCGGCGAAGAACCGGAACTGGAAGGCGGTGCGCGCCAGTTCACCCCGCAGCCGCGCCTCGGGCAGGGCCGTCTCGACCTGGGCCGTCGCCACCAGTGACGGCGCGTCGGCCTCGAGCTCCTCGGCCATCGCCCGGAGCAGGGCCTGGCGCCAGTCGAGGGGACGCCGGGCGTACTCGTGCGAGGCGCGGCGCGCTCGAGTGCTCGCCTCGGCGACCTGCTCGGGCGTGGTCTCGTCGACGTCGAGCTCGCGCCGCTCGCCGGTGGCCGGATTGGTCGACGTTACCTTCACTCCGTCTCCTCGCTCAGGTACTCGACCGGCGCTCCGCGATACCCGAGGCGCACGGTCGTGACGTCGTGCCCGCACAGCGACGCGAGCGCGAGCCGACCGAGATCCTCGCCGTAGAAGGCGACGTTGGTCGGTGAGAGGATCTGCTCCCCCGACCACTCGTCGATCAAGAGCTCCAACTCACCTCGCGCGCTGTAGCGCCAGACCTGGTTGGGCTGGTAGCACGAGATCAACAGCCCGCCGTCGCCGTCCACGGCCAGCCCGTCGGGCACGCACCGTGACATCCTCACTACTAACTCGAGGGGACCGCCC
>JAKCEK010000091.1 GCA_021838005.1 Actinomycetes bacterium
GCTCGGGCGCCACGAAGGCCCGCGGGGCCGCGACCGCACGTCCGTTGAGGACGATGGTGCCACTGCTCGGCCGCTCGATCCCGGCCACGCACCGCAGGAGGGTCGTCTTGCCCGACCCCGAGGGGCCGAGCAGGACCACGAAGGTACCCGGCTCGACCACGAGGTCGACGCCGTCGAGCGCCCGGGTCCCCGCGAACTCCTTGGTCAGTCCCGCGATGTCGACCCGGACCGGTCCCGGGGCACCCTTCACCGCACGACGCTCCAGCCCACCCGGCGCCAGCCCCGCGGCGTGACGAGGCGGTAGAGGGCGAGCACCACGACGATCACCCCGAGCATCTCGGCGACGGTCGTGACGGTCATCGCCGTCGCGCTCGACGTGAGGAAGTTCCCGAGGTAGGCCTGGATCGTGACCGACGCGGGCTCCTGGCTCGGCGGGTAGAGGATCTGGCTGATCGGTAGCTCACTCAGGGTCTTGGCGAAGGTGAGGAGCCACCCCCAGACGAGCACCCGGCTCATGAGGGGCAAGTGGGTCGTGGTCCACGCCCGCACCCTCCGGGCGCCGTGGACCCGGGCGGCGTCGGCCAGCGAGGCCTGGAGCTGGCTCACGGGGCCGGCCATGAAGCGGGTCTGGCCGGGCACGGCGTTGGCGGTGAGTCCGAGCATCAAGAGGGGCAGGGTCTTGTAGAGGTCGACGACGTGGCCCGTGATGAAGGGCAGGTTGTAGAAGAAGATGTACCCGACGCCGAGCACGACGCCCGGGATAGCGACGGTGCCGAGCAGGAAGACGTCGGTCAGGCGCTGGCTCCATCCCCCGTTCGTGGCCACCAGTCGGCGGGCCAGGATGACGGCGAGCACACCCGTCGCGCTCGCCACGACGAGCCCGAGCTGGTTCGACAGCAAGAGGGGCGAGCCCAGCCCGTTGCTCACGAGCGACGGGTGGAGGATCTGGTCGTAGTAGGCCAGCGTGAAGTGCACGCGCGGACCGACCGCGTCGCCGAGGTTCTGGACAAAGGAGCCCACCACCGCGCCGATCACCGGCGCCCCGAGGGCGACGGCCATCACCAGGGCGACCACCCCGGAAGCCAACCAGCGACCTCGCGTGGAGAACTCGCGACGGCGTGGCGCGCGCGTGCGGCCCGAGAGGACCGCGTAGGACTTGGCCCGTCGCATCACCCGGCTCTGGAGGGCGATGGGCGGGACGGTGGAGAGGATCAAGACGACGGCGATCACCGCCGCGACCGAGAAATTGGCCGGGAAGTTCGAGATCGCGTTGAAGAGGGTGAAGGTGGCCAGCGGGAAGTGCGCGTGGTACCCCAGGGTGTCGGCGACGCCGAAGTCACTGATCGTCTCGGCGAAGCTGATCGCCAGCGCGCTGAACAGCGCGGGCGCGATGATGGGCAGGACCGTCCAGGCGGTGCGCATCCGACCGGCGCCGTGGGTGCGGGCCGCGTCTTCGAACTCGGGTCCGAGCCCTTGGAGCCCGGCCGCGACGATGAAATAGGCGAAGGGCAGGGCCGAGGCCGTGAGCACGACGACGATGCCGAGGGGCCCGAAGAACTCCCCGTAGGCCCAGTGGGTGTTGAGGCCCGCCGCGTGGGCCACGCCGTAGGGCTCGAGCAGGTCGGTCCAGCCGAGCGACGTCATCCAGGTGGGCATCAAGAGCAGGACCCACATCGCGACCGCCCAGAGCCGCCGGCCCATCACGTTGGTGCGCTGGATGAGCCACGCGAGCCCGGTGGCCAGAGCGACCGAGACGACCGCGACCGTGGTCGACACCCACAGCGAGTTGACGATCCCCTGGGCCGTCGAGCCGCCCAGGGCCTGGCCGACGTAGGCGAGCGTGAACCACTGCGCACCCTGACCGAAGAGGCGCGGGCTCACCGCCAGCAGGAGGAAGGAGCCGACCGGGGCGACGATCAGCAACGTCAGCACGCACCAGACGAGGATCGCCCCGACCGGGAGCGGGCGTCGGTGACGGGGGGGCGCCGTCGAGGTCGTCGGGGCGTCTGCCCCGACGACCTCGACGGCCTCGGTGGTGACCAGGGTCAGGTCGGCCATCGCCGGCGTCGAGGGGAGTCGGACGCGGGGCGAGGGCGGCTCAGGCCGCCGCCGAGAGGATGCTCTTATCGAACCACGTGTTGATCCCGCTCTCCAGCGGACCCCAGACGTAGGGGCTGACCGTCACCGCGTGGGTGCTCGAGAGGGGCGGGATCACCTTGTTGGCCGGCTTGATTCCGTTGAGGACCGGCCAGTAGAGCGAGTCGCCCTGGGGGTCACCCGTCTGCATGACGTGCTGGCCCTTGGGGGTGAGCAGCCAGGCGAGGAACTTCGCCGCGTCCTGGCGCACGATCGCCGGAGCCTTCGCGTCGATGCCGAAGCAGCCGGGCAGGGCGATCGAGTAGTTGAGGTACTTCACCCGGATGCTCGGGAAGCTCCCGTTGATCTCCGCGCCGTAGCAGGCGGAGCTCTGGACGATCGCCATGTTGATCGACCCCTGCTCCATCGCCCCGATCGTCGGGCCGTTGGTGGCCGACACGAGCAGGCCGTTCTTCGCCAGCGAAGTGAAGTAGGCCTTGCCCGCGGCGACCGCCTTCGCGGTCGAGCCCGACGTGTAGTGGCCGAGCTCGTTCATCACCCCCGCGATCATCGGGTAGGTGGGACCGGACTGGCTGGGGTCGTTCATGCCGAGCTGGCCGTTGTACTTCGCCTCGGTCAGCTGGGCCCAGGTCGAGGGCAGTTGACTGGGCTTGACGGCCGCGGAGTTGTAGCACAACGCCCCCACGACCGTGAGGCCGGTCGGCACGTAGCTGCCGTCGGCGGGGATGTTGGCCCGGCCGAGCGCGTTGAAGCCCGTCGAGGGCGCGACGTGCTTTTGGAGCAGGCCCTCGGTGTCGAGCGCGGCGAAGGCCGTCGCGCCGTCGACCCACAGGGCGCCCCACTTGGGGTTGTTGCCCTCGGCCTGGATCTGCTGGAGCAGCGGCCCGGTCGAGTTGTCGTTCAGGGTCACCGTGAACCCGGGGTGGGTCGCGTTGAACGCGCTCACCGCGGCGTGGTCGTAACCCTGGGCCGAGTAGAGGACGAAGCCGGGGTTCGACGAGGCCCGTGCGGACGCCGCGAGGACGGCGGGGACGAGGGCCGACGTTCCCAGGGCGACGAGCGCCAGGGTGACGCGAGCGACGCGGCGGTGGGGCAGGTGTGGTTTCATGGCGGCGTTTCTAGAGCCGCCCGATGAACGCCCCGTGACCGCAAGCGGGAGGGAGTTCGAAAGTTGCGCGCCCCGGCCGTCACGGACTGAGAGTCCGCACAGGCGGGGAGGGCCTAGCGCGTCTCTTTGTGGAGGGTGTGGCGGCGCTCCCACGAGCAGAACTTGCGCATCTCGATGCGCTCTCGGTCGTTCAGTTTGTTCTTCGTGGTGATGTAGTTACGGCGCTTGCACTCCTCGCAGGCCAGGGTCACCTGGACACGCTTCTCGTTCTTCGCCATCCGGTCCTCCTCCGTCCGTTGCACTTCGCGCCTGGTAGCGGCGGAGGGAGTCGAACCCTCGACACCACGATTATGAGCCGTGTGCTCTAACCACCTGAGCTACGCCGCCTGGCGAGCCCTCTGTCGGGATTGAACCGACGACCCCTTCCTTACCATGGAAGTGCTCTACCACTGAGCTAAGAGGGCGCACGGCTACGCCGCGAGGGGTCAGTCTACCCCGTCACCCCGAGGCCAATCCACCGTCGTCGCCCGGGTTACCCTGGGCGGATGAGGACCCGGCTCGTCGAGCTCGACGACGCGTCGGCCCTCATGGCCATCCTCAACCCCGAGGTCCTCGAAACGACCGTCTCGTTCGACCTCGTGCCCCGCAGCCTCGAGGAGCAGCGCCGCTGGATCGCGGCCCACCAGGGGACCCACCCGTGCCTCGTCGTGGTGAACGACGAGGACGACGTCGGCGAGCCCGGCGCCCGGGACGAGCCGATCGCGGGCTTCGCCTCGGTCTCGCCCTTCCGCGAGCGTCCGGCCTACGCCACGACGGTGGAGAACTCGGTCTACGTGCACCGGCGCGCCCGGGGTCGAGGCGTGGGCGAGCTCGTGCTCACCGACCTGCTCACGCTCACTCAGAGCTACGGCTTCCACTCGGTCATCGCCCGGATCGTGGGCGAGAACGCCGGGTCGATCCGGCTCCACGAGAAGTGCGGCTTCACCCTGGTCGGCACCGAGGTCGAGGTGGGGCGCAAGCACGGCCACTGGCTCGACGTCGTCGAGTACCAGTACGTGATGAGCGAGCGCCGCTAGGCCGGCGCCAATTCGAGCGGCCCCTCCACGCGCTCGGGCCAGGACCACTGGGTCCAGCGCCCGAGCGGCAGCACCAGCACTCCGCCGAGGATCGCGACGGCGAGCGCGATGAGCAGGGGGTTCGAGTGCACGAGGTCCGAGAGCAGGTTCCGCCCGCCGGGCAGGCCGATGAAGGGCCCGGTGATCGTGAGCAGCAGGAGCCAGAAGTGCTCGCGGCCCCGGTAGCTGGCCGCGAGCACCACGAGCCCCCACGACAGGTACCAGGGCTGGACGACCGGACCGAGCTCGACGAGCAGGATCAGCGACACCCCGAGTGAGCGCACCCAACCCCGGTCCCCCGAGCGCCAGAGCAGCCAGAGGGTGAGGGCCGCCGCCGTGACGAGCCCCACCAGGCGGGCCGCCCCGATCGTGGCGGCGATCGAGACCATGTGCAGGCCCACGGCGTGCAGGAGGTTGCCGCTGGCCATCCCCACCGCCGTCGCGGGCGCCGCCCACGAGCGCACCGTCCCCGGGGTGAGCAGGTTGCTCACCCACCCGAAGCCGAAGCCCGACAGGTAGGACGAGACCAGCAGGACCGCCCCCACCACGAGCCCCCCGGCGGCGAAGGGCTGGAGCCGTTGCTTGAGCGGCGCGTCGGGAGGCAGCCAGTTCCAGGCGACGAAGGCGAGCCCGATGGCGGCCGGCGCCTTCACCGCGGTGGCCATCGAGACGAAGAACAGGGCCCACCAAGGATGTCGGTTCACGGCGAAGCCGAGGCCCACCACGAGCAGACCCGTCATAAGACCGTCGTTGTGGGCCCCCCCGACGATGGTGAGCAGGATCAACGGGTTGAGGGCGGCCAGCACGAAGGCCTCCCCGGGGTCGCGGCGAAGTCCCCGAGCGAGCATCGCCACGCCCACCCCGATCAGGGCGACCGCGGCCACCTCGAGGAGGCGCAGGCCCACCACCGTGGCGAGCTGGTTGTGCAGGGTGAGCCGGTCGATGGCCCCGTCCACCCAGAGGAAGAGCGGCCCGTAGGGGGCCGGGGTGTTCCACCACAGCGGGTCGACGGGGTTGAGGTAGGGCGTCGAGCCGAGCGAGAAGGGGCCGAGGAAGTAGGGGTTCAGGTGATGGGCCGTCATCTCGCCCTGGGCCGCGTAGGAGAAGACGTCGCGCGAGAAGAGCGGCGGGGCGACGATCATCGGACCGGCCCACAGCAGAAGCATCCACCACAGCCGGCGCAGGCTCACGCCGTGGTGGAGCTTGACGATCTCCGCCAGGCGCAGCCAGACCCGCATGAGCAATAGGAGCCCGCCGTAGACGAGCACGACCGAGAGCATGTACTTGGTGGTCGAGGGCGTCCCCGTCGGGGTCGACGACGGCTCGCCGAAGAACCAGGTGCCCGTCATGTCCAGCTTGAAGGGGGAGTTGGTGAACGACGAGCCCGAGAGGATGAGGCACATGGCCACGAAGCCCTGCAGCGCCGGCTGCCAGAGGAAGCCCCAGCCCTCGAAGGGCCCGGGGCTAAAGCGCCCCAGCGGGGTGTAGCGCCGCTCGAGGACCTGGACGCCCGACTCGAAGCCCGAGGCGACGCGCTCGTAGGTGTGACGCACCGCCAGCGCCCACGCCCCGATCCGCCTCACGCCACTCCTCTCGCCGCCCGACACGGTAGTGCGGCCGGGGCGCGCCGGCCCGGGCGGGCCGGGCACTGTGGTGGGCCGGGAGGGATTCGAACCCCCGTAGGCTACGCCGTCTGGTTTACAGCCAGATCCCATTGGCCACTCGGGCACCGACCCGCGCAGAATCCTACCCGCACCGAGAAGTGGCGCCGGACGGCCCGCCGCCTACCATGCACCCATGCCCACTTTCGACGTCGTGAGCGAGGTCGACCTCCAAGAGGTGCGCAACGCGGTCGACCAGACCAACCGCGAGGCCTCCACCCGGTTCGACTTCAAGGGGACCGACGCCCGGGTCGACTTCTCCGAGAAGGAGTTGACCCTCTCGGCCTCGACCGAGGACCGCCTCCACGCTCTCTACCAGCTCCTCCAGGAGAAGTTGGTCAAGCGCCAAGTGTCCTTGAAGACCCTCGACCCCGGCGCGCTCGAGGAGGCCAGCCACCAGAGCGCCCGCCAGAAGGTGGCGCTGCGCGCCGGGATCGGCCCGGAGGTGGGCAAGCGGATCAACAAGCTGGTGAAGGACCTCGGTCTCAAGGGGGTCAGCTCCTCGATCCAGGGCGACCAGGTCCGGGTCACCGGCAAGCAGCGCGACGACCTCCAGCGGGCGATCCAGGCGCTCAAAGAGGCTGACCTCGACGTCCCGCTGCAGTTCACCAACTTCCGGGACTAGCGGCCCTGGGCGAGCTCCTCGTCGGTGAGGGTGGCGTCGAACTCCGCCAGTTCGCGCACGTGGAAGATCCGGTTGAAGACGAGGAGCTTCAGCACCCAGAAGACGCCGAAGCACAAGAGGTTGGTCCCGGTCACCAGGGCCGTGTCGACCGGGTGAGCCCAGGCGTGGGTGCGCACCTCGTGGCGGGCCCACAGCGCGCCCACCTGACTGAAGGCGATCCCCATCGCCGACATGAGAAAGAACGGCACCACCTCGGCGCGCAACGCGCTGCGGCCCCGCTTGCCCCACGCCCATCGCCGGTTCAGGTTGTAGGCGGGGATCATGCCGATGAGGTTGCCGGTCAGGGTCGCCCACAGGACCCCGGGGATGATGCGGAACCCGTAGAAGATCGAGACGGCGCTGAGCGAGATCACCGTGGTGATCGCCGACGTGGCGGCGTAACGCACGAAGGTGCGCCCCCGATGGGTGTGGCCCCATCGCCACAGGCCCGTGGGCGTGAGGTCCACCGCTAGAGGGAGGGGTCTCCCACGGCGACCGGCTCGTCGACCGACGCCGCCTCGGAGACGTGGAAGATCCGGTTGAACACGAGGATCTTCAAGACGAAGAAGATCCCGAAGCACAGCAGGTTGGTGCCGGTCACCAGGCCGGTGTCGGCCAGCCGGCTCCAGGCGTGGTGGTGGACCTCGTAGCGGGCCCAGAACGCGCCGACCTGGGAGAACGCGATCGACGCGAACGACATCGCCCAGAACGGGACCATCTCTTTGAAGAAGTGGCTCCGGCCCCGCTTGCCCCAGGTCCAGTTACGGTTCAGCCAGTAGGCCGGCACCGTGGCGATCAGGTTGCCCGTGAGCGTCGACCACATGACCCCCGGGATGATCCGGAAGCCGA
>JAKCEK010000092.1 GCA_021838005.1 Actinomycetes bacterium
TCGCGCACGACCCTCGACACGTCGACGCCGCGCTCGGCGAGCCCGGCCACGAGCCAGTCGCCGGACTCGTCGGCGCCCACGCAGCCGACGAAGGTCACGGCGGCGCCGAGGGCGGCGAGCGCCGCCGCCTGGTTGGCCCCCTTGCCCCCGGGCAGACGCGTCAACGACGAGGCCATCACCGTCTCGCCGGGCGTGGGCAGCGCGTCGCAGCGCGCGACGAGGTCGACGTTCGCGCTGCCGACGACCCCGATGCGGGGCGGGGTCACTGGGCCGGCTGGTACGTGTTCGTGTAGTACGTCGAGGGTGACGCCACCTTCGTGATCAGCTTGATCCCCTTGAGGGCGGTGGTGAGCGTCGACCATTGCGCGTTGGTCTCGGTGAAGTACTGGTGGGTCGCGTTGGTGAGGAACGGCACCGTCAGCTTCCAGCCGAGCGCGTTGTAGGCGTTGGTGTAGCCCGACTTCGGGTAGGCCTTGTCGAAGTCGGTCGCCGCGGCGACCTGGTGGGCGGCCGCCCACTTGGTCGCCTCGAGGATCGCCGCGAGGAAGGCCTTCACCGTTGTCGGGTTCGACCGGGCGTAGGACTTGGTCACCGCGTAGACCCAGATCGGGATGTTCGGCGCGCCGGCCTGGGTGCCCAGCAGCTGGGAGAGGTGGCCCTTCACGTGTGCCCCGGCGAAGCCGGGCAGCTCGTAGTTGGTCGTCGAGGTCGAGAAGTCCACCTTGCCCGCGAGCAGGTAGGTCAGGTCGTTGGCCGTCGGGTTGGTGATGATCTTGACCTGGGACGTCGTCAGGTGGGCGTAGCGCAAGACAAAGGGCAGCATCGCCTCGGTCCAGGTGTCGCCGTAGCTGAAGATCCGCTTGCCCAGCAGCGTCTTGTGCAGCGTCGCGGCCTGGAGGCTCACGCCGGGCTTGGCGAAGAGGGCCCAGTTGTTGCGCATCGAGTAGTTGGCGATCGACACCAGCGGCGCGCCCACGTTCACCGCGACGGCCATGTCGGTCGTGGTGATGAAGCCGAACTGGGCCGTGCCGGTGGTGAGGAACTGGGTCGTCGAGGAGGTGTTGGACGGGAAGTCGACCGTCACGTTGAGCCCGTGGGCCTTGAAGTAGCCCCGGTCCTCGGCGACGACGACCGGGATGAGCTCGAAGTCCGGACCGGGGAAGTCGTAGGCGAAGGTCACGGACTTGAGTGAGGCCGCCGACGACGACGCCGTCGCCGCGGTGACGGCGCCCGTGAGCACCAGGATTGTACTTGCGGCCGCGAGGCCGAGGCGGCGCAGCTTCACCGGTGTCCCCTTTTGTCGTCCGCGCCGATACTACCCAGCGCCGCCGTCGGACCCGCGGCGCCACCGCCGTCGGGCCACCGTCCGGCGCTGCCAGGGGGTCGACCAGATCTCGAGGCCGACCACGAGGAGGAACCAGGCGATGCCGATCAGGGTCATCACCATCGTGGTGCCGTAGACGGCCGCGGTGTTGAGATTGGAGTTGGCGTGCTCCTGGTACAGGGCGAGGGAGTTGCCCTCAGAGGCGGCGAGCTCGCCGATGATCGCCCCGGTGACGGCGTAGATGGCCCCGATCTTGAGACCGCTGAAGAGCGGGGTCGTCGAGGCCGGCACCTCGATCTGAACGAACGTCCGCCACCGCGACGCGCCGTACACCCGGGCCAGGTTCTTCAGGTCGGGGTCGACGTGGCCGAGGCCGTCGAGCACGTTCACGGTCACCGGGAAAAAGACGATCCAGGTGACGATGACGATCTTGGGCACGATGCCGAACCCCAGGATGATGACGAGGACGGGCGCCAGCGCGATCACCGGGACGGCCTGGCTGACCAGGATGACGGGGTAGACCAGGCGCTGGACGATCGCGATCTTGGCCATCACGACCCCCAAGACAAAGCCGAGCGCCGCGCCGATGACGTAGCCGTAGATCGTCTCGCGGATCGTCCCGAGGATGAGCGGCCAGAGCGTCGACCACTGGCTCGTCACCGAGGTGATGGCCTCGCGCGGGCGCGGGGCGATGTAGCTCGCGACGTGGAACCCCACCACGATGAGCTGCCAGACGACGAGCACCAGCACGAGCGAGAGGATCGGCACCCCCACGTTCAGGAGGACCCGGCGCCTCACGCGGCCCCCCCGTGCAACAGGCCGAGGACCTTCGCCTTGAGGGCGATGAAGTCAGGCTCGAGGAGCGTGTGGATCCCCCGCGGGCGCGCCAGCGGGTTGGCCAGGTCGGCCACCACCCGCCCCGGGCGCGGGGACATCACCACGATCCGATCGGACAAGAAGATGGACTCGTCGACGTCGTGGGTGATGAAGAGCACCGTGCGACCGGTGTCCTTCCACACCTGCAGCAGCCACTCTTGCATCTCGAGGCGCGTCTGGGCGTCGAGCGCGCCGAAGGGCTCGTCGAGCAAGAGGAGTTCGTGGTGGGTGACGAGGGTCCGCATGAAGGCGACGCGCTGGCGCATCCCGCCCGAGAGCGCGCTCGGGTAGTGACGCAGGAACTCCCCCAGCCCGTACTGGCGCGCGACGCGTCGGGCTTCGGCGCGGTCCTCGTCGGTGACCCGCCGGGTGAGCCGGGTCGCCATCGTGATGTTGTCCTCCACGGTGCGCCACGGCACGAGCAGGTCCTTCTGGAGCATGTAGCCGACGTGACCCGTCGTGGCGGTGATCGTCGCGCCGCGCAGCACGACGTCGCCGCCGTCGGGCGCCACGAGCCCGGCGATGATGTTGAACATCGTCGACTTGCCACACCCCGAGGGGCCGACGATCGCGACGAAGGAGCCCTCCTCGATCGCGAGCGAGGTGGCCGAGAGGGCCACGGTGCCGCCGAAGACCTTGCCGACCCCGCGCAACTCCAGCAGCGTCGTCGGCACGCAGTCCAATGTATCCGGGGGCTTACCCCGCGGCCGGGCTAGCGGTAGCCGGCGAAGAGGTCGGTGACGGTCCCCGAGAGGCCGAGGGGGTTGCGCGCGCGCACGAACCACTCGGTCGACATCGCCCGGGCGAACTCCTCCTCACTCATCGCCAGCCAGAAGGAGTCGGCGATCTGGGAGGCGTGGGCGGCCAGGGCGGCCCGCTTGGCGGCGACCGCCGAACTCACGTCGATCGCCGCCGCGATCTCGTCGTCGGGCGTGCCCAGGTCCATCGCCTCCTCCTCGGGGTCGGGCACGTGCGCGCGGCCCTCGGCCTCGGCCCGGCGCCGGTCCTCCTCGGCCCAGCGCTCGCGCATGCGCACCATCACCGAGTCGGGGATCGCGTTGAAGTAGACGGTCGGCTCGTAGTCGATCATCTCGAGGGCCCGCAGGGTGACCCGGTGGGCCTGGACGTGGTCGGGGTGACCGTAGAAGCCGTTCTCGTTGTAGGTCATCACGACCTGGGGGCGCTCCTCGGCGAGCACCGCGGCGACGCGGGCCGCGACCTCGTCGAGCGGCGCCGACCAGAAGGCCGCCGGGTGGTGGTTCTGGGGCCAGCCCTTCATCCCCGAGTCGCGGTACCCCAGTCGCACGAGGCGTGAGATCCCGAGCACGCGGACGGCCTCGTCGAGCTCGGTCTCACGAACCGCGGCGACTCCGTCGGGGTCGTGGCCGGGCGCGTCGGGCTTGGTGCCGTCGGGGGCGTCGCCGTACTCGCCGTTGGTGCAGGTGACGAGCACCGTGCGCACGCCCTGGTCCGCGAGGACGCGCAGAACGCCCCCGGTCGAGCTCGCCTCGTCGTCCGGGTGCGCGTGCACGCACAGAAAGGTCAGGCTCACGCGAGACCCCCGAACAGGTCGGTGGCGTCGCCGTCGACCGGCTCGCGCGACCATCCGCGTTGGTAGTACTCGACGCCAAACATCAGGCGAAAGAGCCGCTCGTCCATGTGCACGAGGTCGCCGTTGTCGATCTGCGAGGCGTGCGTCGCCATGGCTCGCTGCTTGAGCGCGGACCACTCGGACACGTCCAGGGTGGTGGCCACCGACGCGTCGTCGACGGTGAGGTCGGCCTCGAGGACCCAGGCCGGCAGCGTGAGGCCCAGCGCGGCGGCGCCCTCGGTCACCCGTGAGAGGATCCCCGCCGGGACGACGGGGTAGTACAGGCGCTGGACCGTGCGTGACCGCTCGACCGCGCGGCGCGTGAGCCCGTGGGCCCGCACGTGGTCGGGGTGACCGTAGAAGCCGCTCTCGTCGTAGGTCACCACGACCGAGGCGCCCACCTCGTCGAAGAGCGCGGCCAGGGTACCCGAGACGGCCTCGACGTCGGCGTTGACGAAGGCGCCGGGGTCGTCGATGGTCGGCCAGTCCCGCATCCCGGAGTCCTCGAAGCCGAGCGTCACGACCCGGGTGACGCCGAGCAGGGCCGCGGCGCGCTGGAGCTCGGCCGCGCGCACCGCGCGCGTCTCGAGGTGATCATGGCCCACCTCGACGCCCTCGCGGCCGTCGAGGTCGAAGCCCAGGCGGCCGTTGGTGCAGGTGACGAGCACCACCCGGTAGCCGAGGGCGGCGTAGTGGGCCGTGGCGCCCGCGCCGAAGAAGGCCTCGTCGTCGGGGTGGGCGTGCACCGCCACGAGGGTCCGCGTCGAGGTCATCGGACGACTCTAGGAGGTGAGCAGCTGGACGATACGCACGACCAGGAGCACGCCCGCCACGGCCAGGAAGGCCGCCTGGGAGCGCATCAGCCAGGCCCGCCAACGCGAGGGGGCCATCGGCTCGAGCAGGGTGAGCCGGGGCGTGCGCCACTCGCGCCGATCGGCCACCGTGGGCGGCGGCTGCATCCGTCGGAGCCCGATCGGCAGGCCGACCAGCAGCCCCAGCCCGCCGATGATGGACAGCACGACGAGCAGGCGCAGCACCGGCACCGTCGTGAAGAGGGTCGAGATCATGAGGTCGAGTGAGAGGACCACGAGCGCGACGATCATCACGATCGCCAGCGCGTTGAGCCACCGCCCGTTCTTCCACGGGCCCATGAGGGCCACGTCGTTGCTGAGCAGCAGGACGATGATCGTCGTGTAGGGCAGCATCAGCCCGCACAGCGCCTGGACGGCCAGGGTGATCGTCCCGAGCGGCGCGCCCGGGATGACCGCGACCGCGCCGGCCACCACGAGGAGGGCCGCGTAGCCCCCGTAGAAGCCCTTGGCTTCGCCGAAACGGGCGTCGAGCCCCTGGTGGGTCGACGAGAGGTCCCCGATGGCGTAGGAGCTCGCGAGGGTCACGACGGCCGCACCGATGACCGAGCTGTTGAGCAGGAGGATCGCGTACATCGCGCCGGCCGCCGGCCCGACGAAGCGACGCAGGCCGCGGGCGACCCCGAGGGCGCTCGTGTAGGCGTTGGTGCCGCCGTGGCCGGCCAACCCGGCCGCGCACGCCGCGACGATGACCGAGGCCACCGCCACCACCACGAACGCGCCGACGATCGTGTCGACCCGCTCGTAGTTCAGCCACCGCGGTGAGATGCGCTTGTCGACGATGTTGGACTCTTGGAAGAAGAGCTGCCAGGGGGCGACCGTCGTGCCGATGATCGAGATGACGAGCAGCACCGCCGCCGAGCTGGCCCCGCCGCGCACCGACGGCACGACCGCGTGGTGCAGGGCCGAAGCCCACACGGGGTGCGAGACGACGGCGAGCGGGACGATCACGAAGTTGACCGCGATGAAGAGCATCATGAACCGCTCCCAGCGCCGGAACGAGCCCGTCGCGGTCACGGCGAACAGGACCACCACGGCGACCGGTACCGAGACGAGCGGGCGGACCCCGAGGTACTCCATCGACAGCGAGACGCCGATGAACTCGGTCACGATGATGAGGAAGTTGAGCACCAGGATCGAGAAGATCGAGGTATTGCCCCAGAAACGGCCGAAGCGTTCGCGGATGAGCCGGCCGTGGCCGACGCCGGTCACCGCCCCCAGGCGCGCGACCATCTCCTGGATCACCACGAGCACCGGGATGAGCAGCGGCAGGGTCCAGAGCAGGGTGTAGCCGTAGTTCTGGCCGGCCTGGGCGTAGGTCGAGATTCCACCCGCGTCGTTGTCGCCGACCATGACGATCAGCCCCGGCCCGAGGATGGCCACCAGGGTGAGGAGGCGCGCGCGAGCCCCCTTGCGGGGCGCCTCGTCGTGGGCGCGGATGGTCCCGAAGGCGCCGGTGATCTGGTGTTCGGTCGTCGGCTCGTGCGGCATCTCACCTCCTTACGTGGTCGCGCCGACCACGCGGAGGCCTAGCGGTGCGGGTCTCTCGCGGTGGGTCGCCTAAGGGTCGGGTCCGTCCCGGGGGCGGTACTCGGGGGTTTCAGTGGGACCCCCTTTGAACGAGAGCGCGGGCCGTGACCACCGTCACTCCTCCGCCGCGCTCGGGCCGAAGTCGGCGCGCCAGCCCTGGGGCAGGAGCTCCTCGAGCAGGTCGTCGACCGTGACGACGCCGACCATGCGCTGGTGCTCGTCGTCGAGCACCGGCAGCACCGTGAGGTTGAAGTCGCTCATCTTGCGCGCCACGCGCAGGACGTCCCAGTGAGCGTGCACGTGGGCGAGCGGGCTGCGCGCGGCGGCGAGCGCCAGGTCGTCGGAGTGGGCCCGCACGAGCGCGGCGATCGTCGCCGCCCCCAGGGGCTGGCCGCTCTCGTCGACCACGAAGACGGCCTGGACACTCGCGGCCGGCGCCGTCGAGTCGCGCACCGCCTCGAGGGCCGCCCCGACCGTGGCCGTGGCCGGCACCGAGACGAAGTCCGTGTTCATCAGCCCGCCCGCGGTGTCGGCGTTGTAGGACAGGAGCTGGCGGACCTTGGACTGCTGCTCGGGCGGCAGCTTCTCGAGGATCGGCAGGCGCCGCTCCTGGTCCACCTCGGTGATGAGGTCGGCCGCGTTGTCGGGCTCCATGCGCGCGAGCAGGCGGGCGGCCTCGGCGTCCGAGCGACTCTCGAGGAACTCGAGCTGGTGCGAGGTGTCGAGCTCTTCGAAGACGTCGGCCTCGAGCTCACGGTCGAGGCCAACCGCCTCGATGATCTCCTCGCCCTCCTCGTGGCTGGCCTGCTCGACGAGGTCGGCGATCTGGGCGGGGTGGAGCCGGGCCAGCTTGCGGTACGGGATGCGCAGCCGGGCCGTGGGCACGTGGCTCACGAAGGGCTCGATCGACGCGAAGTCGACGATCGACTCTCGGCCCGACGTGTCCGCCGAGCTACGCCCGACGAGTCGGCGAAGGAACGAGCGGGGGCTCGGGTCGACACCGACGACCTCCCAGCGGCCGTCCACCTCGGCGATCTCGATCTCGTTGGCGATGATGAGCCGACCGCGCACCAGGTTGATGAGGTGTCGGGCCAGCAGGTCCTCGGCGAGCAGCAGCTCACCGGGCCGTCGCTCGAAGCGCCGGAGGTCGACCCGCCGCCCCTCGAAGGTCACCCGACCCTCTTCGAGACCCCCGATCTTGCG